>CALWEC010000193.1 GCA_944376945.1 uncultured Lachnospiraceae bacterium | reverse complement strand
GACGGTGGCGGGGATCCTGGCCTACCAGGCCTTTTTGGCTGGAGAGGCAAAGACAGAGGCCTGAATATAGGAAGCCTCCCGGGAATACAATAGTACCAGGATTTTCCGGGGAGGGGTTTGGATTGGAAAAAAGGTTTACCATACAGCAGCAGTTGGGGATGGTCCTTGCCGCAGGGTTTGCGGCAGGGGCCATTTTTGCCAATTTTCCCGGCCGTCCTTACGTGGAGGAGATGGGGATTTTGTCCTCCTCCTACCAAGCCTACATTCTGGCCGGTTTTTTTTTTTTTCGGCTTTTGTTTGTCCGCCTGCTGGCCAGCCGGCTGGCGCCGGCGGCCCTTTTAACGGCCCTGGGCCTGGGGCGGTGGCGGCTTCCGGCCCTGCGGCTGTTTGCCCTCTGGGCTTCTTTTTCTTTGGGGGCGTTTTGGGCCGCCTGCCTGCTCCAGGGAGGCCTCTCCGGGATTTTCGTGTTTTTTATGGCGCTGTTTCCCCACGGAATCCTGCTGGCTTGGGGATGGCTGCAGCTGGGGAAGCTTCTGCTGGGAAAATCCCGGGACCCGGCCCGGTTCCTTCCGGCCTTCTGCATCCTGGCCTTGGAGGCGGTGGCGGAAGCCTGGATCCATCCGTACCTGCTCCGTTTCCTGCTTCAGCTGGTCTCCCGGTAAAGCCCGGGAGAAAACGGCGCATAAAACCGCCGGCATCCTATTAAAATAGTAAAAAATGGATGGGACACGGAAAATGAGAGGAAAATCTTTGGTGGGCCTACTGTTGGCGGCGGCGCTGCTGCTTTCTGCCTCCGGCGCCGCCCTGGCGGAGGCGCCGGAAGCCCAGGGGCCGGAGGGGGCGGAGGCAGCGGCAGAGGCCGCCCTTTCCCTGTCTTCCCCGTCGGTGCTGCTGATGGAAGCCTCCACCGGCACGGTGATCTACGAAAACAACGGGGATCAATCCCTGCATCCAGCCAGCATTACCAAAATTATGACGCTGATCCTGATCTACGACGCCTTGGAGGAGGGGCGGATCCAGAAGGAGGACGTGGTGCGGGTCAGCGCCCATGCCGCCTCCATGGGCGGCAGCCAGGTGTTCCTGGAGGAGGGGGAGGAGCAGACGGTGGACACCCTGCTCAAGTGCATCTCGGTGGCCAGCGCCAACGACGCCTGCGTGGCCATGGCAGAGTATGTCTGGGGCAGCGAGGAGGCCTTTGTTGAGCAGATGAACCAGCGGGCCGCCGGGCTGGGCATGGAAAACACCCATTTTGTCAACTGCTGCGGCCTGGACGCAGACGGCCATATGACCACGGCCCGGGACGTGGCCCGGATGTCCCGGGAGCTGATTACCCGCTATCCGGACATTTATCACTATACTTCCATCTGGATGGAAAACATTACCCATGTGACCTCCCGGGGCAGCAGCGAGTTTGGCCTGGTCAACACCAACAAGCTGATGAAGCAGTACTCCTACGCCACCGGGCTGAAAACCGGTTCCACCGGCCTGGCCAAATACTGTGTGTCCGCCACGGCCCGGAAGGACGGGGTGGACCTGATCGCGGTGGTGATGGCGGCGCCAGACTACCGGGCCCGCTTTGAGGACGCGGTGGCCCTGTTGGAGTACGGCTTTGCCGTCTGCCGGCTGTACCAGGATACGGAAGGGGTGGAACTGCCGGAGCTTACGGTAACCGGAGGGGTGGAGGAAAGCCTGCCGCTGATTCTGCCGGAGCCCTTTTCCTATTTAAGCGTGGAAGGGGAGGACCTAAGCCAGGTGGAAAAGGTGCTGGACCTGCCGGAGAGCCTGGAGGCCCCGGTGGAGGAGGGGCAGCCGGTCGGCTGCGTCCGCTACCGGTTGGGGGACCGGGAATTGGGGCAGGCCCCTATCCTGGCGCAGCGGTCCGTGGAGCGGGCCGGTTTTGGGGATTATTTCCGGAAAGCCGCCCTCCAATGGCTTTTCTAGCCGTTGCCAAACCGGGCCGGCCCATGCTATAATAGGTCGGAGCCAATGGGATTTGCGGAGAACCGGCGGCGGATCGGGAGGCTCCGGGAGGAATGGGATGGGGTTCAAGGTTGTACCATACATAGTGGAATCGGAAAAAATTCCAGAAAACATGGACGGGTACCGGATGGCGGTGCTGGCGGACCTGCATGACTGCGCGGTGGGAAAGGAAAACCAACGGCTGCTGTCTGCCCTGCGGCAGGAGCAGCCGGACGGGCTCCTGGTGGCCGGGGATATGATTACCGAGCACATGGGCCGTCTTAGCTCCTGGCTGGCTTACCGGCAGGCCCGGGCCCTTCTGCTGGAGCTGGCCCAGGATTTCCCGGTGTATTACGCCATGGGGAACCACGAGACCCGCTGGAAAAAGGAGCGGGACGGCCATACCTATACCTTTGAGCGGTACCGCCGGGAGCTGGAGGCGGCTGGGGTGGTATTCCTGGACAACCTTTCCGCCGTCTTGGGGAACGGGCGGCAGGGCATCCGGGTTACCGGGCTGGAGCTGCCGCTTCTCTATTACCGGAAAGGGCTGCGGATCCCCAAGCTGACCGGGGCGGCCATCCGCAAGCTGGCGGGTCCGGCGGACGAGGAGCATTTTCAGATTCTCCTGGCCCATACGCCCCAGTTTTTCCAGGCCTACGCAGACTGGGGGGCGGACCTGGTGCTGGCAGGGCATTTTCACGGAGGCCTGATCCGGCTGCCCTTGGTAGGCGGCCTGGTTTCCACCTACTACCGCCCGTTTCCCCGCTATGACCGGGGCCGGTTCCAGAAGGGGGAGCGGCAGATGATTGTCAGCGCCGGCCTGGGGACCCACACCATCCCCCTGCGGCTGAACAACCCGCCGGAGCTGTTGATGCTGACCTTCCGGCACAGAGGATAGAGAGCATGGAACTGGAAGTAAAACTGGAAGCGTTTGAGGGGCCGCTGGATCTGCTGCTCCATCTGATTGACAAAAATAAGGTTAACATTTACGATATCCCTATTGTGGAGATTACCGCCCAGTACCTGGATTACGTAAACCGGATGGACCGGGAGGACCTGGATTTGGTCAGCGAATTCCTGGTGATGGCGGCTACCCTGCTGGACATTAAATCCCGCATGCTGCTTCCCAAGGAGAAGGACGAAAACGGCCAGGAGGAGGACCCTCGGGCCGAGCTGGTGGAGCGGCTGCTGGAATACCGGAAGTTTAAGTATATGAGCGGGGAGCTGCGGGAGCGGAGCGTAGGCAGCGAACGGATCCAGTTTAAGGAGCCTACCATCCCCCGGGAGGTGGCCAGCTACCGGCCGCCTGTGGATTTGGACGCGCTGCTGAAGGATGTGACCATGCTGCGGCTGAAGGCCATCTTCGATGAGACCATGCGCCGGCAGGCGGACAAGGTGGATCCGGTGCGCAGCCGGTTTGGGAAGATCGAAAGGGAAACCATCCCCATTGGGGATCAAATCTCGGCGGTGCGCCGGCGGGTGGCGCGGGGCGGCCGGTATTCCTTCCGGCAGCTGCTGCACCAGGGAGCGTCCCGGGAGGAGATTGTGGTCACCTTCCTGGCGGTGCTGGAGATGATCAAAACCGGGGAAATCCGCCTGACGGAGGACAGCACCCGGGACGACATTATTATTGAAGGGAATGGGGCATCGGATGAATTATGAGGCTATGATCGAAGGGATTTTGTTTACCATGGGGGCGCCGGTGGAGCGGGAAACCTTGGCCATGGCGCTGGAGCTGCCGGAGCCGATGGTGGAATCCCTGGTGGCGTCCCTGATGGAGAAATACCAGGGGGAGGACCATGGCCTGAAGATTATCCGCCTGGAAAACAGCTATCAAATGTGCGCGAAGCAGTCCTGCTACGAGCCGATGATCCGTATTGCCGCCCGGCCCAAAAAACCGGTGCTGACGGATGTGGTGCTGGAAACCCTGGCCATCATCGCCTACAAGCAGCCCATTACCAAGCAGGAGATCGAACAGATCCGCGGCGTCAGCTCCGACCACGCGGTGAACAAGCTGGTGGAGTACGGGCTGGTCTGCGAGGCGGGGCGGCTCAACGCGCCGGGAAGGCCTATCCTGTTTGCGACCACTGAGGAATTCCTGCGGCGGTTCCAGCTGGAATCCCTGGACAACCTGCCGGTGCCGGATCCGGAAAAAATGGCGGAAATCCAGGAGGAAGTAGCCCGGGAAGCCGGGGAAGTAACGGTGGAGGTGTAGTGGGAAAACCGCCGCACGGCATTTTTTACAGAAAGAGAAGGAAATACAGATGAAAAAAATTGGGTTTATTGGCTGCGGAAACATTGCCCGGGCGATGATCCGGCAGATGATCAAAAGGAATGTCTGCGAACCGGAGGCGATTATTGCCTCCGCGCTGCACTGGGACACGTTGGAACAGGTCCATCAGCAACTGGGCATTGCCGTGGCCCACGACAACCGCACGGTGGCCCGGGAAGCGGACGTGATTTTCCTGGCGGTAAAGCCCCAGGACTACCGGGACGTGATTACGGAAATCCGATATGAGATTGAGAAGCAGCTGATTGTGACCATCGCGGCCGGCAAGACCCTTCAGTGGGTGAAGGATACCTTTGAGCGGGACGTCAAGCTGGTGCGCACTATGCCCAATACCCCTGTGATGGTAGGGGAGGGCGTTACCGGCGCCTGCAAAAATTCCTTTGTGACGGAGGAGGAATTTAAAGGGGTTATGGAGATTCTGGCCAGCTTTGGACAGGCGGTGGAGGTAAAGGAATCGGTGATGGATGTGGTGGGCAGCATAGGCGGCAGCGCCCCGGCCTTGGTCTACATGTTCATAGAGGCCATGGCGGACGCGGCAGTGGCGGACGGCATGCACCGGGAGATGGCCTACCGCTTTGCCACCCAGTCGGTGTTGGGAAGCGCCAAAATGGTGCGGGATTCGGGCCTGCATCCCGGCGTGCTGAAGGATCAGGTCTGCTCCCCGGGAGGGATTGCCATTGAGGCGGTGCAGACTCTGGAGCGGCACAATTACCGCAGCGCCGTCATAGAGGCGGTACGAGCCTGCACCCAAAAATCCAAGGACCTGTTTTAACTAGGCGATAAACCGGTACATCATAATATAGTGGCAGAGGCTGCCTCCCATGACAAACAGGTGGAAGATCTCGTGGGAGCCAAAGCCTGGATGGCGGGCGTTAAAAAGCGGAAGCTTCAGGGCGTAGAGGACGCCGCCGGCGGTGTAGATCAGGCCGCCGGCCAGGAGCCAGCCAAAGGCGGCGGGAGAGAGGACCTCCACCAGCTCCCGGAAGGCCAGCACGCACACCCAGCCCATACCAATGTAGAGTAGGGAAGAAAACCACTTGGGGCAGGTGATCCAGAAGGCTTTGATCAGGATTCCCGCCAGGGCGATGGCCCAGACCAGCAGGCAGAGATGCAGGCCCAGAGGCTGCGGCAGGGCGCACAGGCACACCGGCGTGTAGGTGCCGGCAATCAGGAGAAAGATCGCCATATGGTCCAGCTTCCGCAGGATCCGGTTCCCCCTTTCCGAGATGTTCAGGGAATGGTAGGTGGTGCTGGCGGCATACAGCAGCACCATGCTGCCGATGAATACGCTCAGGGATAGGATCCGCACCGGCCCGGCGTGGTGAGCGGCTTTTAACAGAAGGGGAAGAGCCGCGGCGGCGGCAGCCACCGTGCCGATCAAATGGGTGATGGCGCTTCCCGGATCTTTCAGGACAGCTTTCATAAGGGACACCTCCTGTGATAGGGCACCGCGGCAGGTAGGCCACAGTGCAGGGCAGTAATATGGAGAAACTGACATGTGGTTTTTAAAACCATATGCTGTATATGTATATATTACATCACGAAGAGGGGAAAGTCAAGAAAAAGAGGAGGACGTTTTCAGCGTCCTCCTCGCAGCGTTTTGTATTCATCTAACAGCGGCCCGCTTTCCACCACAAAATCCCGGAAATTTTTGACCGCCGGCGTCATATACCGGCCTTTGGCCCAGGCCATATGGATATCCCGGGTGGGGATGGGGTTTTGGATGGTTACGGCGGCGGTATTGTAGGTGGATTCCTCCGCGGAAGCCTCCGGCATCAGCGCAATGCCCAAATGGGCCGCCACCGCGCCTAGGATAATGGAATCGTGGAAGGCTTCAAAGGAAACCCGGGGCCGCAGGCCTACGCTTTGGAACACCTGGTCCATGTAATCCCGGATCTGGCACTGCGGGTGGTAGGTGATAAAAGTCTCCCCAGACAAATCCCGCAAATCCACGGACTTTTGCGCTGCCAGAGGATGATCCTTGGGCACCACCAGGATGGTCTTGTGGCTTCCTACTTTCACCGACTCGATCTCCGGGTTTTCCAGGGGGGTGGTAAAGGCCAGGTCGGTCTTTCCAGCCAGCAGGAATTCCTTTATGGTGTGGGACGAAAGCTGGTCAAACCGGAAATGGTTCTGCACTTTC
>CALWEC010000192.1 GCA_944376945.1 uncultured Lachnospiraceae bacterium | reverse complement strand
TGCCTCATCCACAAGGCCTTATCACCCTCTCCTTTCTCACAACAAGAGCCTGCCACCCGGCAGGCTCTTGTTGTTTGCGCCTATGGGCGCGTTCTTTCGGGTTTTGTCCCGGTTAGACTTCAAAAATCAGATCCCCGTAGGACGGGAACGGCCACAACTCCTTATCCACCATCATCTCCAGCCGGTCCGCCGGCGCCCGCAGGGCGTCCATAGCCGGCACCACTCGGTCGTGGCAGAACCGGGCCCGCTGCATAATATCCTCAATGGCGTAGGCCTCCTCGGTAAGGGTACGCAACTCTCCCATGGCCTTCCGCATGGCCACCAGGGCGGCGGAAGCCTCCACCAGCAGCTCCTTCTGCACGCTGACGTCCGCCTCCGGGCAGGCCTGCCCCACCCAGTTGATGGAGTCCGCCAGCCGGGAGGTATAGCGGATGACCACCGGCATAATCTGCTTGCCCGCCATATCCAGCATGGTCCGGGCCTCAATGTTGACGGTTTTGGCGTAGCCCTCCAGCTTTACCTCCGCCCGGGCCGCCAGCTCGGACTGGGAGAATACGTGGAAGCGCTCAAACATGGCCACCGCCTCCGGCTGCACCAGGGCCGGCTCCGCGTCCACCAGGCTGGGCAGGTTGGGCAGGCCCCGGCGGGCCGCCTCCTCCACCCATTCCTGGGAGTAGGCGTTGCCGTTAAACACAATCCGTTGATGCTCCGCGGCGTATTTTTTAATCAGATGGTGGCAGGTGAGGCCCACATCCTCCGACTGCTCCAGGGCGTCCGCCGCCTCGCAGAAGGCCTCCGCCACAATGGTATTCAGCACCGTATTGGCGCAGGCAATGGAATCGGAGGAGCCCACCATCCGGAACTCAAACTTGTTCCCGGTAAAGGCAAAGGGGGACGTCCGGTTCCGGTCCGTGGCGTCCTTGGAGAAGGCCGGCAGGGTCCGCACGCCGGTCATCAGCTTGCCGCCCTTAATGCTGTGGGTGGCGGTGCCGGTGTCCACCAGCTGCTTCAGCACATCCCCCAGCTGCTGGCCCAGGAACACGGAGATAATAGCCGGCGGCGCTTCCTGCAGCCCCAGCCGGTAATCGTTTCCAGTACAGGAGGCGGACGCCCGCAGGATGTCCGCGTGGTCGTCCACCGCCTTCAGGATGCAGGTGAGCACCAGCAGGAACTGGATGTTTTCGTGGGGCGTTTTCCCCGGATCCAGCAGGTTGATGCCATCGTCCGTAGTCAGGGACCAGTTGTTGTGCTTGCCGGAGCCGTTGATGCCGTTGAAGGGCTTTTCGTGGAGCAGGCAGGCCATGCCGTGGCGGGCCGCCACCCGCTTTAAGGTTTCCATGGTAATCTGGTTCTGATCCACCGCCAGGTTGGCCTCCGCGTAGATAGGAGCCAGCTCGTGCTGGCCCGGGGCCACCTCGTTGTGCTGGGTTTTGGCCGGCACGCCCATCTTCCAAAGCTCCAGGTTCACGTCCCGCATAAAGGCTCCCACCCGCTCCCGGATGGTGCCGAAATAGTGGTCGTCCAGTTCCTGCCCCTTAGGCGGCATGGCGCCGAACAGGGTCCGGCCCGCGTAAATCAGATCCTTCCTCTGAAGGAATTTCTGCCGGTCCACCAGGAAATATTCCTGCTCCGCCCCCACCGAAGGGATCACCCGCTTGGAGGTGGTGTTCCCCAGCGCCCGCAGCAGCCGCAGCGACTGGATTTCCAGGGCCTCAATGGACCGCAGCAGCGGGGTTTTCTTGTCCAGGGCCTCCCCGGTGTAGGAGCAGAAGGCCGTGGGGATACAGAGCACCACGCCGCTGGCGTCCTCCTTCAAAAAGGCCGGGGACGTACAGTCCCAGGAAGTGTAGCCCCGGGCCTCAAAGGTGGAGCGCAGCCCGCCGGAGGGGAAGGAGGAGGCGTCCGGCTCCCCCTTGATCAGCTCCTTGCCGGAAAATTCCATAATCACCTTGCCCTCCGCGTTGGGGGCGCAGATAAAGGAATCGTGCTTTTCCGCGGTTACGCCGGTCAGGGGCTGGAACCAATGGGTATAGTGGGTAGCGCCATGCTCCACCGCCCAGTCCTTCATGGTGTTGGCCACCACCTCGGCTGTCTCCCGGTTTAGTTCCTCCCCCTCCTGAATGGTGCGCTTTAAATCCAGGTAAATCTTTTTGGGAAGCCGCTCCCGCATCACCTCGTCGTTAAATACATTGGAGCCAAATACTTCCGTCATTTTTATCGTCTCGCCCATGGGCATCCTCCTATTTGAAAAGCGGCGGTTTTGCAACCGCCGCCCGATTGTCTTTCCGCCAAACCCCGGTTCCGGCGCGTTTTACGCTTTGCCCACGGAGCCGAACAGGGTCAGCTTCTCCCGGACCTTGGCCTTAATGGCCTCCGCGCCGGGGGCCAACAGCTTTCTAGGGTCAAAGCCCTTGCCCTCCAGGTCCTTTCCGGACTCAATGTATTTCCGGGTGGCCTCGGCGAATACCAGCTGGCACTCGGTATTGACGTTGATTTTCGCCACGCCCAGGGAGATGGCCTTCTGGATCATATCGTCCGGGATGCCGGTGCCGCCGTGGAGCACCAGGGGCAGCTCGCCCACCTTGGCCTTTACCGCCTCCAGCACGTCAAACCGCAGCCCCGGCCAGTTGGCCGGATATTTCCCGTGGATGTTGCCGATGCCGGCGGCCAAAAAGTCCACGCCCAGATCTGCGATCCGCTTGCACTCGTCCGGATCCGCGCACTCGCCCAGGCCAACCACGCCGTCCTCTTCCCCGCCGATGGAGCCGACCTCCGCCTCCAGGGAGATCCCTTTGGAATGGCACACCTCCACCAGTTCCCGGGTCTTAGCGATGTTCTCCTCAATGGGATAGTGGGAGCCGTCGAACATCACAGACTTAAAGCCTGCCTCGATGCACTTGTAGCAGTGTTCGTAGCTGCCGTGGTCCAGATGCAGGGCCACCGGGACCGTAATCTTCAGCTCTTCCAGCATCCCGTTGACCATGCCCACCACCGTCTTATAGCCGGCCATGTATTTGCCCGCGCCTTCCGACACGCCCAGGATAATGGGGGACTGAAGCTCCTCCACCACCTGCAGCACGGATTTGGCCCACTCCAGGTTGTTGATGTTAATCTGCGCTACCGCGTATTTGCCTTCCTTGGCTTTCCGAAGCATTTCTGCCGCCGCAACTACCATCTTTGTATCCTCCTATACCCCCGCCTCCGGCGGGATAGTCCCATGCCCCTTGGTCCGGCACGGCCTTTCGCCCTGCCCGATGCCGCCATTGTAACACAAGTATTCCGCCGCCGTCAATATACCCGCAGGCAGCCGGCAATCTCCTGCACGGTGGATAGGCTCCGAAGGATGGTCAGGGCGTCCTGGAAGCCGGATTCCCGCACCAGGTCGGTGATAATCACCAGCTCCGCGTACGGGGCCTGCCGGCTTTTGCTCCGCTGCACCACCTGCTCGATGCACACGCCGTTGTTCCCCAGCACGCTGGCGATGCCTGCCAGCACCCCCGGCCGGTTTTCGGCCAGGATCCGCAGGTAAAACCGGTTTTCCGTCTCCTCCATAGGCTTCACCCGCAGATGCTTGTAGCAGCTGCAGCCCACCCGGCCGCTGCACCCGTGCACCAGGTTGCGCACCTCGTCGATCACGTCCCCTAAAACCGCGCTGGCCGTAGGCATTTCCCCTGCGCCCCGGCCCATAAACATGGCGTCGTCCAGGGCGTCCCCGTGGACGAACACCGCGTTGAAGGAATCCTTTACCGCCGCCAGCGGATGCTCCAGGGGGATCAGCATGGGATGCACCCGCACCTCAATCCCCTCCGGCGTGTTCCGGGCCAGGCCCAGCAGCTTCACCGCGTAGCCAAATTCCCGGGCATACCGGATGTCCGCGGCGCTTACCTGGGTAATCCCCTCCGTGTACACCTGGGAGAAGGTAACCCGGGAGTTAAACGCCAAGCAGGCCATAATGGCCATCTTCCGGCCGGCGTCGTAGCCCTCCACGTCCGCCGTAGGATCCGCCTCCGCGTATCCCAGCTCCGTGGCCTTGGCCAAGGCCTCCTGGTAATCCATTCCCTCGTCGGACATTTTGCTCAGGATGTAATTGGTGGTGCCGTTGACAATCCCCATGACCTCCGTCAGGTGGTTGCCGGCCAGGGACTGCTTGAGGGGGCGGATGATGGGAATAGCCCCGGCCACCGCCGCCTCAAACTGCAGGTCGCAGGAATGGGCCGCAGCCGCTTCCAGAAGCTCCTGGCCATGCTCCGCCAGCAGGTCCTTGTTGGCGGTAACCACCTGCTTGCCGGCCTCCAGGGCCTCCCGGATGTAGGTGCGGGCCGGCTCGATGCCGCCCATCACCTCAATCACCATCTGGATCTCCGGATCCTCCACAATCTCCCGCCAGCTGTCGGTCAGAAGCTCCCGGGGGATCCCCGGGCGCTCCTTTTTCAAGTCTTTTACCAAAATCCGGGCAATCTCAAAGCAGGCCCCGGTCTTGGCCACCAAATCCGCCTGCAGGCTTTGGGTCAGTTTATATACGCCGCCGCCCACTGTGCCCACGCCCAGCAGCGCCGCCTTTACCGTTCTTTTGTCCATTCCCGTGTTCCTCTTCCCCCGCGGCAGACGGTTACCGGTCGCCGCATACCCCGGCCATGTGCTGCACCAGGTCCACCACCTTGTTGCTGTATCCCCACTCGTTGTCGTACCAGGCGATCAGCTTGACAAAATGGTCGTTGAGCATAATGCCGGCCTTCTCGTCCACAATGCAGGTGTGGGTTTCCCCCAGCATGTCCGAGGACACCACATCCTCGTCCACCCAGGTGACAATGCCCTTCATATCCGTCTCCGCCGCCTGGCGGATGGTCCGGCAGATTTCCTCGTAGGTGGTGGGGGTGGCCAGGCGGGCCGTCAGATCCACCACGGACACATCGTTGGTAGGAACCCGGAAGGACATGCCGGTCAGCTTGCCCTGCAGGGACGGGATCACCAGGCCGCAGGCCTTGGCCGCGCCGGTGGTGGAAGGAATGATATTGCCGAATACGGAGCGGCCGGTCCGCCAGTCCCGTCCGGCCCGGGCGTCCACCGCCTTCTGCTTGGCCGTGCAGGAATGGATGGTGGACATGAGGCCTTCCACAATGCCGAAATGGTCTTCGATAATCTTGGCCAAAGGCGCCAGGCAGTTGGTGGTACAGGACGCGTTGGACACAATGTCCTGGTCCGGGGTGTAGTTCCTATGGTTGACGCCCATGACGTAGGTAGGCATTACCTTGTCCTTGGAGGGGGCGGTAATTACCACCTTTTTGGCCCCCGCCTGCAGGTGGGCGGAGGATTTCTCCACCGTGTTGAACGCGCCGGTGGACTCAATAATGTACTGGGCCCCGCAGGCCTTCCAGGGAATGCGGGACGGGTCGGTCTCGCTGAACACCGGGATCCGCTCCCCGTTTACGAGGATCGCGTCCTCCGCCGCTTCCAGGGTGCCCGGGAAACGCCCGAAGATGGAATCGTACTTTGCCATGTACACCATGTGGGGGATGTCCGCGGTCCGCAGGTTGATGCCGCAGAGATGGAAAGTGTCCCGTCTTTCCATCAGAATGCGGAAAACTACCCGGCCAATCCGGCCAAATCCGTTGATTCCTACTTGAATTGCCATACCTCTTTCTCCTTTTTTTGCCTCCCAAAGTAGCGGCTTTGCCGCTCTGTTTTTATCATAGCATACTTCCCTGGAAATTTATAATGGTTTTTCCACAAAAATGGAATTTTCTGCTTTCGGCGCCGCACACGGCAAAAAGGCCCCCAGGGAAGGCATCCTGCTTGACGCCTTCCCTGGGGGCCTTGGCCCGCCCGGTTTAAAAGAAGATCCTCCGGCCCTCCTCCGCGGAGCGGTAGGCGCCGTAGATGACCCGCATTACATCGTACGCCAGGTCAAAGTCCGAATCCGGCTCCTGGCCGTAGGCAATGCACTCCATAAAGTTCTTCAGCTCCCCGGCGTAGCCCCGGATGACCTCGTCGGAGACAAAGGCCTGGTTCCAGCCGGTTTTCTGGGGCAGCATTTCCGAAATATAGACGTCCTCCAGCCCTTCCTCATCCATAAAGTAGGTGTTCAGGATGTCGCAGGGGTTCAGGTTGCACTGGAGGGTGGCGTCGTGGGCGTACACGGTCACCGTGTTCCGGGAGCCGCCCAGCACCGCGTCGCTGCAGAGGCTGACGCACTTGGTGCCGTCCTGGAAGGTGACGGTCACAATGGCCATGTCCTCCACGTCCACCGGATGGGCCCGGATATACCGGTGGCTTTCGCCCTCAATCGCCGCCGTCTGGACGGCGGTGTCCGCCACCACGGAGACGATGCGAAAATCCTCGCCCCGGGCCTTGGTCTCCTGCTTCTTCAGCCAGATCATGGCCGTCAGGCCGTGGATGCCGTTGCGCATGAGGGTGCCGCCGCCGATCTGGTTCCAGTGGCCGCCCTTGGGGGAGCTGGAGCCGATGAGGGTGTTTTCGCTGTTCATCAGCACAATCTTGCTCTTTTTGGCCCGCAGGATCTCCGCCGCCTTCTGCACCGGCGTGGCGTACACCTGGTTTTCCGCGTACATAAATTTCCGGCCGCTGGCCTGAATGGCCTCCTTCAGCTCGTCCATCTGGGCCAGGACGCTTTCGTACATCACCGACTTGGGCACGGTTTTGCCAATGTTGTCCGCCCCGTCCCCTACGTAGCCGGTGAGAGGCTTTTCGCAGATCACGTGCTTGCCGGCCCGCAGCGCCGCCAGGGCGATGGGCACGTGGAGCGTCTGGTTGGTGTTGATGTCCACCACGTCGATCTCCGGATCCCGGATAATGTCCCTATAGTCCATGGTCACCTGCTCGTAGCCAAAGCGCTCCTTCATGGCCTCCGCCCGCTGCCGGTTGGAGCCGCCGCAGACGGTCTTCAGCCGCACCGGGATCCCCACCATATTCTGATAGCCGCCGCCGTGGAGCTCGCAGCCGTAGCCGGTTCCCACCATACCCACCACAATGGGCTTTTCGATTTTCTTTTTCATCTCTTCCTCCTGCATGGATTTCCGCGAAAATTCTGGCTGGGCGTCCGCGGTCAGCGGAACACCTCTTTTAGATATTGTATCCCTTTTTGCGTGGCTGTCCAGCTATCCGGCAGCGGTTTGCACTCAATGCTGACCCACTTGCTGTACCCAGCCTCCTTCAGCACCGCCGCCGCTTCCCGGAAGTTAAAGTGCCGGTTGTCCGGCAGCAGCCGGTCATGGTCGGACACGTGGAACAGCACCAGCTTGGACAGGGAACGGCGGATGGCCGCCGGCACGTCCGGGTCCTCCGTGGCCATGTGATAGGTATCCCCATTGTACAGCAGCCAGTGGGAGTGGAATTTTTCCAAGAACGACATGGTCCGCTCCGTGGAGTTGAACACATCCCCGTCCCGGCGGTTGATCTGCTCAAACACCGTGGGCGTCTGGATGGACGCGCCGTATTCCACCACCGCTCCCAAGGTTTCCGTCAGGATCTCCTCGTACTCCTGGTCCGTCTGTCCCGGCGCCTTCCGGCCCCGCATATAGCCGATTAGGATCTGGGAGTCCAGCTCCCGGGCCAAATCCAGCTGCCGCTTCAGCCGTTCCACCGTAGCCTCCCGCACCGCCGGGTCCGGATGGGTCATACTCAGCCCTTCCAAGGTGTAAGCCAGGCCGGTGGTTACCGCGGAGGCCGCCAGGCCGTGATCCTCCAGTACTTTCTTTAACTCCGGGCCTTGGTACAGCCGCGGATCCTGAATCTGCAGCTCAATCCCATCAAACCCCAGCTTCTCCGCCTTTTCCGCGCAGTCCTGGTAGCTGGTCCCCCGCAGGGGGAAAGGGGTGTCCGGGCTTAAATCCCGGTCTACCGCGCATACGCTAAACCGCATTCGTTTTCCGCCTCCTTACCGGTCGATTTCAATGGGCATATAGACGCAGGGGGTAACGCTTTGGTACTGGTGCCAAGGGTACTCCCCCGCCTCGTTGTAAAATTTTTCGTGGATGATCCCCGGCGCCAGGAAGGTTTCCTGGTAGAAGGTGGACACATCGTTTTCCTCAAACTTCTGCATTTTCCCAAATCCCCGGATCTGGGCGTGCACCTCGTCAAAATCCCGGTCGTGATCCCGGTGGGGGCCGGAAGGGGCCATGGGCTCGGAGACAAAGCAGAAATTGATCTCCGTGTCCCCGCCAACCCGCGCTTTCGGGGACTTATAATAAGGAATTCCCTTGTGCCGTTCCAGGCCGGAGCGCTCGTACATGGACTTCCAGGTGCTCTTAAGCTGCCGCACCACCTCCGGGTCGTCCAGCCGCAGCCGGTCGTAGTCCCGCACAATCAGGGCCCGGTCGATGTGTTCCACCGTCACATCCTCCACCACTGTGCCTTTCAGGGGCATCACCGGGATCCCCTTAATGTACAGCGGCTTCTGGCTTCTCTCCGCCAGATTAAACACCAGGCAGCGGCCCGAGGCCGCGCAGGACGCTTCCCCCTCCACGTAGTCCACCTGGAAAAAGGGCTCCGCAAACTCCAGTCTCTGAATACTCATGTTTCCTCCTGCCTGGAAGGCCTCCGCCTTCCGCTTTTTGATTTTTCCGGCAAAGGCCAGAACGGCCTGGCTTTTACTGGTTGGAACCGGGCCGCGGCCCTTCTGTGATATATCACAGATTCGCAAAAAAA
>CALWEC010000191.1 GCA_944376945.1 uncultured Lachnospiraceae bacterium | reverse complement strand
CCTCCTTAAAGTCCACTTCCTCAAAGTGATAGATCACCTTGCCCACCGGCACATCCGCCAGGTATTTCAGACGGGTGGTGTACGGGCCTTCGGTGAAGACAACCGGCGTCAGGCCGTTGTCGATCATAGCCAGGATCCACTTCTTCAGGTAAGGCCAGTAGAAGTCGCGGTAGGTCTCATCGCTGATAAAGTTGTCAAAGGCCTTATGCAGCATAACCCAAGCGTACTTGCAGCCGGTGGCCTTGCACTGGGCCAGGGAATTCTGAATATGATAGTTGACAAACACATCCAGGGTTCTTCTTACGTTCTCCGGCTGGATCAGCAGGTCCGCAAAGAAGCCCATGGTGCACCGCAGGGAGTCTGCCAGCATATCGAAAGCCATGGAGCTGGCGGTGCCGCTGATAAACGGATAACCCATCTCCGTAATGGTCTTTACCGCTTCGCCGGAATACTTCCGGAACTCGGCTACCGCCTCCGCGCACTGCTCCAGCTTCTTGTACATCTCCAGCATTTCCGGAGAGGTAAAGGCGCTGATATGGCCGGTAATGCCGGTGCACATCATCTGCCAGTTCAGGTTGGTCAGCGGTGCGAAGATCTCCGCGGTACGGGGCATAAACTTCTCAATGGTACACTGGATGGGGGTGTCGTGGAACTCGTCGTACTCATCCTCCATCATGGTCTCGTACTCAATGAACTGGTACGGAGCGTTTACATCCAGGCCCTTAGGGTCGCCGGGCCACCGGACCGTCTTCAGGCCGGCAAGCTCATACACCTTGCTGGGGAAGTTGGCGGAGCACATGCTGGCCACATCCGGGGAGAATTCCCGGTGGAACCGGTAGAAGCACTCGTTGCCTCTCTTGTAATCCCGCAGGGCGTCTGCCAGGGTCATGCCATACTCCAGATACGGCCAGTAGTTTACGCGGATGGCATTGACTACACGCTTGGTGGGCTTCAGGGCGATGGTATCCTGTACCAGCTGCAGTCTCTCGTTATAAAGCTCCTGATTGGTCATACAATGACTCCTTTCCGCCGTGTCCCGCACGGCATACGTTTAGGGGATTAGTTTTTCGCTTTCTTTTCCGCGCCGCCGGTGGCAATAATGTAGGCGGTGGAAATCACAACCGCGATGGCGCAGCCCACAAAGGAAATCAGCCAATCCGAACGGGTGCTGGTGATGTTGAGGATCTTCGCTACCTGCGGCAGGATGATGGATGCCAGGAACTGGCCGATTCCTACGCAGCTGGTATAACCGGCAATGGCGATGGGGGCGTAGATGGGCTTGGTAGCCGTCTGGGCCGCCACCATGGTCAGCTGCGGGTTATAGAAGCCGAAGCCCAGCCCGTAGAAGATTGCGCCTACGTAGAACAGCGGCAGGGAGTTGGAGAAGAACAGGATCGCCAGGCCAAGTCCCACCAGGCCGAAGGCCAGCGGAGACGTAAAGCGTTTGAACTTGCTCTTCACCGTGGAGAAAATAACGCCTGCCACGAAAGCGGAAACCGTGTAAACAGAGCTAACCGTACCCGCCTGGGCTACCGTGCCGATGCCGTCCCGGGAGATTACCAGGGACAGGTTGGTCATAAAGGTAACCATCAGCATATTGAAAACAAACAGGCCTGCGTAAATCACGTACGTCAGGGTAGTCAGCTTCTTCTCCTTGACGGCGCTGCCCGTCTTGGCCGTGTTCTTGGAAAGCTCGTTCTCCGGGCACTTCCAGGCAATCAGCAGGGCAATGGGGATAACCACCGCGGTGCAGGCGAAGGAATAACGCCAGTTGATCAGGCCAACCACGCCGGCAATACTGGAGTAGGCGGCGCCGATCAGGGCGCCTACGCCGGCCCGGATGCCCATGAGCCGGTCACGCTGCTTGCCGGTAAACAGCTGATTGACAATGGCGGAGGCCATGGGGAAAATCAAGCCGTGGCCAATACCAAAGATCACACGGGATACAATCAGGAACGCGAAGCCGTCCAGGAACACCGGCATAACGCCGCCCACCAGGGAGAAGAAAGAGGCGAAAACCACAATCTTCTTGATGGGGTAACGGCTGGTAAGGCCGCCGCTGACCAAGGACATAATCACCATCATCAGAGACGGGATGGTGGTCAGCATCTTAATGGTAGATTCGGATACGTCCGGGTAGGTAGCGCTGATGGACGAGATAACCGGAGATACAAAATTGCCCAGATAAATCAGGCCGCTGACGCTGATAGCCGCTATGATATTCAGCATGCTATACTGTTGTTGCTGGTTCATGTTTTTTTCTTCCAAGGTTTAAGTCCCTCCTTCCACTCTTGAAACACTTCCGAAATTCCGCAGGCTTCCGGCCCGGCCTTGCCTCTCATCCACTTGCCGGCAGATTCCCAAAGCCTTGCGGGTTCCAATTCACTGCTTTTCGGGTTATAAGGAAATTGTTTGCTTCATACACTTTGTTCAACCATATATTTCTTTCTCTCTGTGGTCCGAAACCTTGGGTTTCCGCAAGCTTTCCGGAAGAACGGCTCCCTGGGCCCCCAAAAAGGGCCCCTTTCCACCTGAATTGGGCCTTTTTTCTGGATTTCTCTGGATTTTTCCTGGTTTCCGGTCCTATTTTCACCTCCTTTTCGCTGTTTGGATTATTTCCCTATTCCCGTTTTTTCTGAATCTGTCAGGCAGTCATTCTGCCGCCCTTCCAGCAGCCGCTTTTTCCAGTTTTTTGATCCAGCAGCCGAGGGATTTGGATTTAATACAAATTGTACATATCCACGTTTTTATAATAAATCAATTTCATCTGAATGTAAAGTATATCCTTATTCGCAAAATGAATTGACAAAAAAGAACCAGGAAGTTTTTTGAATAAAACTTCCTGGCTGTGATATCTGTTATCTTATTTTTCCGTACGGATCATCGAAGTTTTTACAGGCCGGGGATCTCCCAATCCACCAGCGGGGCCGCCTGCTGGGCCCCGTAGGTATCCCGCTCGCCGTAGCTGCCGGAGTCCCGGGGGCGGAGGATGGTCGCCTTAAAAGCCTCCGCCGCGTCGAACCATACGAAGGCGACGATGGATTCTTCCGGAATATGGAACAATTCTGCGAAGGTTTTCGGTGTCAGCGCTCCGCTTTTCTTCACCTTTTCATAGGTCTGCCCGTCGTTAAAAATCACGTCGAAGGTGAGCTCAAAGGGACCGGAATTTTTGCTGCGGATGATCCGGGCCAGGTCGTTTAGCTTTGCCATTTTACTTTCCCTCCCCCATGGTCTGATATTCCGTGGTAAAGAACCCGATAGGATTCTCCAGTTCTACCAGATGGTATACGTGAAACTGGTACGTAGGCCCTACGGCAAAATCCGAAGGGGCAAAGGGCAGCGCCAGGTTCCCGGCGGTAGCCTTCCGGCCCGTGTAATGGAAGTGCATCATCCCTGCCCGGGCTTTGGCGCAGATAGCGGCTGCCTGCTCCTGCGTGGGCGCGACAAATTCCGCCACCACGCACAGCTCGTGGGCCGCCGTATGCTGGACCGGCTCCCGATCTTCCATCACCCCGTTGCGCCCGTACACTTTAAAATCCATAAACACCTGATCTTCCGCAAGCCCCAGCTGCTTCCGCATTCCTTCCGCCAGCTGGGTCCCCGCCGCTATGATCTCATCCACGGCGGCCACCGCCAGCGGATCCCGCAGCCCGCCGATGAAAATCGACCGGTATCCGGCCAGCCTGGCCCCCTCCAGCTTAACCCGGTACACCGGCTCCGGACGGAACCGGCTTCCCCGGACCCGCACCGCGTTTCCTTCCAGCTGCTCAAAGGTGCTGTTCTCCAAATCCAGCACGCCGCCGGGGCCCGCCAGGTGATACGGATGCTCCTTTTCATACAGCGTGTGGGCCGCCACCGAAAGGGGCGTGCACTTCCGCATGGGATTTAAGCTCTGGATGACAAAATCGTCCTCGTGCAAAATCCCCATAATGGCGTCCGCCCCTCCGGGGATGGTGCACAGGCTGCCGCACTCGATAATTTTTCCCATATGGTAGGACAGGCCCAGATTGTGATTGCCCTGGTGCACGCAGGCGGCTACCGTCATAGCCGGATCGTACGAGCGGCCCGCGATAATCAGATCCACCCCTTTTTCCAAGGCTTCCAGGTACGGCTCGTGGCCCATCTGCGCCACAATCTCCGTGGCCTGATCGATGCCCGCTTCCGTCAACTCCGGCGCTCCGGTCATAGGCGTGATCCGCCCCTCCCGAAGGCGTTCCTTCAGCCACGCCTTATCCGCGGTGCCGTTGATGACGGCGGTGCGGAGCTTCCAGCCCTTTTCCCGGGCCAATTCCTCCACAATATCCAGCGTCCACCGGATATGGGGGCGTCCGCCGGAGCCTCCTGCCGATCCCACAATCACCGGGATATGGTTGGCCAGCCCGGCCGTAAGCATTTTTTCCAGATCCTTTTTGGTGGCAATCCGGCTGACAATCCCTACCCCGGCGCCCAGCTTATGCGGGCCTGCGTCGGTGGAGCCCGCATCCACTACAATCGCATGGGGCTTCCGGTCCATACCGGCTTGAAAGCTTTCGTCCGGGATACCGTAGCCCAGCATACCGGCCGGAGCCAAAATACGTATTTCTTTCATGCTGCTTTCGCTTCCTTTCTTTTAAAACTTCCACACCAGCGGAAGAACGACAATGGCAATGACTAAATTGAGAACCGTCAGCGGCAGGCCCATTCTCACATAGTCCATAAACCGGTAGTTTCCCGGCTTCGCCACCACGGTATAGGCGACCCCTCCCATGGGGGTGGCAAAGCAGGCGTTGCAGGTGATCACCACCACCATGACCATGGTGACAGGGTTGGCCCCGATGCTGTTGGCGATGGAAATGGCCACCGGGCCCATCAGCGCGACGGCCGCCGTGTTGCTGAGGAAGGAGGTGAGGACCGTACAGACCACGCCCAGCACAATGGTCAGAAAGTACGGATTTGTGTTGCCGCCCAGCAGCGTTACCACCCAGCCGGCAATCCGCTGGCCGCCGCCGCTCTGGGTGACAGCGCTGGCAATGGCCATCAGGCCCGTAATCAGCAGCAAGGTGCTCATGTTGGTGGCCCGCCAGGCGTCCCGCTCGGAGATGCAGCCGGTTAAAATCAGCACGATTCCGCCCGTCAGGGCCGCGGCGTACAGGGGCAGCCAATCCAGCTGCAGCATCATGGCCGCCACCGTCAGCACGGTCACCACGGCGGCAATCTTCATTTTCTTCGGATTATAGTTTTTCTGGCTGTCCAGCTCCTCCCCCGGCTCCCCGTGATAGCCTGTATTGGGCGGCAGCAGCTTCCAGCCGATGGTCAGCATCCAGGCAAAGCCTAAAATAGCCAACGGCACGCCCACCCAGGCCACGTCAAAGAAGCCCATCTCCGGCAGGCCGGCCTCCGCCAGCACCTCGTTTCCGGTGATATTGGCCACGGAGCCCACCAAGGTCAGGGCCCCTCCAAAGCCTCCGGACGCCACCATCGGGTACAGCATCCGGCCCACCGAAACGTCCAGCTCTTTGCACAGGCTTTTCACCAGCGGGAGCAAGGTCACCACTACGGACGTGATGTTGGCCACCAGGGTCAGCAGCAGCGACAACAGCATCACGGAAAAGCAGACCGCTTTTTCGCTTTTCCCGATTTTATTCAGCAGGAAAACGCTGACCTTATGCCCCAGGCCGGTGCGGAAAAAGGCGTCCCCCACAATCCCCAGACCGATCAGCAGCATGGAGGTGGTGCTTCCCATGGTAGAAAACAGGGAGGACATGGGCACCAGCCCCGCGAACCCGCAGAAGAGCGCGCCGATCAGCGCGGTCAGGGTAATGGACAGCTTTTCGCTGAGCATCACGACGATGACTACCAAAATTACGACAATCGAAAGAATATCCTTCGGCATACCTCTCCTCCTCTCACTGGCTGCGGTCCACTTTCCCAATGGCCTTCAGCACTGACGGCGTCTTACCGTATGTATATTTCAGCACGTCTGCGTCCGCCATGTCCGCATAGTATAAAATCACTCCTTCCAGGGTAGACGGCATGATCCGGGAATAGGACGTGTGCGCCTGCAGCATATTGACAATCTCCGGCGGCATGCCCTCCTGCTCCGCATAATACGCGCTGTAAAACCCATGCTGGTACTGCCGGGCATTTTCCGCCAGCACGCAGCCGCCCTGCCCGTCCGGAGCTAAAATCAGCAGCTTATCCACATCGTGGAGAATACATCCGGCCACCAAGCGGTCCCCATCCACCGGCACGTCCCGTTTGTGCACCTGCCGCAGCGAATGGACAATGGCCAGCGCATGATCCAGCACCGCCCGGGTATGCCCCACCAGGGTGGGCCCCGTTACGCCCGGGGAAAAGCTTACCTCCCGGATGTCCTGCCAATCGCTTTTTTCCAATACCCTCTGCCAAACCGAAACCACCGCCGCCGCCAGGTTCCGGTCCTGCATTGTATCCAGCTCCGGAAAGACCGCCCGCAGATCGTTTTCCACCTTTTCCATCTTCTTCCTCCTTCCGCGTAGGATAGGGCCTTCCACTGTGCGCACTGTGCAAAATCCCTTGACTTCTGTCTAATATAGTTTTACACTTTCTTTATACATAAGTAAAATACTTTTATTTCTATTCTATGATAGGGAAAATCCTATCCGGGAGGGACGCCATGACGGACCGGCAGTTAAAATACCTGGTAACGCTGGCGGAGGAAGGAAATATGACCGCCGCCGCCCAAAAGCTGTTTATCAGCCAGCCCTCTTTGAGCGGCCTTTTGAGCAGCGTGGAAGCGGAATTGGAGACGGAGCTGTTTAACCGGAGCACGTCCCCCATGACCCTGACTCCGGCGGGGGAACGCTATGTAGAAGCCGCCCGGAAAATTCTGAGCATCAAACGGGAGATGGAAAATCAGATCCACGATTTAAGCGGACGCCGCAAAAGCACCCTGCACGTGGGCTGCGGAACCCAGCTGTCCGCCATTTTGTATCCGCGCATCCTGCCGGATTTCCTGCGGGACTGCCCGCAAACCAAGCTCAAGCTGGTGGAAGACCACTTCCGGGGCCTCTGCGCCCAATTTGAGCGGGGCGAGCTGGACTTGATTATGGCCAACCGCCGGATGGAAAGCCCTGTGGCGGAAAGCGCCCTTTTATACCGGGAGGAAATCACCCTGGCAGCCCCGGCCTCCGCGCGGCTGAAAGCAAGCGCCGTGCCGGGCCATGGCTATCCGGTGGCAGACGCTGGGCAGCTGGCAAGCCTCCCCTTCATTCTGGTAAAGGCCGGGCAAAACCTGCGCCGGGATATTGACCGTTTTTTCCAGGAATACCAAATCACGCCCCAGATTATCCTGGAGACCAACAACTGGGAAACCTGCTATCGGATGGTGGAGCAAAACATTGGCTATACCATCATCCCGTACGTTCCCTTTTTCCATCTGGAGGCGGAGAAACAGATCCGCCGGTATTCCCTGCCGGGCCTTTGGTACCGGGATATCCGGATTTACTGGCACCGTCAGCCAGAGCCCTCCAAAGCCCTTCTCCATTTTATAAAGCTCTGCCGCCAAGCGTTTTCCGGCGTCCCGCTGGGGCCGGCCCCTCCCTCTTGTTAAACCGGCCCAAGCAGACGCCGCGGTTCGGCTGCATAGGAAAAAGCCGTGGATATGGTTTTTCCACATCCACGGCTTGCCGCCGTTCCGGCCGGTTCTCCCGGCCTT
>CALWEC010000190.1 GCA_944376945.1 uncultured Lachnospiraceae bacterium | reverse complement strand
TATCTGGCCTTTGACGACGCGGTGGAGGTGACGCTGCCGGATCTGTCCGGGTACGAGTCCTTAGACGGAGAGAGCGCCGGAGCCGGGGAGACGGAGGAGACCGGCGGTGCGGAGGCTGGAGCCGGAGAGACGGCGGAGACCGGCGGCGTGGAATCCGGAGCCGGAGAGACGGCGTAAACCGGCGGCGCGGAAGCCGGAGCCGGAGAGACAGCGTAAGCCGGAGCCGGAGAGACGGCGTAAGCCGGCGGCGCGGAAGCCGGAGCCGGAGAGACGGCGTAAGCCGGCGGCTCAGAATCCGGAGCCGGAGAAACCGGCGCGGAGACCGCCTCCGGGGAGTAGCCCTCGTAACGGAAATTTCAGCGGAGCATGAAAACAGCTTGCCCCTCATACAATGCTTATAACAGCGTTGTATGGGGGGGATTTTTTATGGAATATCGGAGAGTGATCTCATACCTGTATGAATACCAGGGGAAAATACCAGGGCGAAACGCCGGGTTTGTCCGCCTGGAGGTACGGAACGGGCAGTGCCGCCTGCGGATCTTTCTAAAAGGCGGCACCGGAAGGCAAAAAGTAGGACGGGCCGTCCTGTTCCGCGGCGGCTCTGAGGAGCCGGTACCGCTGGGGACTATGCCGGTGCGCGGAAATGGGGCGGAGGTGGGTTTCCTGACCCAGTCCCAGAACATAGCGGGCAGCGGCCTGCCTTTAGGCGAATTCTGCGGGGTAGGGGTATTCCCTCCGGACGGGAACCATACCTACTGCAGCTTTTGGGATGACCGAAGGCCCTGGGAGACGGAAGAAAAAACGGAGGAGGAAGCCAGGGGCGAGGCCAAGCCGGAACCGGAACCAGAGCCCGAACCCGCTCCTGCGCCGGAACCAATCCCGGAACCAGAGCCCGAACCTGTCCCTGCGCCCGAGCCGGAGCCCACCCCGGCCCCATCCCCGGAGCCCACCCCGGCCCCATCCCCGGAGCCCGCCCCGGCCCCAGCTGTCCCGGAGGGCCAGGACGCCCCGGCGGATCCGGACGGCCGGGAGGAAGCGGCGGCGGATATGGCCGTCCAGTCTCTGGAACTGCTGGAGGCGTGGACGCCGGAAACCAATGTAACCTGGAGCCAGCTTTGGAACACCTACCCGAAATACCGGCCCTTTGGCTCGGAGGATCCCTGGGAGGTGCTGCGGATTTCCGTCCAGGACATTGGCCGTCTGCCCCGGGAGTATTGGCATCTGGGAGGGAACGAATTCCTGGTCAGCGGCTATTGCACCTACCGGCATCTGCTTCTCATCCGGGACGCCCAGGAGGAATTGTACTATCTGGGCGTGCCGGGGGACCGCCTGGCCCAGGACCGGCGGGTGGCGGAGATGTTTGGATTCCGGCAGTACCGGCCGGCGGACGCCATTGGATACTGGCTTTTCCGTATAAAGCTGTAGGAATCGGGAAATACTGGATAGCGGTGATGATTGTGAAGGAAACGCAGAATCAAGTATGCTACTACGAGCCGGGGCCTGGTTTTTCTCCCCGTTCCTTCGCCGCCCATCTGGACAGCCTGATTGAAGAAGTCAAGCAGTCGGAGGCAAAAGGAGGCGTACTGTTCCTGTGCATTGGCAGCGACCGTTCCACCGGGGACAGCCTGGGGCCTATCATCGGCTACAAGCTGGAACGGCAGCTGGCTTCCGGCTGCCGGATTGTGGGAACCCTTTCCCGGCCGGTACACGCGGTGAACCTGGAGGAAACGGTGGAAGAAATCCAGCGGCGCTATCCGGAGCATGTGGTGGTGGCCATCGATGCGTCCATCGGCAGGCCGGAGCAGGTGGGCACCATTTCCCTGGGGCGGGGCGGGATCCGCCCAGGGCTGGGAGTCCGCAAGCGCCTTTGCCGGGTAGGCGATATATTCATTACAGGAGTCGTTGGGAACGGCCGCTGCCGGGAGCCTATGGCGCTTCAGAGCATCCGCCTGGGCACGGTGATGGAGCTGGCGGACGCCATCTGCTCCGGGATAAAATCTGTCGAAACTTTTTGGGAATTCCGGGACAGGAATTGATAAATTTTTCATCCGCTCTGTGCTACGATACCCCAGAGGATTCTGCGGGCCTTCCGGCCCGCAGGTTTCAGGAATTTTGAAAATGGGGTGATGGTATGGCGGAGAAGGGAATGCTTTTACCAAAGAATATGAGGCAGATGGGGGAAAAAGAGGATCGGATTAAAGTCTACATGGAGGATTTTGTCCTCAGCTATTTTCAAAAGCTGCAGCTCTCGGCGGAGTCCTGGCGGGTGGGGGTCCTTTTGGGCGCGCACCAGGTGCGGGAGGGGATCCCCTGCCTGTTTATTTCCGGCGCCCTGGAAACCCGGGCGGCGGATTTTGCCAATGGCCGCCTGCGGTTTACGGACGAGACCTGGAAGGATATTTTCCGGAAAAAGGAGGCTTTCTTCCCGGGGACCGGCGTCTGCGGCTGGTTTGTCTACGAAAAATCCGGCGGCATGGTGGACAAGCTTTCGCTGAAAAAAACCTATGAGGAAGCCTTTGCCCAAGGGGATAAGGTGCTGCTGCTCCACGACGACGACGATCAGGAGGCCTTTTACCTGCTCTGGAAGGGCGGGCTGGAACGGCTGAAAGGCTATTACATATATTACGAGCGGAACGAGCCGATGCAGGCGTATATGGAATCGGAGCGGAAGATGGAGCCGCCCCGGGAGGAGGGCCGGGAAGCGGTGGTGCGCCAATTCCGGGCGCGGATGGAGGAAATGCGCCGGAACGCCGGAGGGGACCGGAAGGGAAAGCGCCCTTTGTGGTTGGAAAAAGCAGGGGCCAAGAAGGCGTCTGGGGAAAAGGGGGAAGAAGCATCCGAAGGAGGCCAGCGCTTTTTGACGGAAAGCGGCTGGAAGCAGGTGCGCCTGGCAGCCGCCTGCGTGGCGGTGCTCCTGATTGGCGTTACCTTTTTTAATTACCGGGAAAAGCTTTTGGGGCTGGAGAGTGCGGTCAGCGACTTGCTCTCCCTGGAGAACAGTACGGCGGCGGCCGGGGCCACGGTGGAGGAAACCGGGGAAAGCCTGGTGGCGGGAACGTTGGAGGTAACGCTGCCGCCGGAGGAGACGGCAGCGCCTACGGAAGCCCTGGAGGAGACGGCCGTACCCACGGAAGCCCCGATGGAAACCGCTGCGCCTACGGAAGCCTCGATGGAAACCGCAGCGCCTACGGAGGCTCCGGCGGAAACCGCTGCCCCCACGGAAGCCCCGGTGGAAACCACCGCGCCTACGGAAGTTTCGGCGGAGACGGCCGCACCCACGGAAGCCCCGGCGGAGACGGTGGCGGTGGTGGACCCGCACTCGGTATCGGCGGACGAGCGTTACCTGGTTAAGGATGGGGAAACCCTCAGTCAGATCTGCTGGCGGTTATACGGGACCCTGGAGCCGATGGAACGTTTCTGCCAGTTAAATGGGATTGAGGATCCCAACCGGATTCTTACCGGCCAGTGGCTGGTACTGCCAGAGTAAAAAGGCCGGCGCCGGTTATCCGTTTGGCGTATCCGCTTTTTCCTTTTCCAGCATCCGGTAGAGGGTGGAACGGCTGATGCCCAAAAGCTCCGCGGCTTCCTTCTTATTGTAGCCGGTCAAAGCCAGCGCATCCTGTAAGCTTAGGCTTTTGGGAACGCCGGAAGCCAGCTTGTCCTCATAAAGAGGGGCGTTTTCCAGCATGTTTTGGCGCAGGGCTTCCGCGCCGATCCGGTCGCTTTCGCTGATAACGCCGATCCGGTAGATCATATTTTGCAGTTCCCGGACGTTGCCGGGCCAGCGGTAGCGGAGAATTTCTTCCCGGGCTTCCGGCGAAAAATAAAAATGCCTTTTTTGCCTTAGGGAAGCCTGACGGAGAAACTCCTCCGCCAACAGCAAAGAATCCTGTTCCCGCTGGCGAAGCGGAGGAATCCGGAGATTTAGGACATTCAGGCGGAAATACAGGTCTTCCCGGAATTTTCCCTGAGGGACCAGCTCTACCAAACTTTTGTTGGTAGCGGCAATCACCCGGACGTCGATGGGAATGGGGGTTTCGTCTCCCAAACGCCGGATCTGCCCCTCCTGCAGGACCCGAAGCAATTTCCCTTGGAGGGAGTAGGGGATTTCCCCAATTTCATCCAGAAAAATAGTGCCCTGGTGGGCGGCCTCAAACAGTCCCCGCTTCCCCTCCTTGGAGGCGCCGGTAAAGGCCCCTTTTACATAGCCAAATAGCTCGCTTTCCAGGATGTTTTCCGGGATGGAGGCGCAGTTGACGGCTACAAATGGGCCGGCGCTTCGGGGGCTGGCGCTGTGGATCCCTTGGGCGTACAGCTCCTTTCCGGTACCGGTTTCCCCTAAAATCAGCACATTTTCAGAAGAATTGGCATATTTTAAGGCAAGCTTTAAGGTATCCTCTATACAGGAACTGCTGCCCAGAATATCCGAAAGGGTATAGGTGGTTACATTTTTCCGCTGGGAAAGCCGGCGCCGGATGGCCAGCTCGGACGCGGCTACCGCCTCCGTATCCTGGAAGGTCACCAGGGCATAGTCCAGCTTCTGGCCGCGGAATACCGGTTCCACATGATAGAGGAAAAAGCGGTCGTTGATCTGGGCAATCTGGTTCTTAAAGGGGATCCGCCTTTCCAGGCAGTCTGGGATTTTGGTAAACTGAGGGCACACCTCCGCAATGGCATGAGGCGTAACGGATAGGGGGTGAAGCCCCAGATACTCGGAGGCCAGCTTGTTTAAAACCACCAGGGTGCCGTCTGGCTGCACGGTCATAACCGCGTAAATGGAAGACCGGGTCCGGCTTTGGTTTTCCGCCTGATCCGCGCTTAGAAAAGACCGGGCGGTTTCAATGGCCTGTACAATCGCCTCCTCCCGGGGCCTTAGGGTCAAGGTTTTCATTCCGTACTGTTTGGCTAGATGTGTCTGGTAATCCCCGCCGATAAAAATATCCGCATCGGACAGCTTTTGGATGGCTTCCGGAATCTGGGAAATAGGCGGGTTGGGTTCCCACGCCAGCTGGATATTAAAAAGAGGCTGGAGCCGGGCCAGCGGCTTCATGGTTTTGCTGTAGCCCAGGATCGCGATTTTTTTCCCCATCCCCGATGCCTGGATCAGGGCCTGATAGATGTCCTCTTCATTCATGTGAAGGGCGATAACCGGACAGTTAACCGCCTGGCGGATAAACTTTCCGGCTACGCCAAAGGCGATAAAAATCTTAGCGCCCAGCCGTTCCAGCCGCTGGGAGTCTTCTTCCAGGGTTTCCTGTGTCGTATAGGCAAGCCCGCAGTCAGAATGGCCATTTCGCAGAACCTGTTCCGCCATTTGATAAATGGGTTTGTCCCAGGTAATCAGCACAATTTCTTT
>CALWEC010000189.1 GCA_944376945.1 uncultured Lachnospiraceae bacterium | reverse complement strand
TTTACAATATCCGGCCGCAGCGGGCAGCTGGCCGCCAGTTCCGGATACAGGGCCGCCGGGCGGATGTTGGCAAAAAGCTCCAGACCCTTCCGCAGCTGCAGCAGGCCGGATTCCGGCCGTTCCTGCGGCGGGCGGTTGTACCAGTTCGGGTTGCTCTTCGCGTCCCCGCCTACCGCGCCCAGGAGAACCGAGTCGCTGGCCTTGCAGGCCGCCAGCGCCTCCGGGGCCAGGGGCAGGCCGCAGGCGTCGATGGACACTCCGCCCATCAACACTTCCGTGTACACGAAACGATGGCCGAATTTTTCCCCCACCGCGTCCAGCACTTTTTTGGCTTCTCCCACAATCTCCGGGCCAATTCCATCTCCCGCAATCACCGCAATCCGAAATTCCATTTTATTTTCCTCTCAAACCCTTATTTTTTCGCAAAATCCGTTACTGTTCATCATACCGCACTTTTTCCGGCATTTCAACCATTTCACGTGCTAAAGTGCCATATGTTTTCAAAATTTTACCATATATTTCTATTATTTTTGAATTCCATAGCGCTGGCACAGGCGGGAAAACTCTTCCGAACCAAGGAAGCCCTCCAGGACCTGTTGGCGGCTCCAACCGGAGGATAGGCAATCCATCCATGTTTTTTTGCCGGAGGCATCGGAGCTTCGATCAAACAAGGCACGGTACAGCGCTTCCACAAACGCGCTGTCATCCAGCTGCTTCCTCTGGAATTCCGCGCTGAATACAAATCCATGCGCCACCTGGCTTCCGCTTTGGCTTCCATTTAAAATCCAGGTAACCCAATCTATCAGTCCGCTTTCGTCCGGCTCCCGGCCCATACAGGTACGGTAAAGCCGGGTCACAAATGCGGTCACATCCGGGTTTTGATCCCGAATATCCTCCGAATGCCAGCTGCCCGCCTCTATCCCGTAGTTCCCGCACAGGCGGGCAAATTCCACGGAACCGGTAAAGCCTTGGAATACAAACCCACGGGTTACACCCCGATCCAGATAGCCGGTCCAAAAGGCCACCTCATCCGTCCGCGGCTCCCGGCCTAACATCGTCTGATAGAGCATTTTTACATAGGACCCATCCGGCGTATTTTTTCGGTTATACTCGGCGCTGAATACAAAACCTCCGGCCACCTGTGCCCCGGAAAAACTCCGGTCCAGAAGGCGGTTCACCCAGTCCCTGGCTTCCGCCTGGGTTGGCGTCCGGTCCAGCGTCATCTGATACAACCGGTTTACAAACTCCGTCACCAGGTTTTCCTGTGTGGCCGGAAGGGGATCGGTGCTCCGCTCCTCCTTTTGCCCACAGCGGGCGCAGGTCCGCTGCTGCCGCCCGGAGCTGGCTGTGGTAGGCTGGGCCACCGTCTGCCAGCTGCCCCAGCTGTGCCCCAAGGCTTCCTCCGTAGTCTCCCGGTAGCTGGCCCCGCAGGTACAGACATATTCCTGCCATCCCCCGGAAACGCAGCCTGCCGCCTGGCTTTCCCCTTCCGACCAGACATGGATCCGGCTTTCCCCGCCTGCATTGGCCGCTGCCAGCTCCGGCTGTACAAAAGCCTCATACGGCGTTTTCCCCTGGAAATCCGTAAAGACCCCGGTAAAAAGATGGGTTCCCGCACTCTGCCCAGCGCCGGCCAGAAACCACTCCCGAGAAGGCTCCCCTTCTTGGTCGTCCCAGGTAACGTCCACCAGATACCAGGCCCCGTCCTCCAGCTGCACATAGTTCCACATGTGATCCACCTGGGATACGCCGCTGGCGCTGCGGCCCACCGCCGTCACACAGGGAATGCCCCAGCGATCGCAGAAAATCTGGAACAACTTGGAGTAGGCCTCGCAGACGCCCCGGTGCCCGTAGGTTTCCAGCAGGGCTCCGGTAATGGTATGGGCGCTCTGGGACGGGCTGGCGGTTCCATAGGTAATCCGGTAGGTCAGCCAGTCGTGGATGGCCCCTAGGATTTCCGACCGCCCGGCCCCGCTTTCCAGATGGCTGCCAATCTCCTGCTCCGCCTCGTCCAGCGCCTCCAAAACCGCCTCCCGCTCCGAGAGGATCCCCTGGTAGTACAGGCTGGGGGACAGGGAGACCTTGGAAATAACCAGACGCTGGCTGCCATCGTTCTGGTTGGCGGCCAGGCCTAACGTAAATTGGTAGGTTAGGCCGCTGGCCCAGTAGGTTTCCTCCGTGTGGTCTTTCAGGTACGCGTCATAGGCCCGCAGGAAGGCCTGCTCTGCCTGGCTCCGCAGGGCCTGATAGTCTGGGTCGTCCAGATATTCCTTTTGATCCCACTGCTCCTGAGTGTAGGCCATGCCAAACAGGTACAGGGATTCCTTGTTTTCCCGCAGTTCCAAGGATCTGGGCGTCTCATACGCCTCCGCCAGATCTCCCTGCTCCAGTGCCTGGTAGATCACCTGCTCCGCCTGGCTTAGCTGATCTCCGTAACAGTTCCCAAAGGACGCGGCGTTTTCCTCCAGGGAAAAAGGCGCGATCCCTGCCGGAACCTCTTTTCCTCCAATGTCCTCCGCCTGGGACCAGCTGCCTTCTGCCTCCTCCGCCGCCAGGGACTCCGCGCCCTGGCTTTCCGCCCCCGCCGCCGGAGAACCGTCTTCCTGGATCCCGGCTTCCGACGCCCAGGCCGTTCCAGCCGGCGCCAGCAGCGCGGCTGCCAGCAGGAAAACCGCCAGCGTCCCTATCCATCCTGTCTTCTTGCCTTCCATGCTTATCCCCCTTGTGCCCGCAGGCTGCCGCCTATCTCCGTTGGCTTCCCTTGGAATAAAAGTATCGGAAAACATGTTTCCATGTTTTCCGATCCGATTGTCTTTGTATAAACAACGCTGTTCCCAGGCCCACTTTACTCACCGATGCTGGGCTTTTCAATCTGTACAATGGCCTCTTTCTGCATAGGGATCCGGCAGTTTTTGTTGCTGCCAAACTCCACGATCACCGTGTCGTCCGTAATATCAATAATCACGCCGTAAAAGCCGCTGGTGGTCAGCACGCTGTCGCCAATGGCCATACTGGCCATCAGTTCCGCCTGTTTCTGCTTCTGTTTCTTCTGGGGGCGGATCATCAGGAAATACATCATAGCTACAATCGCTATAATGTAGACGATCATAAAGCCTGTGCCCATGCCGCTTGCTGTCAAAAAGTTCATAACGTTTCTTTCCTCCTGGAAAATATTTCTATATTGCCAAGCATCCGCTTTGACATTCCCTTTAATCCGCCGGCGTCCCGGTGACGCACGCCAGCTTTCTGGCCTTATAGGCCGCCCAGGTGCCTGTATCCAAGGCCTCCCGGATTTCCTCCATCATTTTATTATAAAAATACAGGTTGTGGAGTACGCAGAACCGAAGCCCCAGGATCTCCCCTGCTTTCAGCAGATGGCGGATATACGCCCGCCTGTACCGCTGGCAAACCGGGCAGCCGCAGCCCTCCTCAATAGGCCGGTCATCCAGCTCATACCGGGCATTCAGCAGGTTCCGCTTGCCTTGGTTGGTATACACATGGCCGTGGCGGCCGTTCCGGCTGGGGTACACACAGTCGAAGAAATCTACGCCCCGGTCCACCGCCTCCAAAATGTTGGCCGGTGTTCCCACACCCATCAGATAGACCGGCTTGTCCTCCGGCAGATAGGGCACCGTCTCCTCCAAGATCCGGTACATCTCCCCATGGGTTTCCCCTACCGCCAGCCCGCCCAGGGCATATCCATCCAGATCCAGCTCCCGGATCCGCTTGGCATGTTCCACCCGGATGTCCGCAAAAGTGCCTCCTTGGTTGATGCCGAACAGCATTTGATGGGGATTGATGGTGTCCGGCAGGGTATTCAGCCGGTCCAACTCCGTCTTGCAGCGGATCAGCCAGCGGGTGGTCCGGTC
>CALWEC010000188.1 GCA_944376945.1 uncultured Lachnospiraceae bacterium | reverse complement strand
ATCGAGATTACAGCATTAAAGGGACGGACATTCAGATAAAAATGTTTGACGATCACATTACCGTGGAGAGTCCCGGCACACTCCCCGGCATTGTGCGTTTGAGCAATATCCGCACCGTCCATTTTTCCAGAAATCCTAAAATCGCCCGTTTCCTGCAAGAGTATGATTATGTGAAGGAGTTTGGCGAAGGCGTTGACCGTATGTTTAAGGAAATGTCTGATGCTGGACTTCCGGCACCGGAATACAATGATAACGCCTTTATGCTCAATGCGACGATACGGAATGGGGTAATAAATGAGAATAATGGGGTGATAAATGGGGCAATAAATGAGGCAATAAAATTATCATCCGCTCAAGAAGCAGTTCTCGAAGCAATCGTTGAAACACCGAGCATTACAAAGCAAGAACTTTGTGATATGACTTCTCTTGGAAAGAGTACAATAGATCGAGCTATTAAGGCATTGAAAGAAAAAGGACTTATCCAGCGAGTCGGCTCAAACAAGTCTGGGTACTGGAAAGTCATAAAGTAAGCGAGAGACCGCCAGTTTTTGATTGGCGGTCTTATTGTTCCTCCAATAGTTTCTCGAAAACAAAACTGCTTCTCAGCGTATACCGTGATGGAGTCCGGATCACGCTGAGCGAGTCTGCCTGTGTGAATGAGTGGGAATGATTTCAGAGGTCGAGAAAAGCCCGTAAAGCGGAGATTTTCCGACCTTTGCCTCTGTCCCGTCATAGCGGCTAAAACGCATCTGGCTTGATTTTTTGTGGCTTTACAGGTAGGATAGTATTAAATCACGGTTTGGCAAATCCCGATTTGATAAGTGGGAGAGGATATAGCTTCATAGGAGAGGAGGGCTGCCATATGTCCATGATCCGTGTAGAGAACCTTACCTTCGCCTATCCGTCCAGCTATGACAATATTTTTGAAAACGTCAATTTCCAAATGGATACAGACTGGAAACTGGGATTTATTGGGAGAAACGGAAGAGGGAAAACTACTTTTCTCCATCTTCTGATGGGAAAGTACGAATACCAGGGGAAAATACAAGCCTCCGTACAATTTGATTACTTTCCATATCCGGTTGCCGGAAAAGACAGAGGTACGGCGGAGATCCTTTGGGAGGTCTGCCCGCAGGCGGAGGAATGGGAACTGGCCAGAGAACTGGCCTATCTGGAAGTTTCAGAGGACGTGCTGGAAAGGCCGTTTTCCACACTTTCCAATGGGGAACAGACGAAGGTGCTGCTGGCTGCGCTGTTTCGGAAGGATGGGAATTTTTTGCTGATTGATGAACCCACCAACCATTTGGACAAGAAGGGAAGAGAAACCGTTTCGGCCTACCTAAAACGGAAAAAAGGTTTTATTTTGGTCTCACATGACCGGGCTTTTTTGGACGGGTGCGTGGACCATATCCTGTCGATCAACCGGTCGAGCATAGAAGTGCAGAGCGGAAATTTTTCCACTTGGTTTACAAATTTCCAGCGCCAGCAGGAATTTGAACTGGCCCAAGACCGGAAACTGAAAAAAAGCATCGAAAGTATGCAGGAGGCCGCCCAAAGGACTTCCGTCTGGTCCCACCGGATGGAGGCTTCCAAATATGGGAATGGGCCGGTGGACCGAGGCTATATTGGCCATAAGTCCGCCAAAATGATGAAGCGGTCCAAGTCCATCCAGGCGCGGCAGCAGCGGGCAATCCAGGAAAAGTCCGGCCTTCTTAAAAACCTGGAAGCAGAAGAAGATTTGAAGATGGTTCCGCTGCCCTACGATTCCGATCTCTTGGTGGCTTTTTCAGAAGCCGCGCCGGTTGTGGATGGCAGAAAGGTCTGCCAGCCGGTTTCCTTTGCGGTAAGACAGGGGGAACGCATTGCGCTGGACGGGAAAAATGGTTCGGGAAAAACCAGCCTGCTCAAGCTTCTGGTGGGGCAGCCAATAGAGCACTGCGGCAGGATTTCCGCCGGTTCCGGTTTGATCCTGTCCTACGTGCCTCAGGACACTTCCATGCTCCAAGGTTCTTTATCGGAATTTGCGGAAGCCAATGGGGTGGAGGAAAGCCTTTTCAAGGCGATCCTACGGAAACTGGGTTTTTCAAGAGTCCAGTTTGAGAAAAAAATGGAAGATTTTTCGGCGGGGCAAAAGAAAAAAGTGCTGATTGCCAAAAGCCTCTGCGAGAAAGCCCATCTGTATGTGTGGGATGAGCCCCTTAACTATGTGGACCTATATTCCCGGATGCAGATTGAAAAGCTGATCCAGGAGTTTTCCCCTACTATGGTTTTTGTGGAACACGATGCTGCCTTCCGAAATACCATTGCCACAAGAACGATCTATATAGAAAACCATCCTGAATTGGAAGGGGAGAAAGTATGATCCATATTTTGCCGGTGGCGGATTTAAGCGATTATAAGGAAGTTTTGAAAAAATGCCGTAAAGGGGAACCGGTATACCTGACCCAGGAGGGGCGGGGGCGTTTTGTGCTGATGGATATAGAGGACTACGACGGGAGCCAGGCAGGGAAAAGCCGGATGGAAACCTCCTTTGACCCGCAGCTGGTGGATCGGTACAAAAGCAAATCGCAGATCGCGCGGGTGCTGACGGAAACCTGGACAGAGCAGCATCTGTACTGTCCTCTCTGCGGCTGGCCTTCCCTGTCCAAGTTCCCCAACAACCGGGAGGTGGCGGATTTTTACTGCCCCAACTGCAAAAGCCAGTTTGAGCAGAAAAGCAAAAACGGCCCTCTGGGGAAGAAAATAGCGGGAGGCGCGTACCATTCTTTTATCCGGAGGATCAGCGAAAACCACAACCCGGATTTTTTCCTGATGAGTTATTCCCTGAAAAGCATGCGGGTAGAAGCGCTGTATTTTATCCCCAAGTTTTTCTTTGTGCCGGAAATCGTGGAGGAGCGGAAGCCCTTGTCGGAACATGCCAGAAGGGCCGGCTGGGTCGGGTGCAATATCCTGCTGAGCCAGATCCCGGTTCAGGGAAGGATCCCCATCATAGAAAACGGCGTTTTCCTGGAAAAGCAAGGGGTGCTGGCCCAGGTAAAAAAAGCCCAGGAGATGCGGTTGGAAAATGTAGCGGCCCGAAGCTGGCTGCTGGATATCCTGCAATGTGTCAATCAGATGGAGGAGCGGGATTTTACGTTAGACCAGATGTACGCGTTTGAAAATTGGCTGGGGGCCAGGCATCCCCAGAACCACAACATTCGGGCAAAAATCCGGCAGCAGCTGCAAAAGCTTCGGGATGGAGGTGTCCTTCTGTTTCTGGGGGACGGGCATTACCGGAAAATTTTCTCCCCCGATGAGCCGGAAAACCCTTGACATTCCGCCGCGGGGGGCATATGATGGGAATACACATTTGGATAAAGGAAAGGCAAAGACGGAACCAGTAACCAACGCACCATCCGTCAGAGAGAGGAGGCCCTGGCTGGAAGCCCCCTTCGGATGACTTGGCGAACACCACTCCCGAGCCGCGGCGGAGAAAACCGCCGACGTGCCCCGCGTTAAGGGGACTGGAAAAACCAGAAATCAAGTGAAAAATCAAGGTGGAACCGTGCGCGGATTGGCAGCACCCTTGGAGACCGAAAGGAATCTAAGCGTGCTGTTTTTATTTTCCCGCAGGCGGGGAGGCATCACAAGGAGGAAAAGACCATGAAAGTAACCTTGAAAGGCGGGGTGGTACGGGAGTACGACCGCCCGATGACTGTTTTGGAGATTGCGGAGTCCATCAGCCAGGGCCTGGCCCGGGCGGCCTGCGCCGGCCGGAAGGACGGCCAGGAAGTGGATCTGCGGACGCTGGTGGAGCAGGACTGCCAGCTGGAGATCCTGACCTTCGAGGACGAGGAGGGCCGGGCGGCGTTCCGCCACACCACCTCCCACATCCTGGCCCAGGCAGTGAAGCGCCTGTACCCGGAGACCAAGCTGGCCATCGGCCCCTCCATCGCCGACGGCTTTTACTACGACTTTGACCGGCCGGAGCCCTTTACGCCGGAGGATCTGACGGCTCTGGAAGCGGAGATGAAGAAGATTGTCAAGGAAAACCTGACCCTGGAGCGTTTTACCCTGCCCCGGCAGGAGGCCATCGCCCTGATGCAGGAGCGCCAGGAGCCCTATAAGGTGGAGCTGATTGAGGATCTGCCGGAGGACGCGGAGCTGAGCTTTTACCGACAGGGAGAGTTTGTGGACCTGTGCGCCGGCCCGCACCTGATGAGCACCAAGCCGGTGAAGGCCTTTAAGCTCACCTCCATCGCCGGCGCTTACTGGCGGGGCAGCGAAAAGAACAAGATGCTGACCCGGATCTACGGCACCGCCTTCACCAAGGCCTCGGACCTGGAGGAGTACCTGCAGCGGATGGAGGAAGCCAAGAAGCGGGATCACCGGAAGCTGGGCAAGGAGCTGGGGCTTTTTACCATGATGGACGAGGGGCCGGGCTTCCCCTTCTTCCTGCCCAAGGGCATGGTCCTGAAGAACACGCTGATCGATTTCT
>CALWEC010000187.1 GCA_944376945.1 uncultured Lachnospiraceae bacterium | reverse complement strand
GGCATCTTGTTATGCTCTTTCAGAAATTCCTCTTCCTCCATAAAGGTGACGGTGGTGTCGTAGTCGGAGAAATAGTTGGGCATGGTCACGATGGCCTCCCGGATGGCGTCCTTGTCCGCCCCTTCCTCCGCCACCACGTAGCACTCCCGCAGGTGCTTCTCTCTGGTGGAAAGCTCCGGATTCTTTCCGGCCCGGACCGCCTCCATGGCCGCCTCCACCGGCACCGTGTACTGGATGGCCCGCTTCACTCCCGGAATCCGGCGGATGGCGTCGGAATGGCCCTGGCTGACGCCCCGGCCCCAGAAGGAGGAGGTGCCCCCGTCCGGAAGAATCGACTCGGCGTACAGCCGGTTTAAGGAGAACAGGCCCGGATCCCAGCCTACGGAGATGACCCCCAGGGTTCCGGCCTTCCGGCAGGCCGCGTCCACGTTGGCAAAATGCTCCGGGATTCTGGCGTGGGTGTCAAAGCTGTCGATGACGTTGAACCACTGGGCCAGCTTGGGCGTCTGCTCCGGCAGGTCCGTGGCGCTGCCGCCGCAGAGGATCATCACATCCACCTGATCCTGGTATTTCTCTGCCTCCTGCAGCGGATAGACCTTGGCGCCCGGGGTAACCGGCGTCACGTCCGCCGGATTCCGGCGGGTGAAGATACCTGCCAGCTCCAGGTCCGAGTTTTTCTGAATGGCCAGTTCCACGCCCCGGCCCAGGTTTCCGTATCCGGCAATTCCAATCCGAATGCTCATAGGTAAGACCTCCTTATATATAAGCGCTTGCTCCCTGCGGGAAGCGCTTTCCAAATTTCTCCCCCCGGCATATTGTAACCTATTTTTCCCGGAATTTCCACTAGGTGGGAAAGTTTTTTGCCACGTTTTTTGCCGGGCAGCCATTTTCAGGGCTCTCTACCGCCGACTTGCGGCAAACTCCTGGTTCCCTCTACCGCCGACTTGCGGCAAACTCCCAGTTCCCTCTACCGCCTCCTTGCGGCAAACTCCCAGTTCCCTCTACCGCCGATTTGTGATAAAATTAAAGGACAAAAACAAGAATACTCTTTGTTTCAGGAGGCGATTGTTTTGAAAATCCTTGACGCGCACATGCATTACAACCCAGATGAGCCTTATTTCCAGGAAATTGCCCAGGCCGCCGGATGTCAGAATACAGAGGAAGGCCTGCGCCAGAGTTTTTCCGCGGCAGGCGTTATCCACGGAATTGTCATGGGGAACCGCAGCCTGTACCCAGAGGATCACCGCTATCCTTCCTGCTGCAGCTACTGCCTGGGCCTGGACGGCCGGATGCTGTCCCAGATGAATCCCAAGGAAGCTCTGGCCCTGGCGGAAGAAAACCTGCGGCTGGATGCCTGCGTGGGCCTAAAACTGTACCCCGGCTACAGCCCCTATTATGTCAGCGATCCCATGTACGCCCCGTTCTACACCCTGGCCGAGCGCTACGGCAAGCCGGTGGCCGTCCACATGGGGGCCACCGCCGGATCGGAAGGCGGATTAAAGTACAGCCATCCGCTGACCTTGGACGAGGCGGCCTCCCGCTTCCCCAAAGTTTCTTTCGTCCTCTGCCACCTGGGAAACCCTTGGATTGTGGACGCCGCGGCGGTCATGGACAAAAACCCCAATGTCTCCGCCGACCTTTCCGGATTCTTGGAAGGAAAGCAGGATATGGATCTATATCTTGCGGAGAAATCCGGCTATCTGGAACACATCCGCACTTGGCTTCAATACCTGGATTCCTATGACCGGCTGATGTACGGCACCGACTGGCCTCTGGCCAACGAGGAGGACACCATCCGCCTGGTCCAAGCGCTGATCCCGGAAAAATACTGGGAAAAAGTCTTTTACGAAAACGCCCGGAGGATCTATCCGCTGAAGCTGTGACGGAGCCTGCCGAAGGTTTCCCGGCCGGAGCCCTGCCACGGAAGTATTTCGTCCCACTGGTACGGTTTTTTTTAAGAATTTCTACAGAAAAGCCGAGTGCCTCTGGAGCGGCACCGCTTTCTGGGAAAAAATGCTCCAAAAAGCCGTTTCTCCTTTTATTCCGAACCGCTTTTCTGGCGGAATTCCTCAAAAAATCCGTATCGTGTGCACGCTAAAACGGTTCTTTTAGCAAGTTTGAAGGATAGAACCGTTCTATATTTATTTCGATTCGGCTTTTTTCTCTAATTTTTTGCAAAAAATCCGTTCTTTCTGGTGAGGAAACGGTTTTTTGACAATTCCTGTCTAAAAAGCCGTTGCGGCCCCAGGCGCGCTTGCATAGCCCCCAACAATTCCTCCTCCCCGCCTTGGGAGGGCTGCTTTCGCCCCTCAAAAACCCCTCTTCCTTCCACGCCATAGAAATTCCGTCCGGCCTTTTCCCCTTGACATTTCCCGCCCTATGGGCTATACTAAATTCGCTGTTGGATATGAGTGTTTTTTGCAGAGTATCCAAGCAAATATTTTCTCTGACCACCCCTTTGGGGTTAAGGCCACACGGACAGCCGGGTCAACTGCCGCTGGGCGGCGCAGGCCGCCATTATTGATTGAGTTAAGAGCTCAATTTTATAAGTTGGTCACTTTATAACCAGTGCGGAAAGCGCACATCAACTTGTAAAACGGTCAATAAGAGTAGTAAAAGTAAGTATTTGCTATATAGACTCTGTAGGAAAGACTCTTTTTTATGTGTATACAGCCGCCGCGGCAAAGACGCCCTTTGTCTTTCCGCCCGTATGAGTTCCTTTCCGCGACTAACTGCAAGCAGTGTGCCCCGCACACTGCTATTTTTGTTGGAAAAGGCCCGTCAAGCGGCCGCCGGGCTTTGCTACCAGGTTCGCAAACGAAGCGGCCGCCAGGCTCGGAAAACGAACACCGAAACAAGGAGAAACACGAAGATGGGCGAAAGATTAAAGCTGTATGGCTTCAACAACCTTACCAAGTCCCTGAGCTTCAATATCTACGATGTCTGCTACGCCAAAACGCCCCGGGAGCAGAAAGATTATATTGCCTATATCGATGCCCAGTACAATTCGGAGCGGCTGATCAGCATCCTAACCACCCTCACGGACATGATCGGCGCCCATGTGTTAAACATTGCCAGCCAGGATTACGAGCCCCAGGGGGCCTCGGTCACGCTTTTGATCGCGGAAAGCCCGATCCTGCCCTCCGGCAAAGTGAAGCTGGCCCATCTGGATAAAAGCCATGTGACGGTCCACACGTATCCGGAGTATCATCCGGACACCCACCTGGCCACCTTCCGGGTGGACATCGACGTGTCCACCTGCGGGGAGATCACGCCCCTTTCTACCTTGAATTATCTGATCGGTTCCTTTGACTCGGACATCATCACCATGGACTACCGGGTCCGGGGCTTTACCCGGGCGGAGGACGGGCGGAAGATTTTTATGGATCATCCCATCCACTCCATCCAGGACTACATCGACCCGGCCACCCTGCGCCGGTACGATGCGGTGGACATCAACGTCTACAGCGCCAACCTGTTCCACACCAAGATGATGATCAAGGAAATCGACCTGCAAAATTACCTGTTTAAGACGGACGTCTACGAGCTGCCGCCGCAGACCCGGCTGGACATGATGATGGCCCTGCGCCGGGAAATGATCGAAATCTTCAACGCCTGACCCGCCGTGGGAAGGACGAAACAAATCTCGGAACCGCCCCCGCGGAGAACGAAGCGAATCTCGGAACCGTCCCCAGGGAGGACGGAACCATCGCCTGACCCGCACCAGCGGGAAGGAAGGAGCTGCCATGAAACCTTTGACCCAGGACCGGGCGCCCATCTATGAGGCGCTGGAACACGTAAGAAAGATGCGGCTGGTGCCCTTTGACGTGCCCGGACACAAACGGGGCCGGGGCAATCCGGAGCTGGTGGAGCTGCTGGGGGAAAAATGTGTAGGCATGGACGTGAACTCCATGAAGCCGCTGGACAACCTGTGCCATCCGGTCTCGGTGATCCGGGACGCGGAGGTGCTGGCCGCCCAGGCTTTCGGGGCCGCCCATGCCTTTCTGATGGTAGGAGGCACCACCTCCGCGGTCCAGAGCATGATCCTGGCGGTGGCCAAGCGGGGGGATAAAATCATCCTCCCCCGGAACGTCCACCGCAGCGTTATGGGAGCCATGGTTCTCTGCGGCGCGGTGCCCGTGTATGTAAACCCGGAGTGCGACGACCGGCTGGGCATCTCCCTGGGGATGCGGGTGGACGCGGTAAAGCAGGCCATCCGAGACAACCCGGACGCCAAGGCGGTGCTGGTAAACAACCCCACCTATTACGGCATCTGCTCGGACCTGCGCTCCATCGTGGGGCTGGCCCATGAGCACGGAATGCTGTGCCTGGCGGACGAGGCCCACGGCACCCACTTTTACTTTGGGGAGGACATGCCGGTTTCGGCCATGGCCGCAGGGGCGGATATGGCGGCGGTGTCCATGCACAAATCCGGCGGCAGCCTGACCCAGAGCTCCCTGCTGCTCACCGGCCCGGCCATGGAGGAAGGCTATGTGCGCCAGATCATCAACCTGACCCAAACCACCAGCGCCTCCTATCTGCTCCTTTCCAGCCTGGACATTTCCCGGCGGAACCTGGCGCTCCGGGGCCGGGAATCCTTTGGCCGGGTGGTGCGGCTGGCCCGGTACGCCCGGGAGGAAATCAACGCCATCGGCGATTACTACGCCTACGGAAAGGAGCTGGTCAACGGGGACAGCGTCTTCGACTTTGACGAGACCAAGCTTTCCGTCAACACCCTGGACGTGGGCCTGGCGGGCATCGAGGTCTACGACCTGCTCCGGGACGAGTACGACATCCAGATTGAATTCGGAGATCTGGGCAACATCCTGGCTTACCTGTCCATCGGCGACCGGGAGCGGGACCTGGAGCGGCTGGTCAGCGCGCTGGCAGAAATCCGCCGCCGGTTCCACCGGAGCAAGGCGGGGCTGATGAAGCAGGAATACATTGACCCGGTGGTGGCAGTCTCCCCCCAGGAGGCCTTCTACGCGGACAAGGAATCCCTGCCCCTGCGCCAGACTACCGGCCGCATCTGCAGCGAGTTTGTCATGTGCTACCCGCCGGGGATCCCCATCCTGGCCCCAGGGGAACGGATTACCCCTCAAATTTTGGATTATATCGAGTACGCCCTGGCCAAGGGCTGCTCCATGACCGGCCCGGAGGCGGCGGACATCAGCCGGCTCAACGTGCTGAAATAAAACGCGGCCGCGGCAGAGGAGGAAATAAAAAATGGAATTTTGGTTTTCGGAAGCCCAGACCCCCCATGTAAAGCTTTCCATCCGGGTGGACCGGCAGCTGTACAGCGGCAAAAGCGAATTCCAGCGGATCGACGTGTTCGATTCCCCAGAGTTTGGCCGCTTCCTGACCCTGGACGGCTACATGATGCTGACGGAAAAGGATGAGTTTATCTATCACGAGATGATCGTCCACGTGCCCATGGCCGTGCACCCCAAGGTGCGGAACGTGCTGGTCATCGGCGCGGGAGACGGCGGCGCCATCCGGGAGCTGGCCCGGTATCCGGAGATTGAACACATCGACATGGTGGAGATCGACCCGCTGGTGGTGGAGGTGTGCAAAAAGTACCTGCCCCAGACCGCCTGCCGGCTGGACGATCCCCGGCTCTCCATCCACTACGAGGACGGGCTAAAGTTTATCCGCACCTGCGAAAATCAGTACGACCTGATTTTGGTGGATTCCACGGATCCCTTCGGACCGGGGGAGGGGCTGTTCACCCGGGAGTTCTACGGCAGCTGCTTTAAGGCCCTGCGGGAGGACGGCATTATGGTCAACCAGCACGAAAGCCCCTTCTACGCCGAGGACGCCGCCGCCTGCCAGCGGGCCCACAAGCGGATTGTAGAGTCCTTCCCCATCAGCCGGGTATACCAGGCCCACATTCCCACCTACCCCTCCGGCCACTGGCTGTTCGGCTTCGCCTCCAAAAAGTACCATCCGTTAAAGGATCTGGACGAAACCCGGTGGAACCTGCG
>CALWEC010000186.1 GCA_944376945.1 uncultured Lachnospiraceae bacterium | reverse complement strand
CGTTCCGCACCCGGCCGGGCATGGCCCGCTCCGTCATCATCAGGATGCTGGCCTCGGTGCAGATGCCGGCCATGTTGACATGCTCCATGCTGGGGCCGATGCAGGTCTGCATAATCGGCTGCCGCCGATGGGTCACGGCCTTCACCTGGATCAACCAGCACTGGTCGCTGGCCGGGCCGGTGTAGCCAGGGAATTCCGGCATGGCATAGCCGCTGCCGGTGTTCTGGTCCTCCTTTACCCGCACGCCGGGCACCACCTCGCCCTCAATCACGTACTCGGAGCGGGCAATGGCCTTCTCCGGGATGGTCAGGCATTGGCACAGCTCCACCGGCTTGCCCCGCAGGGCCCCGGCGATGGCCAGCTCGTTAAAGCCCAGAGGCGTTGTCGGCGGCTCAAAGCAGGACGTAACCTCAATGGCCGGATCCACGCCGATGCTGATGGAGATGGGAAGCCGCTGCCCCAGCTGCTCCGCCCGCTCCGCCATCGCGCCAATGTGCCGGGCCCCGGGGGTAAAGAAGATGGACAGCTCATCCTTCCCCTGGATGCACAGCCGGTGGATGGTCACATCCCCCCGCCCCGTATCCGGATGGCTGGCGTAGCACATGCCAAAGGTGATGTACGGGCCCGCGTCGTCCGGGGTGTTGGTGGGGGCCGGGATCAGCTTGTACAGGTCAAAATCCGGATCCTCCGCCCGGTGCACCACCTCCTGGCAGGGAGCCGGGCCTTCCGCCAGCTCCGGCTCCACCGGATGCGCGGCGCACTCGCCCAAAAGCCACCCCAGCCGCTCCGGTTCGCAGCCCAGCAGCGTGCCCACCCGTTTCCGGCTGGACAAAAGGCCAATGAGCACCCGGGCGTCCGGATGGCCCTTTACCTGGTTGAAGATCATGGCCGGGCCGTTGGTGCGGGTGGGGCGCTTGACCGTGCCGCCGGCCCCTACGTACCGGTAGACCCCGGCCAGCTCCGCCATAGGCTCCACCGGCACGTCCGTCTGCACCAGCTGGCCGGGGATTTTCTCCAGCGCCGCCAGCGCCGTGCGCAGATCCGTAATATCCGTTCGATGGTTCATCTGAAACTCCTCCTTCTATCCGCCGCGGGAACCGCGGCGTTTTTCCCTTGCAGGGATTGGATTTTACCGCTTCTCTGGTTTTCATTATACGGAACTCTCCGGCGAAAAGCAATTCCTCCTGCCTTCCCGGTATTCCACGATGGAATATTTTTCAGCCAAAAGGCTTCCCGCCGCCGCCTGGATATGGTAGGATAGAAAAAAGCCGGCCGGCCCAGGGCCGGCGCAAAAAAAGCACTGCCTGGCAGCGCCAAAGGAGAACCCTATGAACATGGAACGGCTTCGCTACCTGGCCGCGGTGGCCGAGTCCCGCACCTTTTCGGAGGCGGCGGAACGGCTTTACACCACCCAGGGGAATGTATCCAAACAGATCCAGGCATTGGAAAAAGAGTTGGGCGTAGTGCTGGTGCACCGGGGCGGCCGGGGGATTGCCCTGACGGAGGCCGGCCAGGCTGCCGCCGTCCACGCCCGGAGGATCCTGGCAGAATACGCGGCCCTCTGGCAGACGGCCGCCGCCTTCTCCCCTGCCAGCCGCCCGGCGGTGCGCCTCTGCTCCATCCCGGTGATGGCCCACTACGGCATCCCGGAGGCCCTGTCTGCTTTCCACCGCCAATATCCCCGGTTCCGGCTGGAAATCCATGAGGAGGAAGCGGTAGACATCCCCTCGGAGCTGGAAAAGCGCCGGTACGACCTGGCCTTCACCCGCACCAACCAGCTGGACGAGGAGCTGTTTGAAAAGCTGCCCTTTTTCCAGGACCGGCTGGCAGCGGCGCTTCCCGCCTCCCATCCTCTGGCGTCCCTTCCGGAGATTTCCCTCTCCCAGCTGCGGGAGGAGGAATTTTTGCAGCTGGGGCCTTCCACCAACCTGTACGCCGCCTTCCAGGAAAGCTGCCGCCAGGCCGGCTTTGAGCCGGATGTGGCTTACACCGGCACCCGCATGGAAAACATCCTGGAGCTGGTGGCCAACGGCATGGGCATCTCCCTGATGATGTTCCACGCCGCCTCCTACGCCGCCCACCCCCAGGTAGTCCTCCGGCCCTTGGCGGAGCCCATCGCCAGCGAGCTCTCCCTCATCCGCCTCCGCCATGCCCGCCGCTCTCCCGCCGCCCGGCAGTTCTGGGAGTTTTTCCGGGAATACCGGGACCGGCGGGACGCTACCGCTTCAGTTCAATGCGGACCTCCCCGTCCGGGGCGATGACCAGCCGCATGTGGCGGATATACTTGTCAAAAAACTGCTGCCGCTCCGAGCTGGTCATGCTGACCCGGGTCACCCGCAGGGCCGTATCCAGCATGTCCTGGGCGTTCAGATGCAGGGCCCGGTCCAGATAGCGGTGCATCTCCTGGAACAGCGCCCCCTTCTTAATGTCCTCCGCGTTGCCGGAGTAAAAGTCGTCCATATAGCAGTAGAAAATGCCGGATTCCGTCAGGGCCGCCTTCATGCTGCCGCCGCACTTTTCCCGCTCCGCCAGCACCAGGAACCGTGCCTCCGGCAGAGAGGAGATCAGCCCCCAGTAGTCCGAATCGCTGGACACAATCAGAAAAGAATCCACCTGCCGCTGGTAATGCTCCTGGCAGGCCCGGGCCGTCAGCCGGATGTCCACCAGGGATTTTTCGTCCTTAATCCGCTGGATCATCATATGCTCCACTGGGATTTTGGTAAACTGCTCCAGGATCTTCCAGGTGGGCGCCGTGTGGATGTCATCGAACAGAATGATATTGGAAATTTTCTGGGTATACTCGTAATCCAGATTTTTCAGCACCGAGCAAAGCTTGTACGGGTCAGAATTTTCGCAGTCCACCACCGCCACCACCTTTTGGCTGCTGTCCAGGAATTCGTAGATGGTGCCCTTGATCCGGCTGCCTGCATCGGAAACCTTGCTGGTCTCAGTAAACAGATCCCCATGCCATTCGTAGAGGAGCTTGGTGAACTTTTTGTCGTTGTACAGGATATTTCCTGCGTCCTGCGGCGTCCAGTGGATGTACATCTGGTACGGATACCAGGAAAGGCGCCCGTAGTAGGTTTCCGCCGCCGCCCGGGTCCCTTCCTCCGTCAGGCCGTTGGGCATTAGGAACAAGTCCCGTATGTACGACCAATCCAGCCAGATGGGGAACAAGCCCTTACAGTTGTTGATCCGGTCGGAAAGGATCCGGTTGATCTCCATAATGTGGTGCTTGGGCTGGCTGCTGTTTTTTTTGATGAAGGTAACCCCATCCTCGGACAGCTGCTGGATGCTGTCCTGGGGCACGTATTCCGGGAGGGAATAAAGCCCTTTGTACTCGAACTGCATTTTTTGCTGGATATTTTTGTAATTCCGCTCCAAAGCCGTCCGCAGGATGCAGAGATGGCGGACAATGCGGGCGTTTTTCTCCTGCTCCAGCCGCCGGTATACCTCCATTTTCGGCGGCTCCGCCTCCCGCTCAAAAATGCGCCGGGGCACCCCGATCAGGTAGGCCACCAGCGAGACGATCTCATAGGTGCTGTCTTGGTACAGCTGCTCGTCCCCATTCCACCCTGCCGCTTTTCCGTCCA
>CALWEC010000185.1 GCA_944376945.1 uncultured Lachnospiraceae bacterium | reverse complement strand
ATTGTAAACGGGGATCTGGATTCCTGCCGCCAGGAGGCGGAGCAGCTGCGGGGCCGCTACGAGGAACTGGCGGAAAAAAGCCAGCAGCGGGAAAAGGAAATGGAAACCCACCGGTCGGCCCTGGGGGAGGCCAAAGTACAGAAGGAAAGCATGGAGGGCCAAATCCGGGTGCTGGAGGAGCAGATCCGGGCGTCCCAGGCCAGCGAAGAACAGTTCCTGGCCCGCCGGGAGGCCATCCAGCAGGAATTGGCTGGGCGTGCCCAGGAAAAAGAAGGCTTTGTGGCGGAAAAGGGGGCGCTGAACCGGCTGCTGGACCAGACGGACGACGCACTGGGGAAGCTGGAGGCCAAGGTGGCGGACGCGGACGATACGCTGCGGACCCTGGAGTTTGACCGGGAGGCCCAAAAGCAGCAGATGATCCAGGGCCTTAACCAGAAGGCGGAGATTGCCGCCAGCCGGCAGAAATTTGCCACCCAGCTGGAGCAGGCCCGCCTGGAGCGCAGCCAGCTGCACCAAAGCCTGCTCCAGGATAAGACCCAGGAGGAAGAAAAGCAGGCCCAGGTAAACGCCTGGGAAAGCCAGCTGGCCCAGGTGCGGGACAAGCTGAAGCAGCTGGCCGGGCAGATTCAGGAAAACGCGGCGCTGCGCCGGCAGAAGGAGGAGGAGCTACGGAGGCAGAACGGGGCCCTTCAGAACTGCCAGCAGGAATACCACACCCGGAAGACCCGGCTGGAGTCCCTGATCAACATTACGGAGCGGTACGAAGGCTACGGCGGCAGCATCCGCCGGGTCATGGAAAAGAAAAAGCAGACCCCGGGGATTTTGGGCGTGGTGGCGGACCTGCTCCACGCGGAGAAAAAGTACGAGGTGGCCTTGGAGACCGCCCTGGGCGGCCGGATCCAGAATATTGTCACCGACACGGAGGAGACGGCCAAGGGGCTGGTGGAATTCTTGAAAAAGAACCGGCTGGGCCGGGCCACCTTCCTGCCTCTTTCCAGCGTCAGCGGCCGGGAAGGCTTTCCCAGGCCGGAGGCGCTGAAGGAGCCGGGCGCCCTGGGCGTGGCCAGCCAGCTGGTGCAGGTGGAGGCTGCCTATCAGGGGATCGCCTCCTATCTGCTGGGGAGGGTGCTGGTAGTGGACACCATCGACCACGCCCTGGCCATTGCCCGCAAATACCGGCACAGCCTTTCCCTGGTCACCCTGGACGGGGAGCTGCTAAGCCCCGGAGGCTCCCTGACCGGAGGCGCGTTTAAAAATTCCAGCAATTTGCTGGGCCGCCGCCGGGAGATTGAGGAGCTGGAAAAGGAGATCCGCCAGACCCTGGCCGAGTACGACCGGGTCAAGGACCGGGCGGCCGCCCTGGAGCAGGAGCTGGAGCAGGCCCAGGCCCTGGGCGGGCAGCTGCAGGACGCCCTCCACGAGGCCAAGATCCAGGAAAACACCGCCATCCTGGGGCGGGACCGGGATCAGGACGCGCTGGACACCCTCCGCAGAGGTTCCTGGAGCCGGAAGGAGGACGCCGGGAAGCTGCAGCAGCGGATTGAGGAGATTGAGGCCCAGGAGGCCCAGATGGCCCAGGCCTCCCGGGAACTGGAGAAACAGGAGGCTTCCTGCCAGAAAGCCATTGGCCGGCTGGAAAAACAGTTGGAGAAGGAAAAGGCCAAGCGGGAGGAAGCGGCCCGCCGCCTGGAGGAAGTCCGGGTGGAGTTTTCCGGCCTGAACCAAAAGGACCAGTTCCTGCTGGAGAACATCCTGCGGGTCAACCGGGAGATGGAAAAGCAAAAGAACGAGCTGGAAGAATTGGCCCGCAGCCGGGAAACCGGCGCCCAGCAGGTCCAGCAAAAGCAGGCGGAAATCCAGGAAACCCAGGAAAAAATCCGGCAGACGGAAGCCGCCATGGCGGCGCTTTCCCAGATCCTGGAGCAGGAAACCCAGGTGCGGGACGCGGAGGCGGCGGAGCAAAAGAAGTTTTTTGACGCCAAGGCGGAGATCGACAGCCGGGTGCGGGAGTTGGACAAGGAAGCCATGCGGCTCCAGAACCAGAAGGAACGGCTGGAGGAGCACCTGGAAAAGCAGGTGGATTACCTGTGGACCGAGTACGAGATGACGCCTTCCGAGGCGGAAAGCCAGCGCCCGGAAGGGCTGGGGAGTATCCTGGAGGTGCGCCGGGAGGTGACCAAACGGAAGAACCAGATCCGGGAGCTGGGCCCGGTGAACGTCAACGCCATGGAGGAGTACAAGGAGGTTTCCGAGCGCTACGAATTCCTCAAGGGCCAGCACGGGGACCTGGTGGAGGCGGAGGCCAGCCTGCAGAAGATTATCGGGGAGCTGGACGTGTCCATGCGCGCCCAATTTCAGGAAAATTTTGCCCGGATCCAGAAGGAATTCCAGCGGGTGTTCCAGGAACTGTTCGGCGGCGGCAAGGGAACCTTGGAGCTGCTGGAGTCGGGGGACGTGCTGGAGGCCGGCATCGGCATCAACGCCCAGCCGCCCGGGAAGAAGCTGCAGAATATGATGCCGCTGTCCGGCGGGGAAAAGGCGTTGACGGCCATCGCCCTGCTATTCGCTATCCAGAACCTGAAGCCCTCGCCGTTCTGCCTTTTGGATGAGATTGAGGCGGCCCTGGACGAGCCCAACGTGGCCCGGTACGCCGGGTATCTGAACAAGCTGAAGGATCAGACCCAGTTTATTGTCATCACCCACCGGCGGGGTACCATGGAGATGGCGGACCGGCTGTACGGGGTGACCATGCAGGAAAAAGGCGTCAGCGCCCTGGTGTCCGTGGACTTGACAGATCCCAGCCTGGCGTCCTAAAATAGAAAAGTCAAGCGCAGGAGGAAGCGTTTTATGTCTGAGAGTACCAAAAAAGGGCTGTTTGCCCGGCTGCGGGAAGGGCTGTCCAAGACCCGCCGCAGCATCGCCTCCGGTTTTGCCTCTGTGTTCAGCGGTTTTTCCGCCATTGACGAGGATTTCTACGAGGAGCTGGAGGAAATCCTGATTATGGGGGATCTGGGCGTCCATGCCACGGAGGAGATCCTGGAGCGGCTGAAGGAACAGGTGCGGGAGCAGAAAATCAAAGAGCCCGCCGCCTGCCGGCAGCTTTTGATCGACACCATCAAGCAGCAGATGGATGTGGGAGAGAACGCCTATCCCTTTGAAAGCCAGCGGTCGGTGATCCTGGTGGTGGGAGTCAACGGCGTAGGGAAAACCACCTCCATCGGCAAACTGGCCAGCCAGATGAAGGGGATGGGCAATCGGGTGATCCTGGCGGCGGCGGACACCTTCCGGGCCGGCGCCATTGAGCAGCTGGCCCAGTGGGCCCACCGGGCCGGGGTGGAGATCATCGCCCAGAAGGAAGGATCCGATCCGGCGGCGGTGGTTTTTGACGCGGTGGCGGCGGCCAAGGCCCGGAAGGCGGACATCCTGATCTGCGATACCGCTGGCCGGCTTCACAACAAGAAGAACCTGATGGAGGAACTGAAGAAAATCAACCGGATCCTGGATCGGGAGTACGCAGACGCCCACAAGGAAACCCTGGTGGTCCTGGACGGCACCACCGGCCAGAACGCCCTGGCCCAGGCCCGGGAGTTTATGGCGGCGGCGGACGTGGACGGGATTATCCTTACCAAGATGGACGGCACCGCCAAAGGCGGCATTGCCGTGGCCATCCAGGCGGAATTGGGAATCCCGGTCAAATACATTGGCATCGGGGAAAAGATCGAGGATCTGCAGAAATTTGACGCGGACGCCTTTGTGGAAGCGCTGTTTGGAGAAGAGTAGTGGAGTGCGCGCCGGGAACGGGCGCCGGTGGGAATGCCGCGAAAGCGCGGCACAGGAGGTACAAAATGGAAGAACTGACACTGGAAAAATTTGAGGAGGCCTCCGAGCTGGTGGCCAAAGTGACCAGCGAGACCAAATTGGTTTACAGCGAGTATTTTACCAAGCAAACGGGCAACAAGGTTTACCTGAAGCCGGAAAACATGCAGTATACCGGGGCCTACAAGGTCCGGGGCGCCTACTACAAGATCAGCACCCTGGATCCGGAGGCCCGGTCCAGAGGGCTGATTACCGCCTCTGCCGGCAACCATGCCCAGGGAGTGGCCTACGCGGCCCAGCTGTTTGGGGTAAAGGCGGTGGTGGTCATGCCGACCGTCACCCCGCTGATGAAGATCAACCGCACCAAAAGCTACGGGGCAGAGGTGGAGCTTTTTGGGGATGTGTACGACGAATCCTGCGAGCATGCCTTGCAGCTGGCGGAGGAGCATGGCTACACCATGATCCATCCTTTTAACGACCTGGACGTGGCCACCGGCCAGGGGACCATCGCCATGGAAATCATCAAGGAACTGCCCACGGTGGATTACATTTTGGTGCCCATCGGAGGCGGCGGCCTGGCCACCGGGGTTTCCACCCTGGCCAAAATGCTGAATCCCAAGATCCGGGTCATCGGCGTGGAGCCGGAGGGAGCTGCCTGCATGAAGGCTTCCCTGGAGGCCGGCCATGTGGTGACCCTGCCCAGCGCCAAGACCATTGCCGACGGCACGGCGGTTAAGACCCCCGGCGACCTCCTGTTCCCCTATATCCAGCAGAATGTGGATGAGATCCTTACCATCAAAGACGAGGAGCTGATTGTGGCCTTCCTGGACCTGATGGAAAACCACAAGATGGTGGCGGAAAATTCGGGCCTGTTGACCATCGCGGCCCTGCGGCACCTGAAAGCGGAGAACAAGAAGGTGGTCTCCATTATCAGCGGCGGCAATATGGATGTGATTACCATGTCCTCTGTGGTGCAGCACGGCCTGTTCGCCCGCTCCCGCATGTTTACCGTTTCGGTGCTGCTGCCGGATAAGCCGGGCCAGCTGGTAAACGTGGCGACCCTTTTGGCCCAGGAAAACGCCAACGTGATCCGCCTGGAGCACAACCAGTTTTACAGCATCAACCGCAACGACCTGGTGGAACTGCGGATTACCGTGGAGGCCGAAGGGCCGGAGCATAAGAAGGAGATTGTGGAGGTGCTGGAGCGGGAAGGCTTCCGGCCCAAGGTGGTGCAGCCCAAGGGGACTTACCTAAGCTGAGGCTGGCCAGCAGAGCCTGGGCCGGCAGGTAGAAAGCCCAGATCAGAGTGGGGGAAAGCTGGATCCAGGCGTCCCAAAAGGAAGGCAAAGGGCCTGCCAGGTAGAAGGGCAGCTGTCTCAGCGCCACCTGTATATCGCAGAGGAACAGAAGCGTCAGGCTGACGGCAGGCCACCGTCCCCCTGGCGCTTTTTTTGCGCGCCTCCGCCAGGCGGCGCAGGCCGAGCAGGAAGCGCCCCGGGGACGGCGGGAAGCCGCCGGAGCAAAGGCCCTCCAGGAGGCGGCCAGATTGCCCAGCAGCGCGCCGGTATAGAAGGCGGCCGCCCCCTCCAGCACCCCCAGAGGAAGGAGGAAGCAAAAGCGGGCGGCGGTAAACAGGGCCAGCGCCAGGCTCCCTCCGGCTAGGAAGTAGGAGAAGGGCAGGCCCAGCAGCCGGCGGAAGGCTTCCTGGGCCAGGATAAAAAAGCAAATCCCCGGCAGATACCAAGGGGTGAAGATGAGAAAGCTGTCCCCCCAGGCCGCCCACAGGAGAGGAAGCCAGCCAGGGGAACGGCGCAGCAGGCTGACCGCCAGGCAGAGCAGCACCGAAGAAAAGCGAAGGCGGTTTAAGGCCTCCGGCAGCGCCCCGGCGCCGGAGGGATGCAGAAAAAGTTCCAGGCTTCCCATAAAAATGACCAAGAAAAGGGCTCCTTCCGCAGCCCAGAAGGCGGGAAGGAGCCGGTTTTTTGTCCAAAGCGGCCGTGTTTTTTTACTCGTTCGATCCATGGCGCGTGTCCTTTCCGATACCTGCTTGCCGGTAACTAAAGGCTAGTGTACCCGAAAGGACACGGCTTTATTCTCTTTTAGGCGAAGGACTGCTCGGTCCGCTCGATGATCTCGTCCTGCAGGGCCTTGCTCAGGTTCCGGAAGTGGTCGCTGTAGCCGGCCACCCGGACGATCAGATCCTTGTAATCCTCCGGATGCTGCTGGGCCTGGATCAAGGTCTCCCGGTCGATGACGTTGAACTGGATGTGATGGCCGTCCATGTTAAAGTAGGTGCGGACCAGGTTGGCCATCTGGTTCAGGCCTTCCTCCCCTGCCACCACAGCCGGGGTAAACTTCTGGTTCAGCAGGGTGCCGCCGGTCTGCAGGTGATCCATCTTGGCGCAGGACTTAACCACGGCGGTAGGGCCGTTCACATCCGCGCCCTTCTCCGGGGAAATGCCCTCGGACACCGGCTTGTGGGCCAGACGGCCGTTGGCGCTGGCAATCATCACGTCGCCGAAGTACACATGGCAGGTGGTGGGCAGCATGTTGATCCGGTAGGTGCCGCCCTTCATGTTGGGCCGTCCGGTTACGTGGGAGCGGTAGTACGCAAAGAACTCCCGCATGATGGAATCCGCGTAATCGTCGTCGTTGCCGTACTTGGGCGTCTTGTTCCGCACCAGGTTCAGGATCCGGCTGTCCTCGGTGAAGTTGGTCTCCAGAGCGTGAAGCAGCTCCTCCATGGTGAAGCGCTTCTTCTCAAACACGTTGTACTTGACGGCGGCCAGGCAGTCGGTGATGGTGCCGATGCCCACGCCCTGCAGGTAGTTGGTGTTGTAGCGGGCGCCGCCGGCGTTGTAGTCTTTGCCCTTCTTGATGCAGTCGTTGGTGATGATGGACAGGAACGGAGCCGGCATATACTCGGCGTAAATCCGCTCGATGACGTTGCTGCCCATGATCTTCACATCCAGGAAGTAGTCAATCTGCTTGGTGTAGGCTTCCCACAGCTCCTCGTAGGTCTTAAAGTTCCGGGCGTCGCCGGTGTGAGGGCCCAGCTGCTTGCCAGTCATCATATCCTTGCCGTCGAAGAGGGCCAGCTCAAAGATCTTGGGCAGGTTGAAGTAGCCGGTGAGGATGTAGGCCTCGTTGCCGAAGGCGCCGGTTTCCACGCAGCCGCTGGTGCCGCCCCGGCGGGCGTCCTCCAGGGATTTGCCGGCGTTTAACAGCTCCTGGATGATGGCTTCCGTGTTGTAGAAAGCCGGCTGGCCCCAGCCCTTGCGGGAGATCTCGCAGGCCCGCTTCAGGAACTTCTGCGGGGTCTTGCGGCTGATCTGTACGTTGGAGCTGGGCTGCAGAAGCTTCATCTCGTCCATGCAGTCCAGGATCAGGTAGCTGACGTCGTTGACGCCGTCCTGGCCGTCCGGGGTAATGCCGCCGGTGTTGATGTTGGCGAAATCGGTGTAGGTGCTGCTTTCCTTCAGGGTGATGCCTACCTTAGGCGGTGCCGGCTGGTTGTTAAACTTCACCCACAGGCACTCCAAAAGCTCCAGGGCACGGGAATCGTCCAGGATCCCAGCCTCCACGTCCGCCTTGTAGAAAGGATAGACGTGCTGGTCCAGCCGTCCGGGGCTGTAGGCGTCCCAAGGGTTCAGCTCGGTGGTTACGCCCAGGTGGGTGAACCAGTACATCTGCAGGGCCTGGTGGAAGGTCTCCGGCTTGTGGGCCGGCACCACGTCGCAGTTGTGGGCGATGAGCAGCAGATCCTCCTTCTTCTGAGGATCGTCGGTTTCCTCCGCCAGCTGGCGGGCATAGGCGGCGTACCGCTTGCCCAGGATCATGATGGCGTCGCAGCAGATGCTCATGGCGTTCAGCTCCGCCTTCTTATCCAGGGCTTCCGGATCGTGGTAGTAGTCCAGCTTGGACAGGGCCTCGTTAATGTCGTTCTGGTAATCCAGGTAGCCTTTCTCGTAGATCTTTACGGAGCCGACCGTGTGGCCCGGGCCCCGCTGCTCCATGAACTCGGTGAAGATACCGGCCTCGTAGGCGGCCTTCCACTCGGGGGTCATGTTCTCCAGGATCTTGTGGCGGATGGAACGGTTCTCCCAGTAGGGGATAATCACATCCTTCTGATACTGGATATCCGCGTCCGTCACCTTAAAGCTGATCAGGTCCCGGTCGTTCATGACGTGCATATCCTGGACGGTGTGGCAGCACAGTTCCGGGAAGGAAGGGGAGCCCTGGGGAGAGTCGCCTTTTTCCCCTACGATCAGTTCCCCGTCGTTGATGCAGAGGGTCTTGTTGCTGAAGTAGTGCTTCAGGGCCAGTGCCCGCATTTCCGGCACGGAGACGGTGCCTTCGTACATTTTATAGGCTTCCGTCATCAGACGGGCGCGCTCCATATCCAAATGGGCCACCGCATCCATGCTCTGCCGGCGCAGTTTGCGAATCCGCTCGTTCATGCCGCGTTCTTCCATTTTTCTCATCCTCCTATTTTGACATTTTGAAAACCGCTCATCTGGAACATTTGACGGAAGTGCTCCATCTGTTCCGCAGGCGGCACATGGTACCGTTCCTCCGCGTAGCCCCGGTCCAGGTTGGCGTACTTGCTCTTGCCGGTGTTGTGGTAGGGCAGCAGGTTGACTCCTACGGTGCGGATCTGATGCTCCTGCAGGAAGCGGATGACATCCTGAATGAAGCCATCCTCCGCGTTGACCCCGCCGATCAGGGGAATCCGGATGTTGATCCGGGCGCCGTCCTGGCTGAGCCGGATCAGGTTCTCCAGGATCCGGTGGTTGTCGACCCCTACAAAGGTTTCGTGCTTCTTCGGGTCCATCAGCTTAATATCGTAGAGAAATACGTCTACGTAGGGCAGGATCCGGGCAAAATTTTCATAAGGGGCTTCCCCGCAGGTGTCGATGTTTACGCTGTAGCCCCGGCGGTACAGCTTTTTGCACAGGGCTTCTATGAAGTCCATGTCCTGGCACATGACCTCGCCGCCGGAGAGGGTGACGCCTCCGCCGGATTCCTCGTAAAACATTTGATCCTTGGCGGCCTCCGCCACCAATTCCTCCACGGTGTACGTCTTTCCCGCGATCTCCCGGGCCCCGGCTAGGCATTCGTCCGCGCAGACGCCGCAGGCGGTGCATTTCTCCCGGTCTACCTTAATCCGGCGGCCGTCCCAGACGCTGGCTTTCTGGGGACATACCTCCACGCAGGTACCGCAGTAGGTGCAGCGCTCATGGTAGTACAGAAGCTCTACCGGATACTGCTGGCTTTCCGGGTTGTGGCACCACTGGCAGGAAAGGGGGCAGCCCTTGAAAAACAGGGTGGTGCGGATCCCTTTGCCATCGTGAATGGAATATTTCTGGATGTTAAAAACCGTTGGTTTTTCCATTCTTTCGCCTCCTTGAATAGACTGCGTTCTAGTCTTGAGTCTATTGTAAGCTATAATGGAAAAAAGTGCAAGTGATTTTTAGGAAATTTTCCCGGAAAAGTTCTGGTTTTTCCCTTTACTTCCCTTTTTTTCAATGTTATAGTAAAAGGAGTTTGGATAAGGGGTAATGATGTATGGCTAGAAGAGAGAACACCAAGGGCAAGATCGCCAGGACTGCCTGGAAGCTGTTCCATGAAAAGGGGTATGAAAATACCACCATCGACGAGATCATTTCAGAGTCTGGAACCTCCAAGGGAAGCTTTTATCACTATTACAGCGGGAAGGACGAGCTGCTTAGCTCCCTGTCCTCTATTTTTGATGAGAAGTATGAGGAAATCCTCCAGACCTTGGACCCGGAGATGGACAGCTACGAAAAGCTTTTGTACCTGTGTATGGAAGTCCATGGCATGATTGAAAAGGAAATCCCCATCGACCTGCTGGCGTTTATGTATGCCTCCCAGGTAACCAAAAAAGGGGACAAGCACCTGGTGGATCAAAACCGGTTTTACTACAAAATCATCAACCAGCTGGTGGACGAGGGACAGCGGCGGGGGCAGATTACCCGGCAGCTTCCTTTCTATGAGATCGCCCAGCTTTATGTAATCGCGGAGCGGGCGCTGGTGTACGAATACTGCATTTCCGACGGCCAGTATTCCCTGCTGGAGCAGACCCGGAAGATGATGCCGCTTTTGTTCGGCGGCGTGCGGGCCCGTCAGGAGGAAAAGGAGGAACCCAATGGATGAGTTCCGTTTCCGGATCCCGATGGCCATGCCGGAGCCGCTGAAGCTAAGCCTTCCTTTGCTGGGCGGGGCCGGGCTGATCTATTTGCTGACCGCCTGGCAGACTCCCACGCCTATGACCATTGGGGCCGCGGCGGTCCTGCTGCTTTTGACGGCGGCGCTGTACCTGGTATGGGGCCGGGGGCAGTATGAGTACCGGCTGTCCGGGGAAGGTGTAGAGATCCGGCGGATCCGAAAGCTGCTGGGGGAGAAAGTAGCCAGAACCTATGCCAGAGGGGAAATCGAGGCGCTGACGGAGAATTCTTCGGAGGCGCTGACGCCCTATGTGGGACGGGGGAAGAAGATCCGTATGCGGGATTTTGTCTCCCGGAAAAAGGGAGGAGGCTATATTTTGGTGGCGGAGAAGGATGGCTGCACCGAGCTGGCTTTGGTGGAGCTGGACTGGGAAGCGCTGGACGCGTTTCAGGCCGCCATGCCGGAAAAGTACCGGCTGTAGGGGACGGCGGGGATGCCCGCGCCGTCCGTGTTTCCGCTTTCACAGGAGGAGGTGATCCCATGGAAAGAGTGTATCAGGTTATGAAAACAGCCGGCATTTTTAACGTGGTGGTAGGTATTGCGGCCATTGTGCTGGCGGCGGTGGCAGGCAGTTTTGCCATTGTCCACGGGGCCCGGCTGCTGCACCGGAAGAACGACATTACTTTTTAGGCGGGTTTTTCCGGGCGATCATCCGGGAGAGATTGCGGATCATGTCGATACGGGACCGTTCCTCCGGCGTCATTCTCTGGGAGAGGACCTGGAGGATCAGGTCTGTCTCGTTATCGGAAAAATCCATCCCTCCCTGTCCGGAGGAGGAAGAAAGGCCCATTAAAAAAGGCAGCAGAGACTGGGGATCCTTTCCATTGGCCTCCGACATTTGCTGCATTAGGAACTGGAGCTTATCGGGGCGGATATTTTTCAGCTTGGGGTCGTCCTGCCAGCTGTGGTTTTCGTTCATCGCGTTTACCTCGGGGCTTTTTCTTCCAGTATATGCGGGAACCCAGGGGAAAATTTCACATAAAATGGTAAAAGGCGGGAGACAGAGGCCCGCTTATTTTCTTTTTAGGAGGAATGGCCCGTGGAAACCAGGCTGATGATAGAGGGAAACGCGGTATACGAGCTGGAGGAGGAGTGCCTGCGGAACCGGAGGCGCCAAACGGGGCCGGAACGCCCGGAGGCGGGGCAGGAAAAACGGCGGCCCGGAGGCCGCCGTGGGGAAAACCGGAAAAACCGGCGAGGTTAGGCAAGGAACGCCTTTAGGGCTTCCAAGGCGGCTTCCGCATCCTCCCGGCCCAGCTGATAAAGCTCCCGCAGCCGGTCCGGATCTTTTTCCGTCCTGCCTACGCCCAGATCCCGGGAGGGCCGCAGCACAAAGGTGTTGCCGGCCGCCTCCTGCCCGGCGATGTAATCCAGGGTGGCGTTGTAGCGGCGGGGCCGGAGCCCCATAGCCCGGACAAAGGCAGGATAACGGCGGTATGCCAGCCGGATCAGCAGGTTCCGGGAGTCCTTTTTCCGGTATCCGGCGGGCCGGGTCAGCACCACCAGGTTTTTTTGGTAACCGGCCCGCTGGAAGGCCCGCAGGGGGATGCTGTCCGCAATCCCGCCGTCCAGCAGCTTCCGGCCGCCCTCCTCCACAATCCGGGAGACCAGGGGCATGGAGGCGGAGGCCATCAGGTAGCGGACGCCTTGGGCCATGCGGCGGATGCGCACGTACACCGGGCGTCCGGTTTCCACATCGGTGCACACGGCGTAAAAGCGGGTGGAAGAGTGGGAAAAGGTTTCCTCGTCAAAAGGATCCAGCTTTTCCGGGATTTGGTGGTAGCAGAATTCCTCCCCCACCAGGTTCCCGGTGGTAAGCAGGGAGTACAGGCTCATAAAACGCTTGTCCCGGCTGTATTTGGTATAATAGCGGATGCTCCGGCCGTGCTGCTCCGAGACGAAGGAACAGCCGTGGATGGCGCCGGCGGAAACGCCTACCACGCCGTCAAAGCGGATTTCTTGCTCCATCAGCACGTCTAGCACGCCGGCGGTGTAAATCCCCCGCATACCGCCGCCTTCTAAAACCAGTCCTGTCTTCATGGTGTTTTCCTCGTTCCTTTCCAGACTGGCGGCACCGGAACCCTTTGGGTCAGGGAGCTTCCCGGTGGCCGCGGATCTGCCTCTTATTATAGGATAGGCCGGAGGATTTTGCAAGGCGGCAAAAGGCGGCAGACGCGCCGCCGCGCCTGCCGCCTGGGAATCCCATAGGGAGTGTTTGGCTTTCCTGGGGGGATCAGCAGAAGCCGCCGCCGCCTCCGCAGCAGCAGAGGATCAGCAGGATCCAAAGGATATTGTCGCAGCTGCAGCCGTTCCCTTCGCCGCCCAGCAGATTGCCGCCGCCTCCGCAGCAGCACAGCAGGAGAATCAGGAAAATCAGGTTGCAGCCATTGCCAGTGCCATATCCAGAATTGCATCCACCGCCGCAGTTGGTTGCCGTCAAATCACTCATGGTTTGAAACCTCCGTGGTTCATTTTTTATAATGTATCCTATGAGGTGGGCTTGCCCTTGTTTCCGAAACTTTCCCCGGCGATTTTTCTTCTTGTAAAGGAACGGCCAGGCCTGCTATACTGGTTTCAGATAAAGGAACGGCCAGGCCTGCGGCACTGGTCTCAGATCAATCCGCCCCGTCTGGGGCAGCCGGCGACGCCGGGAGAAGAAAGGAAGGACCCATGACTCGAAGCGAAGTCCAAAAGATCCAGGAAAAGCTGGAGGAACGGCTGACGGAAAAACAGAAGCTGGCGTCTTTAGGGTGGGGCCGGCCGGAGGTCCTTCGCCGGCTGAAGGCCCCCGGGTTCCGCCAGGCCCTCAAAAATTTTGACGCGGACAGCGCCCATCTGTGCGCCGGGGTACTGGCGGTGTGCCGGCCGGCCATGGACGCGTTTTCCCCGGAGCCGGAGGAGGGATGGCTGCCGGCCTTGTGCCGGCATGGAAAGCACGTCCTGTATCCGGAAAATTTCCCGGCCGTATTGGATCCAAGCCAGGAAAAGGCGGCGCTGTTCTACGGGGAGGTCCTTCGGGCCGTTCTGGAGTGGGAGCCGGAAGCCCGGGGCTTTTCCCCCTCCTTGCACTTCCGGCTGCCGGAGGAAGCGGAGGCGCGGCGCACGGACCATCCGGTGGAATACCGGCGTTTTGTGCGGGTCTGCCGGCGGGATTGGGTGTTTGAGTTCATGCGCCTGGCTTCGGAGGTGACGCCTTTCCACACCCTGGGCCATATTGCGGGGGTCCATCATATCGCTATGCACGTGGCCCGGCAGCTGGATTCGGTGGGGGTGCCCATCGACCTGGCGCTGGTGTCCGCCGCGGCCATCGGCCATGACATTGGGAAATTTGGCTGTAAGGAGAAAGAGGGACGGCGGGTTCCCTACCTGCACTATTACTATACGGATCTGTATTTTAACCGCAACCAGATGCCCACCATCGGCCATATCGCGGCCAACCATTCCACCTGGGACCTGGAGCTGGAAAACCTGTCCGTGGAATCCCTGGTGCTGATCTACGCGGATTTCCGCTCCAAAAGCGTCCGGGGGGAGGATGGAAGGGAACGCCCGGTTTTCTATACCCTGAAGGACGCCTTTGACGTGATCCTGAACAAGCTGGACCATGTGGACGCGGCCAAGCGGGAGCGGTACCAGCGGGTGTACGATAAGCTGGCGGATTTTGAGGTTTACATGGAAGAACAGGGCGTCCATACGGATCTGGACCACAGCCAGGCGGAGCCCCGGCCCCGGACGGACACGGCCCTGCTGCACGGGGAACAGCTGGTGCGCGCCTATAAATCGTATGCCATCCGCCATAACATCCGGCTGATGCACATTCTCAACGTGGAAAAGACTTTTTACAGCATCCTGGAGACCGCCCGCAGCGGCCGGGACTGGAAAAATATCCGTTCCCATTTGAACGTTTTCCAGGAATACTATACCTATATGACCCCTAAGCAGAAGCTTTTGACCATCCGGCTGCTGTACGAGCTGCTGATGCACAGCGAGGGGGATATCCGCTCCCAGGCCGCCCGGCTGATGGGGCAGCTGATTGTCTCCTACGATACGGAATACCGGAAGGAGATCCCGGAGGGGTGGGCGGCTTTTTATCAGGATGGTTCCAGCCTGGGCCTGTTCCGGCAGTATTTCCAGATGGGGCGGGTGCCGGACAACAAGCTGACGGAGCAGCACCGGCAGTGGATGATGTACCGGATTGAGGATTTGACGGAATCGGCCATCCAAAGCGCCAAAAAAGGCCAGAAACGGGCCTATCTGGAGGTGGCGCTGGATGCCTACCGGGATACGGACCGGGACGATTTTACCGCTTTTACGATGGTCAACGCCATCCAGAAGCTGCCGTTTTCCCTTTGCACGGAGGAAGATTTCCGGGTCCTGTTTGGCTTTGTGGAGCACTTTGCGGGCCGGGACCGGAGGGATCTGCAGGTGGCGGTCCTCCAGCTGGTCCTTTTCTGCCTAAAACAGAAGGAGGCGGGGCCGCTGGTGCGGGGCTTTTGCCAGCGCTTATTCCGGCAGATTCCGGACCGGCCGGCGCCCAGCATCCAGTTTCTGCGGTGGCGGATTGGCCATCTGTTGGAATTGGAACGCCGGGAGATGGTTCTGCTGGAGGAATTTTCCTTCCAAAAGCACCTGATCGCCAACCTGTTCCTGGAAAACCTGAAAACCGCTACCCCCTGGATCTGCAAGGAGATCCATATCGAGTGCCTTTCCTATCTGATGCAGGCGGGCAGGAACAATCAGCCAATGCACACGGCCACCCATCTGGCCAACCTTCTGACCGTCAACGACTGCGACGATGTGCGCCACTGCGCCGGCCGGGCCCTGGTAAAGATGGCGGAGTATATTTCCCAGGACCAGTGCAACGAGGTGGTGGTGGAGCTGTTCCAGGGTTTGGAAACCGGCGGAAGCCAGTTTGCCAAGGATGTTCCCATTTACCTGGCGGAGCTGATCCTGCATCTGGGGCCGGACGAGGTGGAGGAGCATTTGCTGACCCTGGAGCGCATGGTCAACCAGAACCAGGAAAGCGTTGCCTGCGCGGCCTTGGATACCTTGGGCCATCTGATCCAGCGGGCCCCGGATTACCGGGAGCGGGCCCACGAAACCTCCCGGGAATACGGGAACCGGATGGGGCGCTTCCTGGGGCTGCTGCTTCGGGGCATGGCCAATTACCACGACCGGGTCAGCCAAGAAGCCGTCTACGTGCTGGGGGAATTCTTGTTTGGCTCCGACCGGCTGCCGGAGGAAGAAAAAAGCTGGATTTTCCGCCATTGGGCCAAAAAGATCCTGCACGTTTTAGCGGATCAGCCAGAGCCGCTGCTTAGCTTTTTGATCCGCGCGGCCTCCCTGAACCATCTGTACCGCTTCCTTTCCGACTATCTGTTCCGGAACGGGGAATTCCAGATGGAGGAATGCCAGAAGGCGGCGTTTTTCCCTGGGACCTTCGATCCCTTCTCCTTAAGCCACAAGGGGATTGTCCAGGAAATCCGGAAGCTGGGCTATCAGGTGTATCTGGCCATGGACGAATTTTCCTGGTCCAAAAAGACCCAGCCCAAGGGGATCTGCCGGAAAATCGCGGCCATGTCCGTGGCGGATGACGCCGGCGTGTTTCTGTTCCCGGACAGCAAGCCCATCAACATTGCCAACGAGGAGGATTTGAAGCGGCTGAAGGACCTGTTCCCTGGGAAAGAACTGGCCATTGTGGTGGGGAGCGATGTGATTGCCAATGCTTCCGCCTACCGGAAGCCGCCCTGCGAAAACTCCATCCATCATTTTGACCACATCGTATTCCGGCGGAATATGGGGGGCCAGATCCCGGAATCCTACCCCAACATGCTGGGAACGGTACAGATGCTGTCCCTGCCGGTGTACCTGGAGGACATCAGCTCCACCCGGATCCGGGAAAGCATAGACGAAAACCGGGATATTTCCCAGCTGATCGACCCGGTGGCCCAAAGCTATATCTACGAAAACAGCCTGTACCTGCGGGAGCCTCAGGATAAGCCCATCCTCCGGGCCCGGCAGATGCACTTGGAAATTTTGGAGAAGGAGACGGACGCCTTCCTGGAAAGCCTGCCCGCGGAGCAGAGGAGGAAAAGCCGGCCTGGCCAGATGGCGGCGGTCCTTTGGGACGATTCCGGGGAAAAAGCGCCGCTGGCCTTCTGCCTTTTCCGGCACCTTCCCATGCGGGAGGTGGGAGAGGAGTTTGGGAATCCGGAGCTGTCCAACCGGATCCGGAATTTTGCCGGAGGGAAAATTTTCCTGCTCTCCCAGATCCAGGTGATGGCGGAAGACCGTTACCCCCGCCTGCGCCAGTGGATCCTTACGGAGACGCTGGCCTATGCCCTGGAGCAGGAATATACCTACTGCCTGTACCACGGCAGCAGGGAGGACGAGGCCTCCGCAGAGCTTCTGCGGCTCCAGGGCTTCCTTCGGATGGACGCCGGGGAGGGAGAACTGGTGATGGCGGCGGCCCTGTACGCCCCCACCACCCTGACGGACAACGTAGAGTCGGTGCTGAAGGAGCCCTTCCAGAGCAATCCCCGGGTGCAGCGGATGCTCCGCCGGGCCCACCGGAGGCTGCAGGAGGCAGCCTGCGCCCTGCGTCCGGGGCACCTGGTGCTGTCCTTTGACTCTTACGTCATGTACCATCAGATCATCGAAAAGATCACCGAGATCAACGGGGTCCCCAAGACGGTGGCGGAACCTAAAATCTTGGGGGAGAAGATGTGCGTGCCCTTTGGAAAAATGTTCCGGGATTCGGCGGCCCCCAATACGGTGACCAAGGCGCTGCACACGGAGCGTGTATTCCGGGAGGATATGTCCGGCTTTACCATTGAGGAATATCCCAACTATTCCCCTCTGCGGACCCAGATGCGCACCATCCGCTCCTTCCGGCGGGACGTGATCCTGGTGGACGACCTGCTGCACAAAGGCTACCGGCTGAAGGCGCTGATGCCCCTGCTTGCCAGCACGCCCCTTTCCATCGACTGTATCCTGGTGGGGATCCTTAGCGCCCGGGGCCGGGAGCTGGCGGAGCGCAACGGGCTGCAGGCCCAGTGCGTATACTTTATCCCCAACATCCATACCTGGATCGTAGAATCCACCATGTATCCCTTTATCGGCGGGGACAGCGTGAAAACCACCCGGGGCGGGTTCCCAGGGCTCCTGCCCTCGGTCAACCTGATCCTTCCGTATGTGGCGCCGGTCTTTTTGATGCGGGACTCCAAGCAGGCCGCCTACCAAGTGTCCATGACCTGCCTGGAAAACGCCCGGGATATCCTGCGGGTGCTGGAGGAAGAGTACCAGCATGCCTTTGGCCGGACCCTGACCTTGAACCGGCTGGGGCAGGCCATCCTGTCCCCCACCTGCCCGGACAAGGGGAATTTTATGCGCTACGACGGCAACCTGCCGGCGTCCACTTACGTGGAAAACGATATCCGTCAGCTGATCCGGATGCGGAACCTGAACTGGGAGGAGGAGAAAACATGAAACATCTCAGCCAGCTGATGGAAGGCGCAGAGCGGGGAGAAGCTTTTCCTGGGGAGCGTTCTTTCCTGGGAGAGCCTGCCTGCCCGGTGGGGGAAACTTTCCTTGGAGAGGGCGTCTGCCCGGCGGGGGAAACTTTCCGGGTAGGCGGGGCGGCCTTTTTCTCCTGGATGGGGAAGAAGAGGAAAACCGTGCATATCTACGCCCTGGGGGACGTGGGAGGAACCCTGCTGCTGGGGCTTCGCCTTCTGGGCGGAGAGTCCCTGGATTCCCTTGGGATCTATGACATCCGGGAGCCTATGAAAGCGCGCTGGGAAATGGAAATGAACC
>CALWEC010000184.1 GCA_944376945.1 uncultured Lachnospiraceae bacterium | reverse complement strand
CCTTTGACCCGGAACGGCACCTGATGTGTCTGGCGGATGTGGGGCTTACGGGGCTCTATCTGGCCGACTGCGAATATCTGGCGGAGCTGGCCGGGGAAATCGGACGGGAAGAGGTCATTCCGGAACTGGAAAGCCGGGCTGCCCTCTGCAAAGAGGGGATGCGGGAGCTCTGGGACGAGGAAACGGGCATGTTCTGCAACCGCCGCACCGACACCGGCGAGTTCTCCCGCCGCCTGTCCCCCACCAATTTCTACGCCCTGTTCAGCGACCGGGTGACGCCGGAACAGGCCCGCCGAATGATGGACGAGCACTTTTACAATCCGGAAGAATTCTGGGGCGCGTACATCCTCCCCACCATCGCGCGGAACGACCCGGCCTATCCCGATCAGGACTACTGGCGGGGACGGATCTGGGCTCCCACCAATTTCCTGGCATATCTCGCCATGCGCAAGCAGGGGCTCCGGACAGAATGCGCCGACCTGGCCCGGAAATCCCGGGAACTTCTCCTGAAGGAGTGGCGGGAGCACGGCCATGTTCACGAAAATTACAACGGGACCACCGGCGAAGGCTGCGACCGCGGCAACAGCGACAAATTCTACCACTGGGGCGGCCTGCTGGCCCTGATTGCCCTGATGGACGCGGGCTGTGCGGCCGGGCCGGAACAGCCCTTACAGAAAAAGGAGGAAAAGAAATCATGACACCAATCAATCCCCTGTTTGACTCCTTCCCCGAACGCCGCGGCACCTGCAGCGCCAAGTGGGACGGGATGGCGGAAGGCGTTATCCCCATGCAGGTAGCCGACATGGATTTCCGCTCCCCTCAGTGCGTCATTGACGCGCTGAAGGCCCGGGCGGATCACGGCATGTTCGGATACAGCTTTGCCGGGGACGCCTTTTTTGAGGCCGCCTGCGGCTGGCAGGCGCGCGTCCACGGCTGCACGGGAAATAAGGAGGAAATCCTCCCGGCGGCCGGGGTAATCACCGGGCTGCAATGGGCCATGAAGGCCCTGACGCCGGAAGGGGGCTGCGTCATTCTGCTGCCCTCCTATCCGCCCTTCATGTCGGTGCCGGAGAACCTTTCCAAGCCCCTGCACCCTGTGACCATGCCCAATCAAAACGGGCGGTGGGAGCTGCCTCTGGAGGCATTGGAACGGGAGCTTTCCCGGGAGGATGTCAACGCCTTCATCCTCTGCAACCCCCACAACCCCACCGGCCGCATCTGGACGCGGGAGGAACTTTGCAGCATGCTTTCCCTCTGCAAAAAACACGGCGTCACGGTTTATTCGGACGAAATCCACGGGGACATTATCCTGCCCGGCGAGGAATTCGTCTCGGTCCTTTCCCTGCCGGAGGAGCTGGCGGGGGAAGCGGTGGTGCTCAACGCGCCCAGCAAAACCTTCAACCTGCCGGGGCTGCAAACCTCCTGCATGATTGTGCGCAACCCGGCGCAGCGGAAGAAAATCGCGGAGCTTATGGGCAGAAACCACGTCCCCGGCCCGGACATCATGGGATTTGCCGCCGCCACAGCCGCCTATACCGGCGGGGAGGAATGGCTCCGGGAGATGGTCCGCTATGTGGCGGGGAACCTGGATGTTATGGCGGACTTTTTTGCCCGGGAGCTGCCGGAAATCTCCTTCATCCGTCCCCAGGCCACCTATCTGGCCTGGCTGGACTGCCGGAAAACGGGCCTTTCCTGCAAGGAGCTGCATGAAAAGTTCCTGTCCGCCGGCGTCTCGCTGGGAGTGGGGACAAACTTCGGCGAAACCGCCGGGGAAGGGTTTATGCGGCTGACAGCGGCCTGCCCCCGCGCGCTTTTGACCGAAGCCCTCCGGCGGATGAAAAAGGCCCTCCACGGATAAATCCGGCCGGTTCCTCCCTCTCCTGTAGAAAAATTCAAAAAATTCTGCTATAATAGGAGGAGCAAGGGAGGTCGGCACATTTGATTTTTGTGACAGGAGATATGCATGGGGACCTGGACCGGTTCCAGACCCCGGCCGTCAAAAAGCTGGGGGAAAAGGATGTTCTGATGGTCTGCGGCGATTTCGGCTTTGTCTGGGATGGTTCCAAAGCGGAGCAGAAAACGCTCAAAAAAATCGGAAAGCGGAAGCACGATACGGTTTTTGTGGAAGGATGCCACGAAAACTACGACCTCCTGCGGGAATATCCGACGGTGCCCTACCGGGGCGGCCTGGCCAGAAAGATTTCCGGGAACGTTTACCAGCTCCTTCGGGGGGAAGTTTACGAAATCTGCGGGAAAAAGGTGTTTGCCTTCGGCGGCGGGGACAGCGAAGAACAGGGCCTTTCCGGCAGCCGCTGGTGGCCGGAGGAGCAGCCCTCGGAGGAGGACCAGGCCAAAGGGGTGGAATCGCTGCGGAAGAACGGCGGCAAGGTGGACATTATCCTGACCCACGACGCGCCGGCTGTCATCAAGCATTTCATCCGGCTGGAGGACACAGAGGCGAGCTGTATCCACATGTATCTGGATTATATCGCCAAGAAATGCGACTTCGGGCAATGGTATTTCGGCCGCTACCATCTGGACAAGGTGATCCCGCCGCGGTATTACGCCATGTTCCAGGAGGTCCGGAAAGTGGAATAAAAAGTCTCCGCCCAGCCGGAAATCTGGGCGGAGAGGGAAAAAGGTTGAGGTGGAGCCCCGTGGAGCTCCACTTCTTTATTATAGCACATTTTAGTCGATTTGCAATGTCGAAAGATGTCGACAGGCGTCTTTTTTATTTTGTTTGTATATTTTTTCTCAGCCCTGGTTCCTGCGGGCAACCAGCGCCTGGAATTCCCGTTCCAGCGCTTCCCGGTCCGGGCAGTTGGGGGCGGACAGGCGGGCAATCACCTCCGCCAGACGCAGCTCCAGCACCGTCTTTTCCATCCGCTCCGGCGTTTTGGCAGGTTCCGCCTGTCTTTTCTCCCAATCGGAGAGGTTTCCCGCGAAAGGAAGGAGCTTTTTCCCCTCGATTCGCAGCAGATGGTCCGCGCACCCGTCCGAAAACGCCCGGTCGTGGGAAACAAAAAGCACCGTCCCCTCGTATTCCTGGATCATTTTTTGCAGCGCCTCAATGGCGGGCAT
>CALWEC010000183.1 GCA_944376945.1 uncultured Lachnospiraceae bacterium | reverse complement strand
ACCGCCGTGGGACCCGCCAGGACGATCACCGGTTTTTCGCTCATGATACCACCCTCTTAAATTTCTTCTCCAGCTCGTACTGGCTCATGGAGACGATGGTGGGCCGCCCGTGGGGGCAGGTGTACGGATGCTCCAGCCCCATCAGCTCGTCGATGAGGGCTTCCGCCTCCGCCGGGGACAGCCGGTTGTTTCCCTTGACCGCCGCCTTGCAGGACATCAGCGCCACCTTTTCCTCCACCAGGTTCAGCCGCCTCCGGCCGCCCTCGTCCGCCAGACTGTCCAAAAGCTCCAGCAGCAGATCCTCCCGGGCCAGGCCGAACAGGTTGCCCGGCACCCCGTACACCGCGTACTCCTTGCCGCCGAAGGGCTCGATCTCAAACCCGATCTTGGAGAAGGCCTCCCGGTACTCCGAAAGCACCTGCTCCTCCCGGGCGTTTAAGGTCAGGATCAGGGGCGGGTTCATCTGCTGGCAGGTGTACTCCCGGGCCGCCAGGCTTTTCATGGTCCGCTCGTACAGCACCTTTTCGTGGGCCGCGTGCTGGTCGATGATCAGGAATTGATCCCGGGTCTGGACCAGCCAATAGGTGTCGAACAGCTGGCCGATGAGCCGGTAGGTATCCCGGGCCTTGGGATCCAGGATTTTTTCCTCAAACAGGTCCAGCTGCCGGGGTGCTTCCGGCAGGACCGCCGGTTCCGCCGGAAACGGCGCGGCCTTTCCGCCTGCTTCCTCCGTCTGCCGGGAGTCTGCCGGCTCCGATGCCTCGGCCTGCGAGGAAAGTTCCGCTGCCTTCGGCCGCGGCGGCGTTTCCCCGGGGGCCTCCGGCCGGCGCAGGGCCTGCTGGAACAGCTCGATGGAGGAGGGCTCGTAGGCCCCCCTCTCCCGGACCTGGCCGGGCCGCAAGGACCGGGCTTCGGACGGATCCTCCGGCAGCCGGTATGACTGGGAAGCCTGGGCGGCCTCCGCCCGCCGCCGCTCAAAGGGCTCCGGCCCGTGTTCCCGGCTCCGGCCTCCGTACCCTTCTCCCGGTCCCCCGGCCTCCGCCTGGGGCGTTCCGGTTTTCCCGCGGCCCTCCTCCAGCGTCACCCGGGGAATCAGCTCCTTCCCCTCCAGGGCGTCCCGGACCGCGCCGTACACCGCCTGGTACACGGTCTCCTCGTTCCGGAACCGCAGCTCCATCTTGGTGGGATGGACGTTCACGTCCAGCCAGGACGGCTCGATGGCAAGGTGCAGGGCCACGAAGGGGTACTTGTGCTGCATGACGAACCCGGCGTAAGCGTTCTCGATGGCCTTGGTGATCAGATTGCTCTTAACGTAGCGGCCGTTGATAAAGTAATTTTCGTAGGAGCGGTTGCCCCGGGCGATGAGAGGCTTTCCCAGAAAGCCCCGGACGCGGACCGCCCCGTCCGCCGCCTCCCGCTCCACCGGGATCAGCTCCGCCGCCGTCTCCCGTCCGTAAATGGTATAGAGAATGTCCCGCAGCTGATGGTTGCCGGCGGTGTGGAGCCGGTTCTGGCCGTTTAACAGCAGCCGGAAGGAAATGTCCGGCCGGGACAGGGCCAGCCGCTCCACCAGGCTGCTGATGTAGCTGCCCTCGGTCTGGGGGGATTTGAGGAACTTCCGCCGGGCCGGGGTGTTGTAAAACAGGTTCCGCACCACCAGGGTGGTGCCGTCCGGAGCCCCCACGTCCTCCAGAGATTTTTCCTCCCCGCCCTCCAGCACGTATCGGCAGCCGGTGACGGCCTCCGCCGTCTTGGTAATCAGCTCCACCTGGGCCACCGAGGCGATGCTGGAGAGGGCTTCGCCCCGGAACCCCAGGGAGGAAACGGTTAACAGATCCTCCACCCGGGTGATCTTGCTGGTGGAATGGCGCAGAAAGGCCAAAGGGATCTCCTCCTTGGGAATTCCGCAGCCGTTGTCCGTAATGCGGAGGAAGGAAATCCCGCCGTCCCGGGCCTCCACCGTCACCGCCGTGGCCCCGGCGTCGATGGCGTTTTCCAGCAGCTCCTTCACCACGGAGGAGGGCCGCTCGATGACCTCGCCTGCGGCGATCTGGTTGATGGTATTGGAATCCAACAGGGTAATATGGGCCATGGCCGCACCTTCTTTCTATCCGTCCCGCCGGTCTGTCTCCGGACGCCTGCCCGGCGCCTTAGGAGTGCCAGCGGTTTTTCAGCCGGTTCTGGAGCCGGTACAGGGTGTTCAGGGCGTCCCGGGGAGACAGGGCGTCCAGATCCAGGGTTTCCAGCTCCTCCAGGATATCGTCCTCCTTCACCGTGTCGAAAAGGGTCATCTGGTGCAGGTCCACCTCGTCCGGCTTGGGCACCGGCTTGGCCGCCGGGGCCTTGGCCTGTTCGGCGATCTCCCGCATCTGGACCGTAATGTCCGCCTGGGTCAGCTCCTGGACCAGCTCCTTGGCCCGCTGGAGCACCGGATCCGGCACCCCGGCCAGCTTGGCCACCTGGATGCCGTAGCTTTTGTCCGCTCCGCCCTTTACGATCTTTCGCAGGAACACGATGGTGTCCCCCTGCTCCTTCACGGCGATGCAGTAGTTGTTGACGCCGGCCAGGCTCCCCTCCAGCTCCGTCAGCTCATGGTAGTGGGTGGCAAAGAGGGTTTTGGCCCCCAGGATCTTGGGATTGCTGATGTCCTCCACCACCGCCCAG
>CALWEC010000182.1 GCA_944376945.1 uncultured Lachnospiraceae bacterium | reverse complement strand
GTGGGCACGTCCACCGCGATGCCCCGCTTCTCGTAAGCGGCGGAACCGGAAGGCGTGGAACCGTCCACATACTCCTTGAAAGCGGAAACCGGCAGGTTCTGGCCATCGTGGGCGTTCACCGGCTTCTGCACCTTGTTGACGAAATCCACCAGCGCCTGGTCGTCCCCGGTTGCCTTCTCGAACAGATCCTCGTCCGGAGCGTTCTTCCAGCTCTCCGGTACCTCCACCTTCACAAAGTTGGTGGCGCCGGCCTCGATGGCGTCGTGGTTCATCTTCACCACCTGCTCGCCCTTGCGGCCGTAGCTCTTGGTGGCGGCGTCCTTCATGTACCGGATCGCGTCCTCTTTCGGGATGACGCCGGAGATTACGAAGAAGGCGGACTGCAGGATGGTGTTGATCCGGCCGCCCAGGCCGATCTCCTTACCCAGCTTAATACCGTCAATGGTATAGAACTGGATGTTGTGCTGGGCGATGTAACGCTTCATCTGTCCCGGCAGATGCTCCTCCAGGCCCTCCATATCCCAAGGGCAGTTGAGCAGGAAGCTGCCGCCGTCCACCACTTCCTGTACCATATCGTACTTGCGCACGTAGGAAGGGTTGTGGCAGGCGGTAAAGTTGGACTTGGAAATGAAGTAGGTGGACTTAATCGGATCCTTACCAAAACGCAGGTGGGAAATGGTCAGTCCGCCGGACTTCTTGGAGTCGTACTCAAAGTACGCCTGAGCGTACATATCCGTGTGGTCGCCGATGATCTTGATGGAGTTCTTGTTGGCGCCTACGGTACCATCCGAGCCCAGTCCCCAGAACTTGCAGGAGATGGTGGAAGCCGGGGTGGTCACCGGGTCCTCGCCAATGGGCAGGGACAGGTTGGTCACATCGTCCACGATGCCGATGGTGAAGCGCTTCTTCTCCGTGTTGTTGAATACCGCGATGATCTGGCCAGGGGTGGTGTCCTTGGAGCCCAGGCCGTAGCGCCCGGTGAACACCGGCACGTTGTGGAACTTGGAATCCTTCAGGGCCGCTACCACATCCAGGTACAGAGGCTCGCCCAGGGAGCCGGGCTCCTTGGTCCGATCCAGGACGCTGATCTGCTTTACGGTATCCGGGATGGCGTCAATCAGGTGTTTGGCGCTGAACGGGCGGTACAGGCGCACCTTCACCACGCCCACCTTGCGGCCAGCGGCGTTCAGGTACTCCACGGTCTCGTCGATGGTCTCGCACACGGAACCCATGGCGATGATCACATGCTCCGCGTCCGGGGCGCCGTGATAGTTGAACAGCTTGTAGTTGGTGCCAATCTTGGCGTTGACCTTATTCATGTACTCTTCCACAACCGCCGGGAAGGCATCGTAATAAGGGTTGCAGGCCTCTCTGGCCTGGAAGAAGATGTCCGGGTTCTGGGCGGAGCCTCTCTGACAGGGATGCTCCGGGTTCAGGGCATGCTTCCGGAAGGCGTCAATGGCATCGTGATCCACCAGCTCGTCCAGATCCTCATAATCCCAAACTTCAATCTTCTGCAGCTCGTGGGAGGTGCGGAAACCGTCGAAGAAGTTCAGCACCGGCACCCGGCCTTTGATGGCGGCGCAGTGGGCTACCGCCGTCAGGTCCATAACCTCCTGGACGCTGGACTCGCACAGCATGGCGAAGCCGGTCTGGCGGCAGGCATACACGTCCGAATGGTCGCCGAAAATGGACAGGGCGTGGGACGCCACGGCACGGGCGGACACATCGATGACGCAGGGCAGCTGCTCACCGGCAATCTTGTACATATTGGGAATCATCAGCAGAAGGCCCTGGGACGCCGTGTAGGTGGTGGTCAAGGCGCCTGCGGACAGGGAGCCGTGAACCGCTCCCGCAGCGCCTGCTTCCGACTGCATTTCAATAATCTTGACCTCCTGGCCAAAGATATTCTTCCGGCCCTCGGTGGCCCACTGATCCGCCACTTCCGCCATTACGGAAGAGGGGGTAATGGGATAGATGGCCGCAACATCGGTATACGCATACGATACGTGCGAAGCCGCGTTGTTGCCGTCCATGGTTTTCATTTTTCTTGCCATTGGCTTATTCCTCCTGGTTGAGTATAGTCATCTCAGAACTACCCACCTATCATTATATACAACCCCCCGGAAAAGTCAAATATATATTCCTATATTTCATTGGTAAAACTTGCGTTTCTTAAGGATTTCCGGTATAATGGCCGCAAAATGGAGGTTTCCGATGAAAAAGAAACGTATCCTGGCCTGGATTGGCATTGCGATCCTAGCCAGCATGTATCTGATGGATCTAATTCTGGCCTTGTCCGGCAGCCCTGCCGCCCGGCAGTGGCTGACCGCGTCTCTGGTGTGCACCGCCGCCATCCCCGTCCTTCTTTACGGTTTTTTGGTGGTCACCGGCAGGACCGGGGACAAAAAAGACGGCCCCGAAAGCGGCTCCCCCAAGGAACCGCCCCGCTAGGCCGCCGTCTCTCTGTTTGGGCAGGAAGGCCCGCCGGTTTTTCCGCCGGGCTTTCTCTTACGCCTCCTCCTGCCAGCCCTTGCACACATCCCCCCAAGCGTCAAACTGGGCGAATTTCTCCAGCTCCGGGCTGGTCAGTTCGATAGCGCTATTGCTGCTGCCGCAGGCGGGAAAAACCGTCTCAAACCGCCGGAGAGATGCGTCCAGATACACCTTCACTCCCGGATTCACTCCAAAGGGGCAGACGCCTCCCACCGCATGGCCGATCAGGTCGGAGGCCTCCTGGGCTGTCAGCATCTTGGCCTTGCCGCCGAACTGGTCCTTATACTTCCGGTTGTCAATCTTCGCGTCTCCCGCCGCCACAATCAAAATCGGCTCCCCGTTCAGCTGAAAGGACAGGGTTTTGGCAATCCGTTTCCCCTCACAGTGAAGGGCCTGGGCCGCCAGCTCCACGGTGGCGCTGGAAACATCGAACTCCTGAATCCGGTCTTGGACCCCAAACTGGGCCAGGTATTCTCTTACTCGTTGAATGGACATGGTACTGTATTCTCCTTTTCTTTGGGGTGGAAAGCAGGGCAAATCGTTCCGAATCTGGTTTCCTTCCGGAAACTTTTCTGCCGATTTCTCCTGACCAACGCATGATAATCCTAATTTTCTTATTTGTCAAGAACGGCCAGTGGCAGCTATACGGTCCAGGCTCTATTTCGTCCTGTCCGGCAATGTTGTTTTCCGTTATCCCCACTTATACCGGCTCAAATGCGCCCCCTGCAAATTGGACAGGGCGCTTATGCTGTCGCTTGGGATGCCAAGGGTCTGTTCGATTTTCTCAAAATACGCTATGGCGAACTCTCCCCCAGGGCCTTGTACGCGCCACGCACAGATTTCCGCCCAGACCTGGCCGGACAGACCCTTTTCATGGCTGTTCCAAAAATGCCACTCCGCTTCATCT
>CALWEC010000181.1 GCA_944376945.1 uncultured Lachnospiraceae bacterium | reverse complement strand
CCGGCGTCGCCAACAACGAAAACCGGCTGGGGAAATTTGCCTGGGCGCTGATGGGGCTGCTGCTGGCGGCGGCTTACGTGCCTCCTGCCGTGGGCGTGCTGGTGCCTTTGCCGGTGACCGGCGGGCTGATGGCCGTCTCGGTGATCCTGGGGCTGGTTTTCCTTAGGAAAATCTGGCGGTTCGGCTTTTATCGGGATATGTACCAGCAGCTGCTGGCCCAGTCTATGGTCCAGATGGACGCGGCCCAGGAGCTTTCCCGGCAGCTGAGCCAGAAAAACATATCGGCGGATACCCGTATTACCAGCAGCAAAAAGGGCTTTGAGTATCTGAACGATCTGTTTGTGAAACGGCACCGGAAGATCCTGTGGCGCTCGGTGAGCCGCCAGTCCCAGGTGATCCTGGCCCTGGCGGCGGGAGCTTTGCTGGCGGCCCGCCTTTCCCCAGGATTCCGGGACGCCGCCAACCGGCTGCTGATGACCTTCCTGCCTTATTTTGTTTTTATTATGTACAGCCTGAACCGGGGCACCGGCTTTACCAGGGCGCTGTTTTTAAACTGCGATCACAGCCTTCTGACCTACGCCTTCTACAAGGAGCCGTCCAAGGTGCTGAAGCTGTTCCGGATCCGCCTGCGGGAGATTGTTAAAATCAACCTGGTGCCGGCAGCGGCCTTAGGCGGCGGGCTGGCGCTGCTGCTGTGGGCTTCCGGCGGCACGGAAAATCCGTTGCATTACGGGGTGATCCTGGTATCCATCCTTTGCCTCAGCGTGTTCTTTTCCGTCCACTATCTGACCATCTATTACCTGCTGCAGCCCTACAACGCCGCGACGGAGATGAAAAGTGGCATGTACCAGGTGGTACAGTGGGTTACGTACTTTGTCTGCTTTTTCCTAATGCGCCTGCAGATGGATACCCTGGTGTTTGGGCTTATGACGATTGTGTTCTGCGTGGCCTACTCCGGGATTGCCTGTCTGCTGGTGTACCGGTTCGCCCCTAGGACCTTCCGGCTGCGGCCGTAATCAGCGTATCCAGATAGGCCCAGTCCGTGGCTTCCGGCAGATAATAGGTTTCTGCGTAGGAAGTCCAAAGAGGCGCAACCTTCACCGTATGGTCCCGGAGGAGGACGCCTAAAGTCCCCTGGGGCATGTCGTACAGGAAGAAACATTCCCGGCGGCTGTCCGGAAACGAATAGTTTCCGGTAAGATGGTACAGCTCCAGGCGGGACAGATACTGGAAAAGGGCTTCTTCCTCCCGGCAGCAGGCTACCTGCTGCCGGTTTTCGGTTCCCTGGGAAAGGTAGGAGAGGGAGCGCAGCGGAGCCTCCTCCCCGCCATAGATCCGTTCCGCGCCGGTGTTTGGATCGTAGGCCAGGGCCACATGGCCGCAGGTCATGCAGAGGACAAAAAATACCAGTCCCACCAGCAGGGCGCCGGAGCGCCTGGGGCCAGGATGCAGGATCCGGCGCAGCCGGTACCGGAGGGAAGCGGCGGAGGCGGAAAGGCAGGTGGTAAAGCCCCGGCTGTCCGCCGCGGTCTGTAGGATCAGCTCCGCGTACCGGCGGCGAAGTTCCCCCGGGGAAGCCTCTGTGCCGGCGGAAAAATTGGCCTCCATGCCATCCGGACCGGCCTCCAGGGGCGTCAGCACCGCCTCGTCGCAGGAAAGCTCCAGATCCTCCGCGCTTTTTCCCATGGCCACCCACATGAACGGATTAAACCAGCAGAGCGCCGTACAGAAGGACAGAAAGAATTTGGTCCAGGAATCCTCCCGGCCAATGTGGATCAGCTCATGGCGGAAAATCAGGGACAGGTCCTCCGGGGCGTAGGAGCGCTGCGGAAGCACCACCCGCATACGGCTCTGGAACAGCCCAACGGTCAGAGGGGTGGACACCTGGCCGGATATTACCAGCCGGAATCTGGGCTTGCGGAAGTTGGCCCGGTGCAGCTCCTCTTCCCAAATCCCCAGGACCGCCGTATCGGTGACTGGGCGGGCATCCCGAAGCACCCGGCGGCGGAAGGCCAGGTGGGAGAGAAGCTTCCACAGAAAGACGGCCAAAGCCCCCAGCAGCCAGATTCCAAACAGCTTCCATACCAGGTTTCCGGACGCCGGGATCACCAGCAGCGGTTCCGGTATCTTCATGTATGACTGCTGGGTCATGTACAAGAAGCCGGGGATCAGCCACAGGGCGGCGCAGGCCCGGGCGCTGAAATGCCGGCGCAGGAAGGGCAGCAGAGGCAGCAGGATCAGGTAGTAACCTCCCAGGGAAAGCAAAAGGTCAAAAAAAGTGGAAAGGACCATCCGGGCCGTGTTCCGGGCGCCTAAAAAAAGTAGGCCTGCCAAGACCAGGTACACCATAAACAGAGGAAGAAGCCAGCCGGACAAAACCCCCAGATAGCGGACGCTGCGGTCGCCGGTCTCCAGGATCCGCCGGTCTCTCCGGTTCTGGTAAAACAGCTCAAAGGCCAAAACGCCGCCAATCAGCGCGGCCAGAAGGCCTTTCCGCAGAAGCTCCCCGCTCATAAGGCGTCCTCCTTCAGAAGACGGCGCAGTTCCTCCAGCTCTTCCTGGGAAAGGCCGCTGCCGCACAGGGCTTCCGCAAAGGCAGGAAGGCTG
>CALWEC010000180.1 GCA_944376945.1 uncultured Lachnospiraceae bacterium | reverse complement strand
GCGACAAACGCCTATCACAAAAACAACAAAGCCTCCGGCGCTTACAACAAAGCTTCGGCGCACCAACAAAGCCTCCGGACACACCAACAGCAAAGTCTTCGGACGCAACACCAACAAAAAACCTGTGAGAAACCATTTTTGTCTCTCACAGGTTTTCCATGCAGTTGGCGGGACTTGAACCCGCACCCAAGTAATATGGACATGAACCTGAATCATGCGCGTATGCCAATTCCGCCACAACTGCGCTTTCTCTGGGCGCTCCCTCAAGCGCTTTTATAGGATACCGCAATTCTGAAAAAATGTCAAGCATTTTTTTGTACAAAAAATCCGGATTTTCCTGTATAATGGTTCTATATTTTTTCCTGTGGAAGCGGGAGTGCTTCACAGGTCACAACGCCCGCGCCAGCGGGCAGGAAGATTTAGAAAGGATGCCCTCCATGGATATTTCACGTTTTACCGATTACAAAGAAAAAGTGGTCGGCAGCTGTTCCCAGGTGATCGTAGGCAAAGAGCCGGTTATCGCCCTGGTGCTGACCTGTTTCCTCTGCTCCGGCCATGTCCTGCTGGAGGACGTGCCAGGCACCGGGAAAACCATGCTGCTGCGGGCCTTTGCCAAGACCATTGGCGGGGATTTTAAGCGGATCCAGTTTACCCCGGATCTACTGCCCTCGGACTTGACTGGGATCCATTTTTACAACCAGAAAACCGGGGAGTTTGAATTCCGCAAGGGGCCTCTGTTTTCCAACATTGTGCTGGCAGACGAGATCAACCGGGCCACGCCCCGAACCCAGTCCAGCCTGCTGGAGGCCATGGAGGAGCGTCAGATTACCGTGGACGGCGTTACCATCCGGCTGCAGGAACCGTTTATGGTCATGGCCACCCAGAACCCTTTGGAGTCCTACGGAACCTTTCCCCTGCCGGAAGCCCAGACCGACCGTTTCTTTATGCGCCTGTCCTTGGGCTATATGACCCGGGAACAGGAAATGTCCGTCCTATCCCGCCGTTCCACCCTGGACATCGTAGAGTCCCTTTCCCAGGCGGTTACCCCGGAGGAAACCCAATACGTGCGCCGGGAATACGTCAACATCCAGGTCTCCCCGCCGGTGCTGGGGTACCTGATGGATCTGGTGGAAGCAACCCGCCGGGAAGGCAGCCTGGCGGCAGGCGTATCCACCCGAGGCGCCCTGGCCCTCTACAAAGCGGCTCAGGTAACCGCCGCCTTTGCCGGCCGGGCGTACGTAATCCCGGAGGACGTAAAGTACGTGGCCCCCTTCGTACTCTGCCACCGGCTTTCCTCCGGAGGAAGCGCGTCCCATGAGGGAGCCCGGAAGGTTCTCCGCCAGATCCTGGAGGACGTCCAGGTGCCCTTGGAGGATGTATGACCCTGCTGTTTCTCGGTATTCTGGCGGCGCTGGCCCTTCTGCTGCAGCAGCGCGCGCAAAAAAGGGGGCTTACCGGTGTGGAGGCCCAGCACCGCCTGTCCGTCCGTCTGGCGGAGCCGGAGGAACGCTTTCAGCTGATCCTTTCCCTGGAGAACCGGAGCCGCCGGTTCCAGCCTTTCCTGCGCTGGAGCCTGCGAATCCCGGAGGAGATGGAGGTGTGGGACGGCAGCGCCGTGTCCGACGACCGGCTGGGCGAAAAGCTTGTCTCCGGCACCACCTGGCTGCGGCCGCGGCAGGGGCTGGAAAAGCCGATCTCCGTTTCCATCTCCCGGCGGGGCCGCTACCTGCTGCGGGAGCTGACCATCGGCCGCGGAGACTTTCTGGGGCTGCGGGAAGAGCGTTTTTCCTGCGGGAATCTCCGGGAAGTGGTTATTTTCCCCCGGGAAGCGCCGGACCAGCCGCTGCGGCAGGTGCTGGGCGGTTTTTTAGGCGACGTATCCGTCCGGCGTTTTCTCTTTGAAGACCCGGTCCTAACCCTGGGTTACAGGGAATACACCGGCCGGGAACCTATGAAAAGCATTTCCTGGCCCCAAAGCGCCAAAGCCGGCCATCTGATGGTGAAAAACTTTGACTACACGGCAGACCCCTCCCTTTCCCTGGTGCTGAACGTAGAATGCGGGCAGCCGGATGCGGAACCGTGGATTGAGCGCTGCTATTCTCTGGCCCGCACCGTGTGCCAAGAGCTGGAAAACCGGGGAATTCCCTATGACTTTTATACCAACGCGCAGATGCTGGGAGAGCTGTCCTCCTGGCGGCATATGGCCAAAGGCCTGGGGCCCCGCCACTTCCGAGGCATCTTGGAAGGGCTGGGCCGGGCCAGCTGCCTTCCGGCCTGCTCCTGCGGCCAGCTGCTGGCAGACGTCGCCCGGACGCCCAGCGGCCGGGCCGGCGTGATTTTCCTGACGCCGGCCCGGGAGGCGGACACAGAAAAATGGACCGTCCGGCTGGCCAGCCTCTTTGGCGGCCAGATGCTGGTCCTGACTGGGGAGGAGGGAATCCAATGACCATCCTGGTATTTTTAAAAGCCGCCGCCGACCTGGCTTTCTACTATACCTTTGCCGGCACAGCCGCGGTCCTCCTAGGCGGATCCCCTGCCATCCTGCTGGCTTCCCTGGGGATCCAGTCCCTGTGCGTTTCCGCTTCCTATGCCGCGGATAGAAAGGCCTGCGGCATCCGGGAAAAAAAGGGGGCCGCAGGCGGCTTTCCCCGCTTCCTGCCCCTGGCCTTGCTGATCCTGTGCTTTCTGCTTCCTGGCGCTGGCCTGGCCGAGAGGGTGGCGGCGGTTCCGCCTGCCGCCTACGTCCTGTGGCTGTCCGCCCGAAGGCTGTACCAGCCGGATTGGTCCCGGCAGGTGGATATTTTTTCCCTGTTCTGGAAGCTGTTTCTGGCGTTCTTTGCCGCCGTCTCCTTCTGCGGCGGGTTTTCCGCCGCCTCTGCCATAGCCCCGCCCTGCGCCCTGATCCTGCTGACCGCTTCCGTGCTGCTGATGCGTTCCCTGCGCCACCAGCCGTCGGTCTACTGCCAGAAACGGTACCAGGCCATGGAACTGACCGCCGTGCTCCTAATGTCCCTGTGCGCCTGGTTCCTAAGCACCCGTTGGTTCCGGGATGCCTGCCTGGGGCTTCTGTCCGCCGTATATCAGCGTCTGGTGATCCCGGTGCTGCTGGTTTTCGCCTACGGGGCCGGCCTTCTCCTGCAGGCCTTGGTATGGCTGTTTTCTTTTATCCGCCTAGGCTTCCGGGCCCCGGAGGAAACCGTGGAGCTGGATCTGACCAGCGCCGCGGAGCTGCTGCAGCTGGAGGAAGAATGGACCGGCGGTTCCCCTTGGCTTACGCGAATCCTCACCGCCTTGGGAATCCTGGCTGTCCTGCTGCTAATCTTTCTGCTGTTCCGCTATCTTTCCCAGCGGCAGCGTCCCACCTTCCATCCGGCGGCGGAAGGGGAGCTGCGCTACTCGCTGGACAGCCCGCCTGCGGAAAAAGCAAGCCCCGGCGAGTCCTCCGCCGTGCAGAAGGTCCGCTCCCAGTACCGGAAATTTCTCCGCCTGTGCCGGAACCGGGGCGCCAGCTGGAAAAAAAGCGATACCAGCCAGGATGTGGAACGCCTGTGCCGGGATCTGGTGGATATCGACGCGGAAAAACAGCTGCGGTCCCTCTACCTCCAGGCCCGCTATCACGGACAGGCCCGGAAGGAGGACGCGGAACAGGCCCGGCGGCTGCTGGCCAGCCTGAAAAAAACGGCCGGGAAGCATCGGTAAACTTCCCGGCCGGTCCTTTACACTTGGAATAAGCTTCCCCCGATAAACTCCTTCAGCAGGGAATTTCCCGGGATGGCGGTGCTGTCCACCGCCAGAAAATAATCGAAGAACTTCAGCAGCCGCTTGGCCTCCTGATACTCTGGAGCGTCTGTGGGGATGCCGAAAAGCAGCGGCTCCACATGGGCCTTCAGCACGGAAAACTCGTAGCACAGAGCAGAGTTGAACATCACGTCCGCCGTCTCCTGGTAGGGGAAAATATTCGCCTCCTCCCCTCGCCGCACCGAGGGCCAGCGGGCAATGGTCTCCCGGGCGGTGTTGCCCCGGGTCCGGGCGTCTCGGACCATCCGCCGGATCAGCCGCCCGTCTGTGGTGGGGATCCGGTTGTGCTCGTCTATGTTCAGCTGGGTCAGGGCGCTGATGTAGATTTTAAATTTGCTTTCCCGAGGCAGGGAGTAGGAAAGGGCGTCGTTGAGCCCGTGGATCCCTTCGATCACCAGGATGTCCTGGCTGCCCAGCTGCAGGTAGTTGCCCCGGTACTCCCGCCGTCCCTGCTTAAAATTAAACGTAGGCATGGAAACCTTCTGCCCGGCCAAAAGGGCCGTCATATCCTGGTTAAATTGCTCAATGTCCACGCACTCCAGGGCCTCAAAGTTGTACTCCCCGTTCTCGTCCCGAGGGGTCCGCTCCCGGTCCACAAAATAGTCGTCCAGGCCAATGGGATGAGGCACCAAGCCCTGGGCCCGCAGCTGGATGGAAAGCCGGTGGGAAAAGCTGGTTTTCCCGGAGGAGGAGGGGCCGGCGATCATCACAAACTTAATGTGGGGCTGCCCGGCGATCAGGGTGGCAATATCGGAGATTTCCCTCTCCTGCCGCGCTTCCTCGATGAGGATCAGATCCTGCATCTGCCCGGCGGCAATCTTATCGTTGATGGCTCCTACCGTGTCCACCCCCAGCTGCTCGCACCAGCGGGAAGATTTCTGCATGGTATCAAACAGCTTTTCGTTGGCCTCAAAGGGCGGCACCACCCGGGGCGCCTGGGCCTCCGGAAACAGCAGCACAAAGCCTTCCCGGTACAGCTGCAGCCGGAAATATTTCAGATAGCCGGTGGAAGGGACCATATAGCCGTAGTGGTAATCCACAAACCCTTCTATGTTGTACAGGTTCACATGGGAGCTGCGGCGGTAGCGGAACAGCCGCTCCTTATCGTACATCTTAACCCTTCGGAAAAAGTCCACCGCGTCGTCTACATGCACATCCTTTTTGCCGATGGGCAGATCCGCCGCCGCCAGCTGGCGCATCCGGGCCTCCACCTGATCCAGAAACTCCTGATCCACCTTGAAAGCGCCGGTCACTTCTACGTAAAGCCCGTGGGTCACGGAGAATTTGACGTTCACCTTCTCCATCTCCTCCAGTGGCTTCAGGTCGTAGATGGCTTTGTTCATCAAAAGGATCAGGCTCCGCTCGTAGGACTGGGCCCCGGCCTTGTCCCCTGTGGTCACAAATTCCAGGGAGCAGGGAGCCTGCACCGTCTTGTGCAGTTCCTGGAGCTTTCCGTTGACCGTGGCCAGCACAATGTCGTTTTCGTATTCCGGCTGGAACCGCTGTGCCAGCTGCCGGTACGAGGTGCCCTGGGGAATCTCATACACCTTTCCGCCAATCTGTACTTCCATGCTGCCTCCTGTCTGCGCCTGCGCGCCTGTTTTCGTTCCGCAAATTTCTGCCGTCCGGCGGCAGGCCGCCTTTTCCTCCTACACCACCCGGCTGGGAAGGCCGAACGGCGCCTGGAACACCGGCACCGGCTCTTGCAGATGCTCCCGCAGCCAGGCCGCCATAAAATCTATAAAAATCCATTCGATGCCGTAATGGCCGGCGTCCACCACCGCCAGGCCGTCCGCCACCGCGTCCAAGCCCGGATGGTGCCCCATATCCCCGGTCACATACACCTGTGCCCCCAGCTTTTCCGCCAGGCCGATTTCCCCCTTGCCGCTGCCCGGCAGGATTCCCACCCGGGAGATCTTCCGATCCGCCGGGCCGCCGTCGTAGAGGGTCACGGACGGCAGCCGGAAGGCCTCCTTCACCTGCCGGCAGAAAGCCTCCAGGGTCTCCGGCTCCGGCAGCTCTCCTACCTTGCCGATCCCTCCGTCCTCCACCGGCTCCAGATACACGCTGTCCCGCAGGCCCAGCCGCTCCGCCGCCAGATCCGCCATACAGCCAGGCGCCGCGTCGAAATTGGTGTGCATGGACACGCAGGCCATCCCCGCCTCCGCCAGCTCCAGGGCCAGGCGTCCCGGCACGCTGTCCCCGGTTACCTGCCGCAGCGGGGAAAACAGCAGCGGATGATGGGTGAGCAGCAGATTGCAGCCAGCCTCCCGGGCCTTTCGGATCCCCGTCTCCGTCGCGTCCAGGGCCACGTAGATCCCCTGGATTTCCCGCTCTCTCCGGCCCACCTGCAGCCCCGGGTTATCCCAGTCGCAGGCGTACGACAGGGGGCACAGCCCCTCCAAAAGCGTCATCAAATCCTGTACCGTCATACCGTCTTTCCTCCTATGTCCCCTTCCCGGCCAGGCCGGGAACCTTCTCC
>CALWEC010000179.1 GCA_944376945.1 uncultured Lachnospiraceae bacterium | reverse complement strand
CAGGATATGCCCGTCCTTCTCCACCGGCGCCGCCCTTAGCGTATAGCCGTACCCGTTTACCAGCACGGTGCCAAATCCCGGCATAATGTACAAGGTGTCTACCTGGAAGTAATAAGAATATGCCATGGTCCTTCCTCCTGTCCGCCTCAGCGCATGGGCTTTTTTATCAGTATACCACGGACGGGCAAGAGACGCCACCTATGGGAGGAAGGCCTTTTCCCTGTTTTTACCGGTAAACCTCACGCCCGTAACGGTGCAGCTCATCCATAACCCACTTGCGTTTATTCAAGGCGTCTTCGCTTTTCCCGCAAATCCCGCCGTCCCAAAACAGCAGGCCGCCGTCTTTTCCGAAGGTGTCAATGGCATCCCGGACCGATTTCCGCACCACTTCCTCCGGGGCGTTGGGCATACAGCCGGGGCCATGGCGGTCCCAGCCGCCGGTAAGCACCAGCTTATTTCCCAGGCGCTTTTTATCCGCGATAAGGCTTTCGTTTACCTGCGGCAGCTGGATAATATCCGCCCCTATATCCAGGAATTCCTGGATCAGGTACTGGCAGTTGCCGCAGCAGTGGAATTCCACCAGCGCGCCCTGGGCCTTGATGGCGTCGCAAAGCTTCTTAAAATACGGCTTATAAAGGCGCTCCCAGTTGTCCCTGGATAAGAAAGGGCCTCCGGAAGCCGCCACATCGTCCCCGGTGGTCATAATGTCCGGCTTAAAATATTTCCCTTGGTATTCGATCAGCTGGCACAGGAAATCGGTCAGGGCGCTGACAAAGGCCTCCACCTCCTCCGGCTCCTCAAAAATAGCGCACAGCGCGTCTACCCATCCCATCATATTGATGGGGATCAGGAAAATCCCATGGGTGTTCACCATGGCGATATTGGCCCGGTCTGGATCCCCGTTTTCCCGGACTTGGGCTACCAGCCCCTTCCAGTCGATGGCGGACAGATCCGGGAAGCGGACGGTTTCCCGCCACTGGGAAATCTCCTTCATGGCGCGCCAGTCGTCCCGCGGCATTCTTCCATACTCGTTTTCGGTCCACTTTACATTGCAGAAATCCGCTCCTGTCACCGGATCTACCTGCTTCCAAAAATCCATCCGCAGGAAATTGGCCTCATCCATATAGGAGGGAACCCAGTCTGGCTTCCCTCCGTGGGCGGCTGTCAAAAAGTTTTCTCGTACACTGAGCATAACCGGCCCTCCTTGTTCCTGGCCTTGCTTAGTCTGCCATGCGGCTCAGTTCGTAAAGCCGTTTTCTCAGGCGCGGGTGCGGGCGGGTTTCATCCAAATACACCGGGCGCTCCTGCATATCCGGCCAATAGGTTTCCATATACCACTGGGCGAATTCCTCCACCTCCGCGTCGGTGGAATCCTCTGTCAGAGGATGGGTCACGCCGATCATCACCTTATCGCCGTATTTTTCCCGCAGCATCTGCTTGTCGTTGATGGCCTGGCCGCTCCAGCAGTCCGCCCCCATCTCCACAATCGCCGGGAACAGCTTCTCGTTCTTTCCGCAGTTATGGAAGTTAAACATAATGCCGTTTTCATGGCAGCACTGGATAATCTGCTTAAAGTAAGGGACCAGCATGGTGCGGCAGGTTTCCAGGGAGAAGAAGGGACTAGCCTGTCCGCCCCAGTCGTCGTGGAAAAACAGCATGTCAATATGGAAGTATTCTTTTTGTTTTTGAATGATCTTTTTGTAGAGATCCGTCAAGGCCTGGAACAGTTCGTGTACATATTCCTGCTGCTCCTCGTCAATCAGGGCCACCGCCGCGTTTTCAAAGTCCATAAAGGAAATCAGCCGCTCAAAGAAACCGGTAAAATGCCAGCCTTCCAGAATGCGGTCCGTGTTCCGGTATTCCTGGGAGATTTCCGCGCTGTGAGCCCAATCCCACTGCTCAATATCCGGGAAGGGGATCACGCGCTTCCAATCCCCAATGTCCTCCAGCAGCGGCTTGCCCGGCCGTACCATGGAACCCCGGGCAATGGGGACGTAGACCCACTCTACCCCAAACATATCCTTCCCGCCGGTCTGGTTTACCGGCGGATTGCCGTCCAGCACAAACACCCGGGCCACATTGTCCGGAATACACCGGGGCAGGAAGTTCAGGCAGTCCATGCGCATGGGAGCCCAAAGGGGCTTTTGGTGGCGCAGCGCCCGCTGCCAGTTTTCCAGCGGCGAAATAGGGGTCTTAAACCGGGGATATTCCCGCGGGGATCCGGCGTCGTATACAAGCCCAGTTTCTACTTCCGATTTATCAAAAGGAATACGGTTCATTCTATCATCCTCCAAATTGAAAAAGTTTAACGTGGTTTATCCCCACAGAATCGGGATAAAAATAATACAAAGGCCCGCGCTGATCACGGTCAGGGGGATTCCCTGGACCAGGAACTCCCGGAAAGAAATTTTCCCGGTAGTGGCCAAAAGCGGAAAGGTGGGGGCGGACAGAGGCGTCAGGAACGCGCAGCTGGACGCCAGGCAAAGGGATACGATCACCGGCTTCACCGGAATCTGCAGCCGTACCGCCAGATCCACCACAATAGGCAGGCAAATGGCAAAGGTGCCGGAGTTGGAAAGGAGCTGGGTGGCTAACGTGGCTACAATAAAGATAATCGCCACAATAGCCCGCAGGCTGACTTGGCCTCCCAGAAGCCGTACCAGCAGTTCCGAAAGGTACTCTCCGGCCCCCACCTCCATAAAGCAGGAGGAAAGAGACAGTACAGAAACGGTAAACAATATAATAGGCCAGCTGATGGATCCCATAACCTCCTCGGAGGTCATAACATGTCCCAGCACCAAGATGGCCGCGCAGATTAAAACCGCCACGTTGGCCGGTACCGGGATCTTCCCATCCAAAAACATGGCAAGGAAAAACAGCGCCGTAACCACTAACACCAAAATTTGCTTTTTCCTGGAAACCGTCTCGGTTTTCTTCTCTGCTTCCTCCACGGCTTCCCCTGCTTCCTCCGGTTCCTCCTTCAGCCAGCGGGACGTTAGGAAGCAATATACCACCAGCATTACCAGGCCCATGGGGGCTGTCAGGGCGGAAAGCTCAAAGAAGGACCAGCTTTGCCCCGGGCTCAGTTCCTCAAAGGCTGCCTTTGCCAGCAGGTTTACGTTATTTCCCATCAGCGTAAAGGTGCTGCCGATGGTGGCGGAAAAGCCCAGCGCCAGCAAGGCCTTCTTTTTTCCGATCCCCAGCTGCCGGGACAAGGTCAGGATCAGCGTCAGCATGGCCACCTGCACGCCAAAAGCCTGAAGGAAAATGGTCAGGATAGACACCAGGATACAGATGGAAAACAGGACGATCCCTTCGCTGCCTTTCCACTTTTCCAAAAACGGAAGCACCCGCCGGGACAAGGCGTCGGATAAGCCCACTTTGATAAAAGCGCTGCTGATCACAAAGGCGCCTACATACAGCATAATGGTGGGATCCGCCAGATTGGCAAAGGTTTCCGATGGCTCCAGGATACCGGAAATGGTCAGCGTGGAAAGGATTAGAACGGAAACGCCCAGATAGGATATTTTCTCACTGGCCAGCAGTACGACAACAAGAATCAAAAGCACAACGATGACAAGGGAGTCCATGTCCATCTCCTATCTGAAAGAACAGCAGGCGTTTTGCGCCATGCTGTTCTTTCGGTTCCATTCAAAGATTTTAGAAGAAGATCAAGATATCCGCCACGGTGGTAATCCAGAAAATAAGGGTAAAGGGAAGCCCGTAGAGAACCACTTCCTTCATGCTGTATTTTCCGGCGCCCATGGCGATACCAAGGGAAGCACTGCAGGAAGGCAGCAGCGCGTTGGCGTAGGTACAGCCTGCCACCGCCAGGGTCAGGGGACCCGGGTCAAAGCCGCCTGCAATGGCCGTGGAGACAGCCAGAGGAACCAGCACGCTGTAGATGGCCGTCCGGTTCATCAGGTTGGCCATAATCACCGTGATAAAGGTAAAGACCAGCAGGATCGTCAGCTCGCTGGGGTTGCCGCCCAGCAGGGCCAGGATCAGGTCGCCTACCAGCTCGCCGGCGCCGGTGCTGCTTAGAGCCGCCGAAACGCCGAAGCTTCCTGCAATCAGGAAAATATCATCCCCCGCTAAAACGCTTCTGGTTTCCGCAAAGGTAAAAGCTTTCGACACAATCAGGATTCCCACGCCAAGGGCTGGAATCGCGTAGGTAATGTTGCCGATCTGGCCCTGCAGGAAGATGCAGACCATAACCGCCACAAAGACGAAGTAGATCAGATATTCGTGATGCTTCGGGATGGCTTCCTGCTCCTTTACAGAGCTCAGCTTGCTGGAGTCGATCTCTCTTTTCGGCAGCATTTTATAGGTAAAAATCACATACAAGGTCAACGCGATCAGCGGAAGGATGGCCGCCTTCAGCGGATCCGCCACGCCTACTACGTATTCCGGGTTGTACGCTTCAATGTACGCGTTCATCCGGCTGGCCGCGGTGGCGCCCATGCCGATGGGGATTTTGCTGGTCCAAAGGTTGGAAAGCAGCGCAATGGGAAGCAGCATACGGGACGCGCACACGTCTCCTCCTTCCGCCCCCAGGATACCCATCAGCATAATCACCACGGACATGGTTCCAGAGGTCGGAAGGAACTGTCCAAAGACTACGCACAGGGCGATCAAAAGCAGCACCAAAATAAGTCCGCTTTTCCCACTTTGCATTTTGGAAACCCTTTTTTGAATGTTCCCAATCAGGCTGGTTTTGCCGAACGCACGGCTGATCACAAAGATAGACGCCATCATAACCATGGTCTGGTCGCAGAACCCGCTGAAGGCGGTGGACACCGGAACCGCTCCGGTTACCGCCAGCAGGGTACAGGCTCCCATCATGATAAAGCCGTACGACCATTTGCCGATGACGAAACAGATGATCATCAAAAGCAGCACACCAATTACTATGTACTGAGACATGAAATACCCTCCTCCTTGTTTGTCTTTTTGAAATGGATAAGACGTTTACTCACACAAGCTTTTTCTTTCTAAAATTTTTCCGCTCTCTCCGCCCTTTTGGCCGGCGTTAGGACACAGAGAGGCTTGCTGGCCCCCCTCCCTTCCGATTTGTTCTTCCTGCCGTGGGAATTACGTGTAAAAGCTACGGTTTCTTTTTTCTGTATTTCATTATAATCGTGAAGTTTTCCCTTGTAAAATAACGAAAATTTCATAAACTTATAACCTTATTTTCCACGTATTTCTTTGTATTCATACCGTTGCCTTTATTGACAGAATTTTCCAGCACCTTTACAATACTTACATCATGGTTTCTTTTTCCTGCTCGGGGATCCTTTTGACTTGTGGAGAGAAACAAATGACGATTCTTCAGTTGGAATACTTCCGGGATCTGGCGAAAACCGGAAGTATTGTTCAAACCGCCCAAAATTTCTATATTTCCCAGCCAGCGGTAAGCAAAGCCCTAAAAAAGCTGGAAGAAGAGCTGGGAGGCGAACTTTTTGACCGGATTGGGAAGTCCATCCATCTAAACGCCAAGGGGGAGGAATTTTACCGGGGCGTCAACACCATTTTTTCTATTATTGAACGCAACAAAGCGGACGCCCTCTACACAGCCGCCCCTCAGGAGATCTGCATCCGCTATAAGGCTTCCATTTCGTTCCTGGCCGATCTGCTTGGGCGCTATAGCCGCCTGCATCCATCCGTCTCTTTCCGGATCATCTCCAGCACGCAGGCGCAGCATTTTGACCCGCGCTACACCGTGGATTTTTCTTTCGCGCGCAAACTTTCCCAAATTGAAAGCGGCTACTACGTCCCCCTGCCGCCTGTGCCGGTTTACGCGTTTCTTGTGCTGCCGCCTGGGCACCCCTTATCGGCTCATGCCTTTATCACTTTTGAGGACCTGTGCCAGCAGGAAGAACCACTTTCCTTTGTGTTGGTGCTTCCGGACAGCGAAAGCCGCCCCACTGA
>CALWEC010000178.1 GCA_944376945.1 uncultured Lachnospiraceae bacterium | reverse complement strand
ATGTGGATAACTCCGTGTATAACTTGCATTTGCGCCCGAAAAGCGGGAAAATCCTCGTGGATAACTTGGGGGAAAATGGGGAGAACCGGGGGAGAAGGACACTTGTAAGGGGCTGTTCCATTCTCTGGAAAAGAAGTGGTTGAATTCAGCGAAGGATGATGATACAATATAGCGTGGTAAATTTTATGCTAAGGAGTGTACCGCTCAATGGGTTTGATGCAAAAACTGTTTGGGACTCAGAGCGAGAAGGAAATTAAGCGGATTTCCCCTCTGATCCAAAAAATAGAAGGTATGCGCCCGGAGATGATGGAAAAGACGGACGAGGAGCTGCGGGCCAAAACCCAGGAGTTCAAAAAACGTCTGGGCCAGGGGGAAACCTTGGACGACCTGCTGCCGGAAGCCTTTGCGGTGGTCCGGGAGGCCGCCCGGCGCACGGTGGACATGGAGCCGTACCCGGTGCAGCTGATCGGCGGCGTCATCCTTCATCAAGGCCGGATCGCGGAAATGAAAACCGGCGAGGGCAAAACCCTGGTTTCCACCCTGCCGGCGTACCTGAACGCCCTGGAGGGCCGGGGCGTCCACATTGTAACCGTCAACGATTACCTGGCCAAGCGTGACGCCGAGTGGATGGGCAAGGTTCACGAGTTCCTGGGTCTGACCGTAGGCTGCGTGCTCAACTCCATGAATTCCGCGGAGCGGAAGAAAGCCTATGCCTGCGACATTACCTATGTGACCAACAACGAGCTGGGCTTTGACTACCTGCGGGACAACATGGCCATCTACAAGGAGCAGCTGGTGCTGCGGGAACTGCACTACGCCATTGTGGACGAGGTGGACTCGGTGCTCATCGACGAAGCCCGTACCCCGCTGATTATCTCCGGCCAAAGCGGCAAATCCACCAAGCTTTACGAGGTCTGCGACTACCTGGCCCAGCGGCTGGAGCGGGGCGAGGAGACGGAGCTGACCAAGATGGCCGCCATTATGAAGGAGGAACAGCAGGAAACCGGGGACTTTGTGGTTAACGAGAAGGATAAGCAGGTGAACCTGACCGCCCAGGGCGTGGCCAAGGTGGAGAAATTCTTCCAGATCGAAAACCTGGCGGATCCGGAAAACCTGGAGATCCAGCACAACATCATCCTGGCCCTGCGGGCCCACAACCTGATGTTCCGGGACAAGGACTATGTGGTCAAGGACGACGAGGTGCTGATTGTAGACGAATTTACCGGCCGTATCATGCCGGGCCGCCGGTATTCCGACGGACTCCATCAGGCCATCGAGGCCAAGGAGCACGTGAAGGTAAAGCGGGAGAGCAAGACCCTGGCCACCATCACCTTCCAGAACTTCTTCAACAAGTTTGACAAAAAGGCCGGCATGACCGGTACCGCCATGACCGAGGAGAAGGAGTTCCGGGATATTTACGGCATGGACGTCATCGCCATCCCCACCAACAAGCCGGTGATCCGGGTGGACCACCAGGACGCGGTGTATAAAACCAAGCGGGAAAAGCTCCACGCGGTGGTGGAGGAGATTGTGGCGGCCCACCAGAAGGGGCAGCCGGTGCTGGTAGGCACCATCTCCATCGAGGCGTCGGAGGAGCTGTCCGCCCTGTTAAAGAAGCGGGGCATCCAGCACAACGTGCTGAACGCCAAGTTCCACGAGATGGAGGCCCAGATTGTGGCGGACGCCGGACATCACGGGGCGGTGACCATCGCCACCAACATGGCCGGCCGTGGTACGGATATTAAGCTGGATCCGGAGAGCGTGGCCGCCGGAGGCCTTAAGATCATCGGCACCGAGCGCCATGAGTCCCGCCGGATTGACAACCAGCTGCGGGGCCGTTCCGGCCGTCAGGGAGACCCGGGCGAATCCCAGTTCTTTATCTCCCTGGAGGACGACCTGATGCGCCTCTTCGGCGGCGAGCGGATGCTCAGCATGTTCAACGCCCTGAAGGTGCCGGACAACGAGCAGATCCAGCACAAGATGCTGTCGGGCGCCATTGAGAAGGCCCAGAAGAAGATCGAGGGCAACAACTTCGGCATCCGGAAGCAGCTGCTGGAGTACGACCAGGTGATGAACGAGCAGCGGGAGATCATCTACGGGGAGCGGCGCCGGGTGCTGAACGGGGAGAGCATGCGGGACGTGGTGATGAAGATGGTCAACGATGTGACCGAGCACCAGGTGGACATGTGCGTTTCCGACGAGCAGACCCCGGACCAGTGGGATATGAACGAGCTGAACCAGCTGCTGCGGCCCATTTTCCCCATGGGGCCGGTGGTGCTTTCCGACGACCAGAAGAAGAACTTCAAAAAGGCGGATCTGGTGCAGTTTTTGAAGCAGCAGACCGTAAAGCTGTACGAGGCCAAGGAAGCGGAGTTCCCGGACCCGGAGCAGATCCGGGAGATCGAGCGGGTGGTGCTGCTAAAGGTCATCGACCGGCGCTGGATGGACCATATCGACGATATGGAGCAGCTGCGCCAGGGGATTGGGCTCCAGTCCTACGGCCAGCGGGACCCGCTGGTGGAATACAAGATGGCCGGCTACGATATGTTTGACCAGATGACGGCCTCCATTGAGGAGGATACGGTGCGGCTGATGCTGCACATCCGGCTGGAGCAGAAGGTGGAGCGGGAGCAGGTGGCCAAGGCCACCGGCACCAACCGGGACACCAGCCTGGCCAAGGCCCCCAAGCGGCGGGACGAAAAGAAGGTTTACCCCAACGATCCGTGCCCCTGCGGTTCGGGCAAAAAATATAAACAATGCTGCGGCAGAAAGAAAGTAGGTGACATTAATGGTTGAGTTAGATCAGTACAAACAGGACCTGGCAGCCTGCGCACAGCCGTTAATCGAAGTGAGGGATTCACTTTGACCTGGCTGGCAAAGAAAACCGGATTGCGGAATTAGAAAGAACCCTGGAGGAGCCTACCTTCTGGGAGGACGCGGACAAGGCCAGCAAGACCATGCAGGAATTGAAGGGCCTGAAGTCTGTGGTGGACTCCTGCAAGGAGCTTTCCACCACCTATGAGGACATCCAGACTCTCATTGAGATGGCAGGCGAGGAAAACGACGAAAGCCTGCTGCCGGAAATCAAGGAGGAGCTGGACGCCTTCACCCGAAAGCTGGAGGACATGCGGATCAGCACCCTGCTCTCCGGCGAATACGATAAAAACAACGCCATCCTGACCCTCCACGCGGGGGCCGGCGGCACCGAGGCCTGCGACTGGGCGGGGATGCTGTACCGGATGTACACCCGCTGGGCGGAGAAAAAGGGCTTTGGGGTGGAAGTGCTGGACTACCTGGACGGGGAGGAAGCCGGCGTAAAGTCGGTGACCATCCAGGTCAACGGCGTCAACGCCTACGGCTTGCTCAAGTCCGAGCGGGGCGTGCACCGGCTGGTGCGGATCTCACCCTTTAACGCGGCGGGCAAGCGGCAGACCTCCTTCGTGTCCTGCGACGTAATGCCGGAGATTGAGGAAGATCTGGATGTGGAGATCCGGGATGAGGATATCCGGATCGATACCTACCGTTCCAGCGGCGCCGGCGGCCAGCATATCAACAAGACCTCCTCGGCCATCCGGATTACCCACTATCCCACCGGGATTGTGGTCCAGTGCCAGAACGAGCGCTCCCAGTTCCAGAACAAGGACAAGGCTATGCAGATGCTGAAGGCCAAGCTGTTTATGCTGAAACAGCAGGAGCAGGCGGAGAAGGCCTCCGGGATCCGGGGCGAGGTTTCGGACATCAGCTGGGGCCATCAGATCCGCTCCTATGTGCTTCAGCCCTACACCATGGTAAAGGATCTGCGGACCGACGTGGAAACGGGCAATGTAAACAGCGTTTTAGACGGAAATATTGACATTTTTATCAATGGATACTTGAAATGGTGCAGTTTGTCGCGGTAAAATACCGGGTAAAAGCGTGCATCAGGAAAAAGCCGGGCCGGGGGAAGCCTCTGGCGCGGACGGCAGAAAGGAAACCCGTACTATGCGGCAGATAGCGATTATGGGCTTCGGGACCATTGGTTCCGGCGTCTTTGACGTGGTAAATACCAACCGGGAGATTCTCCGGAAAAACCTGGGGGAGGAGATCCAGATCAAACATGTGCTGGATCTGCGGGATTTCCCTGGGCACCCGGTGCAGGCGGTGCTGACCCACGACGTGAACGTCATTCTGGAGGATCCGGAAGTGGACGTGGTGGTGGAGACCATGGGCGGCCTGGAACCGGCGTTTACCTTTGTCCGCAGGGCTCTGGAGGCGGGGAAGTGCGTTGCTACCTCCAACAAGGAATTGGTAGCCCAGCACGGGACAGAGCTTCTGCGGGTGGCGCGGGAAAACAGCGTCAATTTCTTTTTTGGAGCCAGCGTGGGAGGCGGCATCCCCATTATCCGGCCGCTGCTGCGCAGCCTCTGCGCGGACGACGTGGAGGAGATTACCGGCATCTTAAACGGCACCACCAATTATATCCTTACCAAAATGGCCCAGGAGGGCAGTTCCTTTGAGGACGCCCTGCGGGAAGCCCAGGACAACGGCTTCGCGGAGCGGAAGCCGGAGGCGGATGTGGAAGGCTTTGACGCCTGCCGGAAGATCGCCATTTTAAGCTCCCTGATGCTGGGCCGGAGGGTGGATTTCGCGGACATCCCTACGGAAGGGATTACCGGCATCACCAAAGAGGATTTCCGCTACGCGGCCAAGCTGGGCTGGTCCATTAAGCTGCTGGCCAGCAGCCGGAAGGAGAACGGCCATGTATACGCCATGGTGGCGCCGGGCCTGGTGAAGCCTGGGCACCCGCTGTTCGCGGTGTGCGATGTGTTCAACGCCATTATGGTCCACGGCAATATGGTGGACGATGTAATGTTTTACGGCCGGGGCGCCGGTTCCCACGCCACCGCCAGCGCGGTGACGGCGGACATCCTGTGCGCCCTGCGGTTCCGGCACCAGAATGTGTATGCAGGCTGGGACGCGGAAAAGCAGGCCCTTTCGGACGTAGGATCCTGGGAAAAGCAGTTCCTGGTGCGGGCAGCGGGAGACGCCTCCCGGGAGGAGGAGCTGGCCCGGGCCTTCGGCCAGGGCATTCTGGTAGACGCCGGCGTGGACGGGGAGATTGGGTATTTGACTCCCGTGATCAGCGAGGAAAAATTCGCGGAGGCCTCCGCGGCCCTGGGCGGGGTGCGGGGCCGGATCCGGGTACAGGCATAGAGGAGAAGGAAAAGCGTTATGAAATATGTTGTTATTTTGGGGGACGGCATGGCCGATGAACCGTTGGATGAGCTAGGCGGCCAGACCCCCCTGGAATATGCCCGTACGCCGGAGTTGGACGCCCTGGCGCAAAAATCGGAGATCGGCCTGTCCCGCACCATCCCGGAAGGGATGAAGCCGGGCAGCGACACGGCCAACCTGGCGGTGCTGGGCTACAATCCCCGGGAATATTATACAGGACGGTCGCCCTTGGAAGCCTTAAGCATCGGCGTCCCCATGAAGGATACGGACATTGCCCTGCGGACCAACCTGGTCACCTTGACCGAAGGCGATATGCCTTTTGAGGAACGGGTTATCCTGGACCACAGCGCCGGGGAAATCTCCACCGCCGACGCGGCGGTGCTGCTGGAGGCGGTG
>CALWEC010000177.1 GCA_944376945.1 uncultured Lachnospiraceae bacterium | reverse complement strand
CAGGTGATCTTGCTGGCAGGGCTGGTTTCCGGCATCCTGTTTTTTGGCGCGGAGGAACTGGACCTGCCTTTCTCCTCTGGGATCCTGTGGGGCGTCATTGCCGGGTTTTCGCTTTTGTCCGCCGGCCTGTGCTGCCTTCCGGTGGCAGCTGGGTGGCTGGCCTTGGGCGGGGCCGCTGCCTCGGGGCTTGCGCTGTATGGGTTCTGGGAACCGGTCTCCCTGGGGGCCCGCCAGACGGCGGCCAACTGGATCGATTATTTTAACTGGTATTTTAAACAGTGGAAGGCAGGGCCGGAAATGCCGGAACTGGAAGGGCTTTCCCAGGCGCGGCAGGCGGCCCTGCTGGAGGAAAGCTGCCAGATCTTCCTGATTGTGCTGGCCGGCATCCTCCTGTTCTGGTGCGGGTTCTTTTTGTTCCGGCTTAGCTCCCTGGCCTTGGCCCATGTGCTGATGGGCTTGGAGCTGGTTTCCTTTTTTTCGGTGGGGGTGGTTCCGGAAGGATACGGGGCTCTTTGGTATCTGGCGGCGGTGTTCCTGTGGTGGAGCGCCGGCGGTAGCCGGGGGCTGCGCAGTACAGCCGGAATCCACCGCTGGATATTCTGCCGGGCATCCTGGGGCGCCTTCCTTGGTTCGGCGGCGGTTTTGGCCCTGGCCCTGGCGGTCTGTTCCACGTCCCTTTTCCCCCGGACCCAGGGGATCCTGGAGGGCGGAGCCGGCGGGATAAAAACCTGGATCCGGGCCCGGCTGGAGGAGGCGGCGGACTGGGACGCCCTGCTGGGCGGCAGCGTCCATGCCGGCGGCATCAGCGGCGGCAATCTGGAAAACCAGGGGGACCGGGCCAACACCGGCACCGTGGCCTTGACGGTGACGGTGGAGGAGCAGCCTACGGAACCTCTGTATCTGAAGGCATATGTGGGAAGCCAGTATACCGGCACGTCCTGGGAGACCCTGCCTTCTTCCCTGCTGGAGGAGGAGACTGGGCTTTCCCCGGAGGAGGTCTGGCAGCTTCCGGTGGATTCCCTGGGCCAGTCCCGGGCAAAGGAATGCCAGGTGACGGTACATCTGTATGACGCGGCTTCCCAGTATCTGTATGTCCCTTACGGGGCGGAGGTGCCGGAGGACACGCGTCTGGTCAGCGACCAGTATCTGCGGCGCTGGGACAGCCAGGAGGATACGTTCCCCTGCTATGCCATGCCGGATCTGGGACAACTTCTGCCGGCGGACGCAGGCCAGGCAGAGGAAACCTACCGGGAATATGTCCGGCGGCATTACCTGCAGGTACCGGATTCCTTTTCCTGGGAATCCTGGGAGGAGCGCCGCCCCCAGTCCGGAGACCTGGCGGAGATGGCGGAACAGGTGCAGTCCTATCTGGATTGGTACGGGGACTATACCCTGACTCCCGGAAGCGTCCCGGAAGGGCGAGGGTTTGTGGAACATTTCCTGTTTTACAGCGGCCGGGGATACTGCACCCATTTCGCGTCCGCCGCCACGGTTATGTTCCGGCTTTGGGGCGTCCCGGCCCGGTATGTGGAAGGGTATGTGGCCTTCCCGGAAAATTTCCAGGACAACGGGGACGGCACCTGGACGGCCTGGATTACGGATCAGAATGCCCACGCCTGGACGGAAGTATACCGGGACGGTTTGACCTGGTGCCCGGTGGAGGCAACGCCTCCCTATCTGTCCGATACCGCCCCGGCGGAAGAGGAAGAGCCGTCCAGAGAAGAGCCGTCCTGGGAGACCCTGCCCCAGGAGGAACCGGAGACAGAGCCGGAGGAGGAGACGCGGCTGCCGGAGGAAACGGCGGAAGAGACGGAACCGGAATCGGAACAGAGGGAACCGGAGGGGGAGAGCGCGCCGCCGGAAAGCCAAGCTATGGAGGGGGATCCAGAGCAGACGTTCCGCTGGATGCCGCTGCTTTTGGCGTTTCTGCCGCTGGCTGCCTTGGCCGCGGCCGTTTGGGGGTACCGCCGCCTCCAGGAAAAAAGAAGGCGCCGGATGGAAGATCCGGACCGGCGGAAGGCGCTGCTGGCCTTGGGGGAGGAGGTCCAGCGGGTGCTGTCGAAGGGGGGAAAACCTCTGTCTATTTTGGAACCAGGCTTTGGGGAGGCGGCAGGGCCCCAGGCCCAAGGGGTCACGCAGCAGGAGCTGGAGCAGCTGGCCCGCCTAGTCCAACGGACCCGTTTCAGCCTGCATCCGGTGACTGAGGAAGAGTACCAGCGGTGTCTTCGTATTTACCGAAAGATCCGGGAGAAGAAATGAAATAATTGTATGGAATTGATCAAAAAATTAGATACAATATAGACAAAAGATAAGTTGAAAAAATAAAGAAAAAAATGCGAAAAAGTGATTGACAAATAGAGAGAACCGGTGTATACTGGAACCATCAAAAGAAGAGAGAAGAAAGGGTATCCCAGATACCAAAAGATTCCCGAAAGCTTTTGATGAATCTGGAAAGAAGGAGGTACGGACCACCGAAAACATAAGCTTTCGTTCCGCATAGGGCGGAACAAATGTACCAAGGTACATTTTCATTATAGACTTTCCCAAAGTACTTATCCGTAAGAAAAGTCGGATGATAAAAGTGTTTCGTGAAGAGTGGATCAGGGGGAAGCACAGAGGAAGGAGCCGGAGGGCAGATTCCTTAAAAAGGATTCCAGGGGAAATCTTTTAAGATTTTATTTCGGAAGCAGTGGAAAGGGAAGCAGCTTTTGAAGTAGCAATCAGAAGGAAATGCCAAAAGGAAGAATCTGAACGCGAAGAACCAAAACCACAGATCACAAAAACAACATTCGGCAGATAGAAGGAAACATAAGAACGATTGCGGTAAGGAAGCGGAAAGAAAGGAAAACTGAATAGGGGAACAAGTTGTTGCAGGAACAAAGGAGGATAGTCCCATGGACAACGCATTTTAAGAGGCGGATATCGAGAAGAGAAATCGGTATCCGCCTAAATCGTTGTGTCTGGATTGGATTGGCCGGGCGGCAGGCCCAGGCCTTTTTTATTCGTCCTCCCCGTCCGCGGCCACCAGCTGGTCGTACTCGGCCTCGTCTAAAATTTCATCGTAGCGGTCCAGCACCGCGTCAAATTCCTCGTCGGTTTCAATGCTGCTCAGGACCGGCTCGCCTTCCGGCGTTTCCTGGTAGCGGTAGAAATAGATATCGCCGTCTTCCTCATCGGCGCCCTCCGGCAGAAGGGCAATGTACTGGCGGCCGTCCACCGGGAAAATGGTCAGCACGGAGCACTCCAGGATGGTGCCGTCGTCCAGCTCCAGGGTCAAGATCAAATCCTCCCCGTCCGGGCAGTCTCCATTGGGCAGGGGGCGCAGATCGTTTTTGGGATCGCTCATGTCTTTTTCCTCCTTGGGGTTTTTATACGTTGAACCGGAACAGGATCACATCGCCGTCCTGTACCACATAGTCCTTTCCTTCCAGGCGCACCAGGCCCTTTTCCCGGGCAGCCGCGTAGGTGCCGGCGTCCAGCAGCTCCTGGTAGTTGACCACCTCCGCCCGGATAAAGCCCCGCTCAAAATCCGAATGGATCTTGCCGGCGGCCTGGGGGGCCTTGGTGCCTTTTTTGATGGTCCAGGCCCGGGTCTCCTGTTCCCCGGCGGTCAGGTAGCTGATCAGGCCCAGCAGGTCGTAGCTGGCGGCAATCAGCTTTTCCAGACCGGATTCACTGAGCCCCAGATCCTCCAGGAACATTTTCTTTTCGTCGTCCTCCAGCTCCGCGATCTCCTCCTCGATCTGGGCGCAGATGACGAACACCTGGCTTCCTTCCTCCTTGGCAAAGGCCCGGACCTTCTGGACGTACGGGCAGGAGGCGCCATCGTCCGCCAGATCGTCCTCCGTCACGTTGGCGGCGTAGATCACCGGTTTGCTGGTCAGAAGGTTCAGGGTGGCGATAAAGGCGGCCTCGTCTTCGTCCTCCGGCTCCAGCATTTTGGCTTCCTTGCCTTCCTCCAGGAGGGCCTGAAGCTTCTTCAGGGTTTTCAGCTCCGCCGCCAGGGACTTGTCGTTCATAGCGCTGCGGGCGGTTTTGGAGATGCGCCGTTCCAGCACTTCCAGGTCGGCAAAAATCAGCTCCAGGTTGATGGTTTCAATATCCCGGATGGGATCCACGCTGCCGTCCACGTGGATGACGTTGGCATCGTCAAAGCAGCGCACCACATGGACAATGGCGTCCACCTCCCGGATGTTGGCCAGGAACTGGTTGCCCAGCCCTTCGCCTTTGCTGGCCCCTTTGACCAGGCCGGCAATATCCACAAACTCGATGACGGCGGGCGTCACCTTGCGGGAGTTGTACAGGTTGGCCAGCAGGCCCAGGCGGAAATCCGGCACGGACACCACCCCTACGTTGGGGTCGATGGTGCAGAAGGGATAGTTGGCGGATTCTGCGCCCGCCTTGGTCAGTGAGTTAAACAAAGTGCTCTTCCCCACATTGGGAAGGCCGACGATACCTAATTTCATACTTCGTTCTATCTCCTTAATTTTTTTCGTATTTTCGAGGATTTCCGGGTTTCGGGGGATGTCCTCCGCACCAATTCCGCACCAATTTTTCAGCAGCGCACCACATGGACAATGGCGTCCACCTCCCGGATGTTGGCCAGGAACTGGTTGCCCAGCCC
>CALWEC010000176.1 GCA_944376945.1 uncultured Lachnospiraceae bacterium | reverse complement strand
GTTTCCGGCTCATGACATCTATCTGGAACATCCGCTTCCTCCTTCCCTTCCATTCTAAGTGTACTAATGCAACTAGTACACTTAGAATATAACACAGCCTTCCCTTGGGGACAACCGAAGATTTTCTTAAGATTGGGGGAGGCCTCCCTCTTCAATCAGCGCTAGCTTCCGCTCCCGGGGCATGGCTTTGATCGCCCGCTCCCGCCGCAGGGCTTGGCTTTTGTCCCCATAGCGCTCCCAGTAGACCAGCTCCACCGGCCGGCGGCTCCGGGTATATTTGGCCCCCTTCCCCTGGTTGTGGGCCTGGACCCGCTCCGGCAGATGGGTTGTCCAGCCGGTATAAAGACTGCCGTCCCGGCAGCGGAGGATATAGACATAGTGGGTTTCTTCCTGCACGTTCTTCTCCTTTTCCCGCGGGCCCCGCCGCTCCCGGCGGCTCCGGCGGCCTGCCTGGTTCCCGCGCCCCGCCGCTCCCGGCGGCTTGTCGTTTCCTGCGGCCAATGCCCCGTTGACGCGGCGGCCGGAATCTGCTACGGTACCGGTAAAAGAAAATCCCCGCGGCCGGTGGACGCGCCCCGGGCGCGGGCAGGGGGCATGGCATGTTGGATTTTCACCGGCAAACCGTCCGCACGCTGCTGCGGCTGATTACCTACACCGTCGTTCTGTACCTGGGGCTCCAAAACCTGGGAGCTGTGGCCCGGGGCATCGCCTGGGGCCTGGACGTCCTTTCCCCGCTTCTCATCGGCTTCGGCCTTGCCTTTGTGCTCAACGTCCCTCTGACCGCCCTGGAGGAGCGGGTTTTCCCCCGGCTGCCCGGCCGGGACAGCCGCTTTTTCCGGAAAATCCGCCGTCCCCTGGCCATCGCCCTTAGCCTGCTGTTTACCGTAGGCCTTCTTCTGCTGCTCCTGCTGTTAATCCTGCCCCAGCTCCGCTCCTCCGCCCTTTCCCTGGCCCAGGTGCTGCCTGGCTATCTGGAGAAGCTGCGGGACGCTTCCGTTTCTTTTCTGGGGAAATGGGGCCTGTCCCCCCGGTTTCTGGAGCGGCTTTCCCTGAGCGAGGCACAGCGGGAGGAGCTGCTGGCCGCCCTGTTTTCCCAGGGGGAGGACGCCTCCCTGGCCGGGGCGGTAGGCGGCGCCGTCAGCCTAGCCGGTTCCCTGGTCCACGGCTTTGTCAACCTGGTCTTTGGCTTTACCTTTGCCCTCTACATGCTGTACAGCAAGGAGACCCTTTCCTATCAGGCCAAAAAAATCCTGCTGGCCATCCTGCCGGAGGCGGCGGTGGAGCGGATTTTTTCCCTCTCCGCCCTTTCCTACCAGGTCTGCTCCCGCTTTGTAGCCGGACAGTGCGCGGAGGCCCTGGCCATCGGCGGCCTCTGCTACCTGGGCATGCTGCTTTTGGGCTTTCCCTATGCCCCCATGGTCTCCGCCCTGGTGGGCTTTACGGCCCTAATCCCTGTGGTCGGCGCATTCCTGGGCACCGCCGTCGGCGCCCTGCTGATTTTTATGGAAAGCCCTTCCCAGGCCTTCTGGTTTGTGATTTTTATCCTGGTGCTCCAGCAGCTGGAGGGGGACTGGATTTATCCCCGGGTCGTGGGAAAATCCATCGGCCTGCCCAGCCTCTGGGTGCTGGCCGCCATTACCCTAGGCGGCAGCGTAGGGGGCGTGCTGGGCATGCTTCTGGGCGTCCCTCTCTGCTCCATCCTCTACTGCCTGGCGCGGGAGGCCGTCAACGGAAGGCTGCGGGAAAAAATCAAAGGAGATTAAGGGCAAACAGCGTCCCGCACCCCAGCAGGAACAGCCAGGTACCAGGGCTTTGCAAAAAGGCCCGCCGCCACTGGCCGCCCGGCACGTCCGACACGGAAGCCCGGAACCGGAAGCAGGCCCGGTCCGCCAGCAAAAACGCCAACCCCGCCGCCACCAAGGACAGCAGCCCCGTCAGATAGAGCAGCAGCGCCGCCGGCTGGCCGGAGCCCAGCACCCACAGGGCCGCCACGCTTCCCATAAAGTTAAATCCCATGTGGAGCAACACCGGAAACCAGAAGCGGCCGCTGCGCACATAGGCCAGCCCCAGAATCACCCCTACCCCAAAGGCGTAGAAAAACTGGTACAGGTTTCCGTGAAACAGGCCAAAGGCCAGGGCGGAGACCATCACCGCCCCCTTTTCCCCAAAGGGAAGCAGCCGCTCCAGCAATAGCTTCCGGAACAGGAACTCCTCCGCCAACGGCGCCAAGGCGGAAACCAGCGCCAGGTTCATCCACAGAGAAGACCCGGCGGAAAGCTCCGCCGCCGGATTGGAAACCGCGTGGCCCAGCAGGGCGGAAATCCACTGGCTCAGCAGGGTGCCTGCCAGGTTTCCCAGATACAGGAGGGCATACCCTGCCAGAAAATACTCTCCCAGCCGCCCGGCGGAAAAACGCTGCCGCTCCGGCGTCCGGGCTGGCAGGCGGCCGGCGCATAAAAGCACCGCCGGGATGCCCACCCCATACTGGATCAGCACCAGCGCCCAGGTGCTGCCCTCCCGCTCCAGGGCTTCCGGCCAGACCGCCCGCAGCAAAAGCTGCAGGCCCAGCTGGGCCGCAATGGACAGGGCTAGCATCAGGAAAAAGCCTCCTGCCAGCCGCCCGGCGCTCCGCCGGATCCCGCCTTCTTCTGCCTTCCTCTGTTCTGCCTTCAATCTTCTCCTCCTCTGTCTGTTCTTTTTCCCCTGGCCCGCCTCCCAAGGGCGCGACCCATTTGGATTTGCTTTTCTTCCCTTTCCGTGTTACACTGGGGAGGACAAGCCGTCCCATTTGGAAATAGAAAGGAAGCAAACGCAATGAATCTGTCCGATGTTTTTCAGCAGCTGGACCAGCTGCTTGCCCAGAAAGACTGGGAGAAAGCGGAGTCCCTGTTAAAAGGCTGCCTGGACCAGGCCCAGCCGGATTCCCAGGCGGCCCTGACCCTGACCAACGAGCTGACCGAACTGTACCGGAAGGCTGGCCGCCCGGCGGAGGCCCTTCCCACCGCCGCCAGCGCCCTGGCCATGGCGGAGCGGATGGGCTATGGCCAAGCCGGCCTCTACGTTACCCTGCTGCAGAACGCCGCTTCCGCCTGCCTGGAAGCCGGTCACACCGAGCCGGGCCTGGACTACGCCCAGAAGGCGGAGCGTTTCTGCCGGGAGCACGCCATGGAGGCCAGCGAGGAGCGGGCAGCCGCTTTGGAAACCTTAAGCCGCCTCTGCCAGCAGCAGGAACAGTACGGCCAGGCCTTGGAGTGGCAGAAGGAAGCCTTGGAGCTGGCCCGGGCCCGGCATAGCCAGGATCCGGCGGATGTGGGCTACGGCGCGGCCCTGGCGGCCCTGGCCGACCTGTACTACCGGGCTTCCCGGTATGAGTACGCGGTTTCCACCTACGAGGAAGCCCTGGAGGAAATCCAGCGGGTCACCGGGGATTCGGAGCTGTTCCGCGTCACCCGCCAAAATATGCTGCTGGCCCTGGCCGCCGCCCGCCTGTAGCCCCCGCGAAGCCCCCGGTTGGGGGCTTTTCCATGAAAAGGAGACTGTCCCATGACGCTGCCCCAAACCTCAAAATCCCGCAGCCGGTTCCTGCGGGATTTGGCCGTTACCGCCGGTTCCCTGCTGGCTGCCTCCGCGGTGGCCTTCCTCTACCGCAGCCTGGCCAACAACACGGTAAACATTGCCATTTTGTATATGCTGGCCATTGTCACCATCGCCCGGAATACCAGCGGGTATTTCTGGGGGATCGCCGCCTCGGTGGCCAGCGTCATCGCGGTGAATTTTTTCTTTACCTACCCGTTTTTTTCCCTGAACTTTTCCCTGGCCGGCTACCCGCTGACCTTTATCGGCATGCTGGCCATTACGCTGATTACCAGCACCACCACCACCCATCTTTCCGAGCAGACCCGGCTGAACCGGGAGCGGGAGCAGATGCTGATGGAGGCGGAAAAGGAGCGGATGCGGGCCAACCTGCTGCGGGCCATCTCCCATGACCTGCGGACGCCTCTCACCGGCATTATCGGCGCCAGCGCCACCTACCTGGAAAACGGCGCCGCCCTGGGGGAGGAGGAAAAGCGCCAGCTGATCCAAAATGTCCACGAGGACGGGGAGTGGCTCTTGAATATGGTGGAAAACCTGCTGTCCATCACCCGCATCAGCGAAAACGGCGACGCCAAAATCACCAAGACGGTGGAGGCGGTGGAGGAGGTAATGGCGGAGGCCATAACCCGGCTGAAAAAGCGGATTCCGGACGCCAACGTCCAGGTTACCATGCCGGACGAACTGATTCTGGCCCCCATGGATCCCACCCTCATTGAGCAGGTGCTGATCAACCTGATGGAAAACGCCCTCCGCCATTCCCACAGCCAGAAGCCCATTGAATGCCGGATTTTTACCCAGAACGGCTTTGTCTGCTTTTCCGTGTACGATTTTGGGGTAGGCATTGACCCGGACCGGCTGGCTACTATTTTCGACGGGGACAGTTCCCGGGAAAACCAGAGCCGGGATGCCGCCAAGGGCATGGGCATCGGCCTTTCCATCTGCAAAACCATTGTCACGGCCCACGGCGGGGCCATTGAGGCCCGCAACCACCGGGAGGGAGCGGTCTTTACCTTTACGCTGCCGCTGGAAGGGACGGAGACCCGCTCCGGCGAATAGGCGCGGGCAAACGCTTTCCGGCCGGCCGCGTTTTACGCGCGTGGTTCGGCGGCCCGCGGCGTTTTACGCACGGGGTTCCGCGGCCCGCAGCGCCTCCGCCAATTCCTGCATGGTCTTGCCCAGCACCGGATGCCGCACCCAGGGGGCGATTTCCTCCATGGGATACAGGACAAAATCCCGGTTCTGCATATCCCGGTGGGGAACCGTCAGCTCCGGCAGGTCGATCACCTGGCCGTCATACAGGATCATGTCCAGATCCAGCGTGCGGGGGCCCCAGTGGATCTTGCGCTCCCGGCCGGCCGCCTGTTCGATCTCGTGAAGGCGGTCCAGCAGCTCCAGGGGCGGCAGCAGGGTGCGCAGCCGCAGGCAGCCGTTTAGGAATTCGCCCTGCTGGGTATAGCCATAGGGGGCCGTATCCCGGAAGGAGGAGACCTTTTCCACCTGGCAGCCGCGGGTTTCCGCCAGCGCCTGCACCGCTCCCTTCAGATACGCCTCCCGGTCTCCCAGGTTGGAGCCCAGGGCCACGTAAGCCGTGTGCCAGGCCCGGGAAATTTCCACGGAAACCGTCTCCAGCGGCAGCCCCACCGGGGCCCAGGGCTTTTGGATTTCCAAATCCACCTGCTCCAGCCGGGGGACGGTCAAAAGCAGCTCCTCCGCCAGCGCTTCCGCCACCCGTTCCAGCAGCTGGAAGGTATGGCCCGCCACAAAATTTTGGATTTGCTGGCTCACCTCCCCATAGTGGATGGACTGGGTAAGGTCGTCGCTCCGCCCGGCCGCCCGGGTGTCCGTGTACAGCGTGGCGGAAACCACAAACTTCTGCCCCAGGGCGTTTTCCTCCGGGAATACCCCGTGATGGGCGAAAATCTCCAGATTCTTAATGTGTATCCGATCCATAATCCCCTCCGTAATACCCAATGGCCTCCGCCATGCGGATGGCCCGCCAGTTTTCTTTCACATCGTGAACCCGGAAAAAGGCGCAGCCCTGAACCAGGCCCAGCACCGAGGTGGCCAGGGTGCCCTCCACCCGCTGGTCCGCCGTCAGATCCAGCGTCTGGCCGATCACCGACTTCCGGGACGTCCCCAAGAGCACCGGGAAGCCCAGCGCCCGCAGCTGCCCCAGGTTCCGCAGCACCTCCAGGTTCTGCTCCCGGTTTTTGGCAAAGCCGATGCCCGGATCCAGCAGGATCCGGTCCCGGGGGATTCCCGCCTGCGCCGCCAGCTCCAGGGAGCTCCGCAGGTCCTCCAGGATGTCCGGCATCAGCTCCCGGTACTCTGCCTTCTCCCGGTTGTGCATCAGGCAGCAGGCCGCCCCGTGGGCGGCAATCACCCGCCCCATGTCCGGGTCGCCCTTCAGCCCCCAAATATCGTTGACCAGGTCTGCGCCGGCCTCCAGGGCCGCTTCCGCCACCTGCGCCTTCCAGGTATCCACGGAAACCGGCACATCCAGCCGCTCCTTGAGGGCCCGGATCACCGGGACCACCCGCCGGATTTCCTCCTCCGCCGGGACAGCCTGGTACCCGGGCCGGGTGGATTCCCCTCCCACATCCAGGATGTCCGCCCCTTCCCGCACCATGGCCTCCCCGTGGGCCAGGGCCGCGTCCAGCCGGTTCCACCGTCCGCCGTCCGAAAAGGAATCCGGCGTCACGTTGAGGATCCCCATGATGTACGCGCCCCGCGCTGTGTCAAATTCTCTGTTTCCAATCCGCATCCCCATTTCCCTCCGGCTTCCGCCGACGTTCAGCCTTCGATTTGCAGGTTTTTCTTTTCCTGGCTCCAGCTGCACTCCGGCTCCGCCGGGCAGGCAAAGCAGCACCGGGACGCTTTGTCCGCCCGGTACAGCAGGGCCGCCAGCCTCCGGCCGGAGGCGATTTGCGGACCGCTGGCCTGGCCGCAGGCGGTTTCCGGGCCGCTGGCCTGGCCGCAGGCGGTTTCCGGATCGCTGGCTGTTTCCGGAAGTTCCCGGCCCTGGCGACCCCGGTGGCTGCCGATGGCCTCCAGGATTTCCTGTTGTTCCGCTTCGCTGTACCCGCAGTCCGGCAGGATCCGCGCCGCCAGCTGGCAGCTGGCCTCCTCGTGAGGGATTTTCTGCCGGTACTGGGCCGCCCGCCCCAAGTCGTGGAGCAGGGCGGCCCCGTAGATTACCTCCCGGTCCGGCTTCCGGCCCGCCTCCCACTCGTACAGGCAGGCCAGCCGGGCCACGTCCAGGCTGTGTTCCAGCCCATGACGGCAAAATTTCCGGTCCGCCTCCAAGGAGAGAAGCAGCCGGAAATTTTCCTGGTACAGCGGATGATTCCAAATCCGATTCACCCGTTCCATATTCCCATCCTTTCCCCCAGGGTTACCCCCGGATCAGGTCCATCACCATCTTCTGCCTGTTCCAGTCCTCCTGGAACGCGCCCCGGACCACCGTGGTCACGGTTTTGCTGCCGGGCTTCTTGATGCCCCGCATGGTCATGCAGGTGTGCTCCGCCTCCACCACCACCATCACCCCCTGGGGATGCAGGTTCTTCTCCAGGGCGTCCGCGATCTGAGAGGTCATTTTTTCCTGAATCTGAGCCCGGCGGGCAAACACCTCCACCGTGCGGGCCAGCTTGCTCAGGCCTACCACCCGGCCGTTGGGGATATAAGCGATGTGGGCCTTCCCGTAGAAGGGCAGCAGATGGTGCTCGCACATGGAGTAAAACGTAATGTCCTTCTCCAGCACCAGCTCGTTGTTATCCACCGTAAATTGTTTGGACAGGTGGGTCTCCGCATCCTCCTCCATGCCGCCGTATACTTCCTCGCACATGCGGGCGATCCGGGACGGCGTTTCCAGCAGCCCCTCCCGGTTTACGTCCTCCCCGATCCCTTCCAGGTACAGCCGTACCGCTTCTTCCACTTTTTTTCTGTCTACCATTTTTCTGTGCCTCTTTTCTGCCTGTCCGGACATTTACACCCGCGGGACGGCGGCCCAGGGCAGGCCCGCCTTCCGGCGCCAGAAGTAAAAAATCCCCGTTTTCTAGACGAATACGGGGAATTGCAAGGCAAACATACTGTATCTTCTCTGCAACGGGTGCGGATTCCATACCGTAAGACAGGCTTTTCGTTTCCGTGGCAACTCCCCATCCATGGAACACTTAACGCATGAAATCCTATTTTGCAAATACAAGTTAGTCTTATGACCTAAGTGTCCATAGTATAGCACGTTCCCGGAGAGGATGCAAGGGAAATTTCCGGGAAATCCGGATTTCCCGTTCCGGCCCCTCTCCGTGCTTTAGGTTACAGGGGATGGACAAACAGCCCGCTGCGAAGCTTGGGTTCAAACCAGGTGGACTTGGGAGGCATAATATTCCCGCTGTCCGCGATGTCCATAAGGTCCTCCAAGGTGGTAGGGTACATGGCAAAGGCCGCTCCCATGCCGGCGTCCACCAGCCGCACCAGTTCCTCCAGCCCGCGGACGCCTCCTACAAACTGAATCCGCGGATCCGTCCGGGGATCCTCGATACCCAGGACCGGCGCCAGCAGGTTCCGCTGAAGGATGGAAACATCCAGCCGCTCTACCGGATCCTCCTGGCGGAAGGTGCCGTCCTTAGCCTGCAGGCGGTACCAGCGGCCGCCCAGATACAGATGTATGGTATGCTTTTCCTCCGGACGGGCCATGCCCTCCAGGGGAGCCACCTGGAACCGCTCTTCCACCTTCCGCAAAAACTCCGTTTCCGTAAGCCCTCCCAGGTCCGTCACCACACGGTTGTAGTCCAAAATGGAAAGCTGGTCGCTGGGAAACAGGACCGCCAGGAAAAACAGGAAGGCTTCCTCCCCGGTACAGGCCCCCTGGCGCTCCCGGCGCATTTGGCCTACCTTCACCGCCGAGGCCGCCCGGTGATGCCCGTCCGCAATGTAGAAATCGGGGATTTCCCCAAAGGCCTCCTCCATTTTCTCTATGGTCTCCGGGTCGTCCACCACCCATACCGTATGCCGGATGCCGTCCTCCGCCGTAAAATCGTACACCGGCGCATGCTCCCGGCTCCAGGCCGCCACCGCTTGGTCCAGCCATTTCTGGGGGCGGCAGGTAAGGAAAATAGGGCCGGTATGGGCGCCGCAGACGTCCACATGGCGGATCCGGTCCTGCTCCTTTTCCTCCCGGGTCAGCTCGTGCTTTTTAATATGGTTTTCCAGATAATCGTCGATGGAAGCGCAGCCTACCACGCCGGTCTGGGCACGCCCATCCATCACCTGGCGGTACAGATAAAAGCAGGGCTGGGCATCCTGACGCAGGATCCCCTGCCGGATCATCCCCTCCAGGTTGTCCGCCGCCTTCCGGTATACCTGCGGATCGTAGGGATCCACGGAAGGATCCAGGTCGATCTCCGCCCGGTCCACATGCAGGAAGGAGTAGGGATTTCCCTCCGCCATCTGCCAAGCCTCTTCCCGGTTCATAACATCGTAGGGAAGGGCCGCCACCCGCTCCGCCAGCTCCGGAACCGGCCGGACCGCCGCAAAAGGTTTGAATACCGCCACTGTTACCACGCTCCTCTTTTTTGTTCTGTGTCCCGATAGCCGGGACATTTTTTATCATAGCACAGAACCAGGACCGCTGGCAAACAATTTTTCCACCACCTCCCGCAGCGTATCCTCTCCGCCCACATTCCCCGGAAAGATCACATAGGGCATCCCTGGAAATTTGCTCTCCGGCCCCGTCCTCCAAACCGGGACCCCCGGAGCAATCTGTCCCATCACCCGGGCCTTCCGGACCTTCAAGGCCTTGGTTCCTACGTCGCTGGAGGTAATCCCTCCTTTGGCCACCAGGAACGCCGGTTTTACCGCCAGCCGGGCAATCACGCTGGTCACCGCCTCGGAAATCCGCACCGAGGCCTCCAGCATCGCCTCCGGATCCGCCTCTTCCGGCTGTACCAGATCCCGGCTGGTGTAGATTACCGCCGTCTGCCCCCGGCGGATACAAGCCTCCGCCTGCTCCGCCGCCTGGCGCGCTTCCGCCTCCAGCCCGCCGTTCTCCCACACCCGGTGGGCGTCGAAGGGGATCCAGCCCAAGGCGCAGGGAGACTTTCTCAAAGCCTCCATCTGCCGGGTGGTTTTTTGAATGTGGGAGCCAATAAGCACCACGCCGCCGTTGCCTTCCCGG
>CALWEC010000175.1 GCA_944376945.1 uncultured Lachnospiraceae bacterium | reverse complement strand
GTTTGAAACCCGTTTTTGTTGCATCACAAAAAGAACACGAATACACTCATGCACATACAGAAGGGCCCGGCGCCCGGCTGCTTTTGCAGCCCCGCGCCGGGCCCTTCCCTTGTCTCCCGTCCGCCCCGCCCTGGGGAGGGCGGATTTCCGTCACACCTGGTTTACGCGAACCGGCCGAAGCCGCTGGAACACCGCCTTGGTTTCTCCCTTCCGGCATTCTGCCTGGCAGGCGTAAACGTTTTCCGCCTCCATCAGCATCCGGATGGTGGCCTCATCGTGGGCCGCATGGGCCCTGGCGCACAGGTACAGGTAATCCCCCTGGGCCGTTTCGTCCGCCACCTCGCTGGTATAGGATACCGCGGTAATCCACGGGAAGCGGAGGGCCGGGTAGGAATGGGTAGGCTTGTACGAATACGGGGTCCAGTAGTTGATCATGTTCTTGTAGTATTCCGCCGGGAAAAGCCGGGGCAGCCAGGCATGGGCATACTTTTCAAACTGGCCCCGCCATTCCTGGTTCCACGCCGCCATCTCTGGATCCTGGTTGATGGCCTCTGCGATCCGGTCCTCCATCTCCTTCCCCAGGGCGTAATTCCCCTCATACCCTTGGTCCGTCACGTACCAGAAATACCCGTACAGCAGCGCCCGGGGCAGCCAAAAGCCCTTAAAGGCCGGCGGCGTATAGCCGGAAAACTGCTGTTCCCACTCGTGGCTGGGGACGCCGTGGTTGTCCACCACCACATCCGGCAGATACCGCCGGTACAGCCGGGTCAGGCCCATGGCTTCCTGGTGGAGGGTGTCCGGAAGGAAATGATCCTGGAAGAACTCCTTGCCCACCGCGTTGAACCGGGCCACATGGTACTTCCAGCAGGGATGCTCCTTCTGCAGCTCATAGTGGATGGCCGCCCCGTCCACATTTTCCATGGGGACCAGTACCAGGTTCAGCTTCTCCGGCAGCTCCCGGAAATCCGCTTCCGTCAGCAGCTTTTTCAGCAGCATAAAGGCAGCGTTGGTGCTGGAAACCTCGTTGGCGTGGTGCCGGGCGTTGATCAGCAGGGTCGGGCATTGGGTCAGCCGCTTGGTCCAGGAAACGTACCCTTCCCGCCGGGGCGCCAGCCGGACGCCAAAAAGTTCCCGGCCCGCGTAGGAACGGGCCGTCCGGAACACCTCCAGTCCCGGTACCCGCTTCAGCTGCTCCACAATCTCCCGGTACTGCTCGTAGCCGATGACCTCCCGCTCATGGAAATCGATCTCCCCGATGGACCGATCCTGGGCCGGCGCTTCCGCTTCCGGGATCCGGGCCTCCGCGATACCGCTGCCGTCTTCCCTTACGAAGCGAAGGCCTCCCACGCCTTCCCAGCCCTGGCAGATTTCCAGGGCCCCCTGCTCCAGCAGGGCGGCGTAGGCTTCTTGGAAGCCCTCGTCCACGCCCTGGGCGCGCACATCCGCCCAAAGCTTCCCCTGCCGGATTTCCAGGCCGGAAACCCAGAAAGAAAGGCCGTCCCGGTCCCGCTGGCTGGCCACCACGCGGCCATCCCGCTCCACGCAGGCCTTCTCCCTGGTTTTTTCCAGCAGGGTCACCTGCAGGCTGGGCCGTCCTTCCTTCGGATGGATCCGCGGCAGGATCAGCCCCGGCGCGTCCAGCGCCACCCCCGCCGTGCGGATCCCGTACTTTTTGAAATAGTCGCTGCCCACAAAATACAGATCCTCGTGCAGCCCGTCCAGAGACGAGAGCAGATCCTCCCGGCAGCCCACGGGATAGTCCGGCTCGCTGAGGGAAATCTCCAGGCGCAGTTCCTGGAAGAAGGGCTGTTGCTCTGCCGTCACCACGCCGCCGTTCTTTTCCTCTATATACCTCTCGCACTCCGGAAGCACCTGGGCCTGGTACGTATCCCAGATTCCCTCCAGATCCGTCCGGATCCGCTGGGACAGCACCGGCCGCCCGTTGATCCAGGCCTCCAGATACCCGGTGGACGGGTGGACCTTTCCCATCTCCGGGTAGGCGTCCAGATAGGGCCGCTCCGTGTAATGCACCTGGAAGGTCCCCTCGTAGCAAACCGCCCCCTCCCGGTAGGCCCGGCAAAGGTACGTGTTTTCCGTTTCTTCTTTATAAGGAAGGAACACCACCTGCTCCCGATGGATCCCCAGTTCCCGCACCAGCACGTCCTCAATGGGATACAGCTCCTGGAGCCAGCGGACCGGCAGGTCGTACCATTTGTCCGCGTCCGCCTCCTTCAGGTTCATGCGGGTGGGGGTGGCGCCGTTTTCATCCTGCCACTGGGTCTGGCCCTCCGGCAGGAACGACCGGAAATAGATTTCCACCCGGTCCGGCCCCTTGGCCCGCACCGCCGGGATCACCGACTCGTCCAGCCAGGAAAAGCCCTGCTTGTAGGCGCAAAGGATCTCCGCCTCCGCCGCGGCGCCTTTGGCCTCCGCCTTCTGCCGGATACGGGCCTCCAGCTTCCGGCGGCTCTCCCGGCCTTCGCTGAGCACCCCTTTTACCTGAAGGAGATCCCCTGCCTGAAGCAGCGGGTACACCGCTTCCTCCAGCCGGCCCTCCGCCGTCTCCACCTCCCAGGGAAACTGGTAGGTTCTCTCGTAGGCCTTTTTCCCTGCCTTATAATTTTCAAAGGCCACGTCCGGGAACAGCGCCTTCTGGGCCTGGGTCAGATCCGGCGATCCATAGACCCGGTATTCTCCCTTTCCCTCCGGCCCCTCCTTCTGCCGCTTCAGCTCCGCCAGCTGCCCGTCCCCATTGCGGAGAGCCGCGCTGTCGCACATGTCCAGCAGCACGTCCCGGAACGTCCGCCAGCCGCCTGTCCCAGGGAAGGTCCCGCAGATGGCAGAGGAAAGCTCCTCCAACTCCGCCCCCTGCCCCCGCAGGCGCACCTGGATCCGGCCTTCGCCTTTTTCCAGCTCCATCCGGGCTGCTTCCCCCTTCTCCAGAAGGATCTGGTTCCCCTGCCAGCCCGCCTCCGCCAGGATGCCCCCCTGATACGCGGTGGTCTCCATGCCCAGGCGGAACGCCAGGTTGCAGGCCGCCGTCATAAGGGAAGCGTCCGGGGCTTCCGGCAGCGCCAGCTTAACCTCCACCGAATCCGGCAGGAAATCCAGATCCCGGTCCTGCAAAAAAGGCCCGGGGCCAAACAGCTCCTCCAGCCCCCGCTCCCTGCGGAAATCCAGCTCAAACAAAGAGGCCGGATCCCTCTTTTCCACCGCCTCCTGCCCGGAAGGCGCTTCCAGCCGGGACTTTTTCCCCGGCCCTGCCAATGTCTCCGGCAGGGAAAACAGGTCCCTCAGCTCTTCCTCATTCCGGGGGATGGGCAGCTCCCCGTCCATCCCCGCGATCGGGAACACCGCCGCCTCCGTCTGAAAGCCCAGAAGGGAAGCCGCCTCCAGCGCCAGCCTTTGCTCCTCCCGGGTCATCCCCTCTTTTACCGCCAGTTTTTTCACCGAATTTGTCCTCCTCTATTTTGTGTGGACACATTTTGCCTTCATCATAAGAGCCATCCGGCCTCCTGTCAACCATCCGGCTACCATTCCCTGTATTTTTCCAAAAAGAAAGCCTTCCGCCCGAAATTCCGCGCAGAAGGCCTTCTTTCGCCCGCCTATGTTTTCATTTTAGAAGAACACCGGATACAGCAGCGCGGCGCAGGGCACCAGCACCAGCGCCCGCACCAGCCAAATGCCCATCTGCTCGCCCAGGGAGCTAAGCCCCTTGGAAGCCAGGGTCAGCAGCAGCGGCGCAATGTAGACCATCTGGCTTAGGGTTATGCACAGCACCCGCAGGACCACGCTGGGATCCGCCACCTCCGTCAGCACCACCGTAGGCATTACCACGTCCAGGAAATTCAGCACCAGCACCGGCGCCACCTGGGTCCCCTCCGCAATGCCAAACAGCTGCAGATACAGGCCGTACGGATAGGTCAGGATGGTCATAATATCCGTGTACGCCAGGATCAGCTTCAGCACCGTCCCCCAGGCCAGGATATAAGGGATAAAAGAAATCATACTGAACACGATGGTCAGGAAGTTGTCCACCGGATCGTACTTGGCCCGCAGCGCCTGCTCCGAGGCCCGGTGCAGGGCAAAATGGATTTTGGATTCGTGATCCGGTTCCTCCTCCGCCGGATGCTCCGCCGCGTAGGTTTCCGGGATCCGGCAGATGGGAAACAGGCGGGCCACAATCACCCCGGCCACCAGGCACACCGCCAGAATGTACACGTACAGATGGAACCATTGGTTTTCCATGCCCACCGTGTTGCAGATCAGCATGGTCACAAACATGGTGGGGATGGTCAGGCAGGTGATGGTGGTCACCGCTTCCCGCCGGTTGTAGATCCCCTGCTGGTACTGCTCCCCGGCCATCACCGTGCTGGCCGTCACGCTGACAAAGCTGCTGGCCATCATATGGACCACCGCGCAGCCAGGCACCTTCAGCAGCGGCTTCATAATGGGCCGCAGGAACACCTCCAAAAGCTCCGAAAGGCCGTAGTCGCTGATCAGGGGCAGGGTCATTTTGGCCAGGATCAGAAAGACAAACATATCCCCGCACATGCTGACCAGCGCTTCGCTTTGGCCGTTGAGAAAGGGAACTGGCACAAACTGGTAGCAGACCAGGACCGAAAGGGAAACCAGCAGGGTCACCAGCTGCATTTTCTTCTTATAAAAGGTGCGCTTGAAACGGGGATTGTTCCGAATGAACGGATTTTCCCCCAGGCCCAGCACCGTAAGCGCCAGGGATACGGACACGAAGGCCATCAGGATCCAAGGATAGGCCGGCGCCAAAAAATCCTCGCAGGCGCTGGAAAACCAAGAAAAAGCCGACTTTCCCAAAGCCGGGATGTTGACCGCGAAAAGCACAATGCCGAGAATGGTGCACACCAGGAATTTAGCCACACCGCGCTTCTTAAGCTTCATACCGTTTCCTCCCTCACCAAACAGGCGGCATCCCCAGCCTGCCAGGCAGGGAATGCCGCGCAAAGTCCTTCCAAGGCCCCGCCGCACTCCTCCCAGAACCAGCGGGACGGTACCAGTATACTCCCGGCCTAGGCGGAGGGCAATGGGGTTAAGGGATTTTTTTAAGGGGGATGGCGGGGGATTTCTATCAATCGGAGAGGAAATGTTTATCAAAACAGGCGGCAGCCTACTAGCCGCCGCCTGTTTGTCGGAACAAATTAATAGTCAAACTTCCACATATACCGCCGGTAAGTCATGGGGTGCATCCGCACGTCTCCCATGGCGGAAATAAACTGCTTGGAGATGGGATGCAGCAGCAGGGCGTTAAAGTACTCCGCCACCTGGGGATCCA
>CALWEC010000174.1 GCA_944376945.1 uncultured Lachnospiraceae bacterium | reverse complement strand
GAGACAAGAAAACCCGAAGGCGCAAACCGCCGTCCCTCCCGGCAGGCGGCGCTGACGGTGCTGCTTTTTGCCGCGGTGATCCTGGGGTTTTCCGCTGCCGGCTGGATCCTGCCGGATCAGGAAACGTCCCGGTCGGAGCGGCGGCGGCTGGCCCAGGCGCCGGAGCGAGGCGGGGAGGCCGTTTGGAGCGGGCGCGTTATGGAGGAAGCGGAGGCCTACACCCAAGACCAGTTCCCTCTGCGGGAGTCCTTCCGGACCCTGAAGGCGCTGACCGCCAGCTGGGCGCTGGGGCAGAAAGACAGCCATGGGATCTACGTGGCGGACGGCTACGCGGCCAAGTGGGACGGAGGCCTTTCCGCGGAATCGGTGGATTACGCGGCGGAGCGGTTCCGCTATGTGTACCAGCGGTACCTGGAAGGGACGGACGCCCGGGTCTATGTGTCGGTGATCCCGGATAAAAGCCAGTTCCTGGCAGAGGAAAATGGGTATCCCTGGGTGGACTTCCAGGCCCTGACGGAACGGCTGGCGGAGCAGATGCCCTATGCCTCCTATATCGATATAGCCCCTCTCTTGGAGAAGGAGGACTACTACCGGACGGACATCCACTGGCGGCAGGAACGGCTGACGGATGTGGCGGCTGCCCTGGCGGAGGCGATGGGGACAGAGGTTACTCTGGCGGAGGCGATGGGGGCAGAGGTTACGGAACCGAAGGCCGCCGGGGATGAAGCGGCGGAACCGGAGGGCGGGGCCGTGTCCTGGCGGGCCGTCACCCTGCCGGAACCCTTTTACGGCGTGTACCGGGGCCAGTCGGCCCTGCCGATGGAGCCGGATCCACTGACGTATCTGGAAGCGGATTTTTTGGAGAACTGTCAGGTGTATGACTATGAGACGGGGGCAGAGCTTCCGGTGTACAACCGGGACGCGGCGGAGGGGCTGGATCCCTACGATCTGTTCCTTTCCGGAAGCAAATCCCTGCTGCGCCTGGAAAACCCGGAGGCCCCGGAAGGGAAGCGGCTGATTTTGTTCCGGGATTCCTTTGGCAGCAGCCTGGCGCCTCTTCTGGCAGAGGGCTACCGGGAGATTTTCCTGGTGGACATTCGCTATCTCAGCCCGGCGGCCCTAGGGACGTTTGTGTCTTTTGAGGGGGCGGATGTGTTGTTCCTATACAGCGAAAGCGTGCTGAACCACAGCGAGACCCTGAAGTAAAAAAACAGCCCGAACTGGTTTAACGGTCCGGGCTGTATTTTTTCTTCAGCTGATGGAGGCGGGAGAGGGAACGGGCAGACTGGGCGCCCATCTGCCGTGAGATCTCGACTATCAGGCCGTCTATCAAGGCGGCTGGGGCTGCCATGGAGTGGTACTCCTGAGGTCCGCCCCGGTAGGCAAACAGCTGGATATCGGCTTTTTCATCCTCCGGGATAAAAGCGCGGCTGCAGAATGCCAGGGTCCGGTAGCCGGCCTCCTTCCGGTAATCCAGGATCATCCGGCCTTCCCGGGAAACCTTGGAAAGGCTGAAAAGGATCACCAGATCCCCTTCCTTTGCCTGGGCCAGGCCTTCCAGCACTTCGGAGCCGCCGGAGGGAAGCAGCTGTACGTCTATGCCTAGCCGGCGAAGGCGGAACCGAAGCAGCTGCCCGAGGGAGGAGGAGGCGCTTTTGGCATGGATGAAAACCCGGCGGGCGTCCCGCACCGCCTGTACGGCTTGCTGGAAGGTGGCTTCGTCCAACTCCTCCAAGGTCTTTTCCAGGTATTGCTGCTGGAGCCGCAGCCAGCCGGCGGCGGTAGGGTTTTCCTTACGGCTGAGGGTTCCGGCCATTTTGGCGGCGGGGCCGCCGGCGTCCGCCGCGGCCTGCCGTATAACCAGCTGTTTCAGATCTTTAAAGTCCTGACAGCCCACATGGCGCACAAAGCGGGAGATGGTGGCTTCCGATACCTCCAGGTTTTGGGCCAGCTGGCCGATGGAGGAAAACAAAAAGGCTTCCGTATTGTGGGAAATATAGTCTAGGATACGGGTCTCCGATTTGGTCAGCTGCTGCGGCATCACAGGAAACTGAATGGACATAGCAGGTTCTCCTTGGGGAAAATAGGTGCGGCTCCAACCGGCATAGGGGCCTTACAAAAGGGCCGCCAGTTCTTGGTGCAGGAGGCCATTGGAGGCGAAGACCTCCTGATCCGGCCGGAAGGACAGCGGCTGTCCGTGACGGTCGGTTACCATGCCTCCGGCTTCCGACGCCACCAGCATTCCGGCGGCATAGTCCCAGGGCTGCAGGCACTCTTCAAAGAATCCGTCCAGGCGGCCGCAGGCCACCGCGCACAGCTCCAGGGAAGCGGCCCCCATCCGGCGGATATCCTGGCAATGGTCAAAGACCCGGCGCATCCGGGCAAAGGTCCCCTCTGCGTATTCCCGATGCCCCGGGGCGGTGCCCACCGCCACTAAGGCGCTGGACAGGCGGCGGACGCCGCTTGCTTGGACCGGCGCGCCGTTGAGGAAAGCCCCCTCCCCCTGGCAGGCCGTAAACAGCTCCCCGTTCCAGGGATTGTAGACGATCCCCATCCGGGTCCGGCCCTCTTCCGCCAGGGCCAGGGAAATCCCGCAATGGGGGAAGGCATGGATCAGGTTGTTGGTGCCGTCCACCGGATCCAGTATCCACACCGGGCCGGAAAAATCCCAGGGGGCTTCCGCCTGTTCTTCTCCCAGAAATCCAATGGAGGGATCCAGGGAAGCCAGCCGCTTCCGCAGGAAAGCCTGGACAGTGGTGTCGGTTTCCGTAACATAATCGGTGGGGGCTTTTTTGCGGATACGGGAAGCCCGGTCCCGGTCGGCAAACAAGGAACCGGCCTCTTTTACCAGTTGGCAGGCAGAAGCAAACAGCGTCATAGCATACTCCTTTAGGGAAATACAAAAATCATTTTGCCTGTTTCAGTCTAGCACATTCCGGTTCCGGGCGCAAGACGGCCGGCGTCTTCCCGGTCAGGACGCTTACATAGTCCCCGCCCAGCGCGTGGATCTCTTTTAAAGTCCGCTTCAGCAGTCCGGCGGCGCGCACCTGGAAAGAGGCATTTCGGGAGATAACGATCTGATAGCGTCCGGAGAGCATCTGGAAGAAAAGCTTTTCCAGGGTGCGGGCCTCCTCATCGAAATCGGTATAAATGCAGCCGTACTGAAGCGCCTGATGGGTGTCGCTGCCGGAAACCACCGGGATCTGCAGTTCTTGCCCCAGCCGGCTGGTCAGCTTTTGGGCCCTCTCCCGGTTTTCCGCCACGTCCTTGCCGTTTAGATCCAGAAAGTCAAACTGTTCCAGCAGTTCCCGGGGCAGTTCTGGAATATGGCCTCCCGGCCGGAAGGGATGTCCGGCGCCTACCAGCACATGATACTCCCGGAGCAGGAGGATCAGCTTTTCAAAAGGAAGGAAATGCCCGGGAACCTTGTACGGCTCCAGACGGCGGTTCAATTCCAGGATTTCCTCCGCAGGGCCTAGGGACAGCACGTGGCCGCCCTCCGCAATGTCCGTTTCCATGCCGGGAAAGATACGCAGCCCGTTTTCCAGCAGCAGGGAATCTCCCTGGCGTTTACTTTTTCCAAGAAGGTAGCGGTACAGGTTCTCAAACTCCAGGGTATTAAAATGTTCGGTTAGGCACAGGGCGTCCAGTCCGGCTTTTTTGGCTTCCTCAAAAAGCCAGTCGGTGTACTGGGGGGAAAAGGGCAGGCGTTTGGCCAGCTTGCCATGGGTATGAAAATCCAGCTTCAACAGAAGTTCCTCCTTTACTTAGGGCATACTAAAATAGGGTGGATGCCAGTATGGACAGGGAAATCCACAGAAACGAGACGGCCAGGAACAGCAGATCGTTGTAGGTGACCCGCAGGGTAGCCAGCTTGATCTTTTTGACCGTCTTGTTGACGGCGGCGTAGCGGTATCCCTTGATCTCCAGGGCTTCTACGGTGGTGCGGGAACGCTTGGCTGTGTTCAGCATCAGAGGGTAGAAGGCCTGCATAATCATCTTCACCTGATAGAACAGATACCGGATCTTTCCTCGGAATGTTTCATGGAGCGGTGGATTCCCACGCATCCGGAAGGAGAGAAGGATGTTCTGAAATTCCTCCATCAGCATGGGAAGGATCCGGTAGGCATAAGAGATGGAAAAGGACAGCCGCTCCGGGCATCCATACCACATAAGGCCGTTGGAAAGCCGGTCTGGGTCCAGGCCGGAAAAGACGGTAATGGAGGCTAGGGAACAGGTGGCTACCTTCAGAGTCAGCACCAGCAGCGGCGCGATGGTGCTGGAATCCCCGCCAAAGAACAGGGAGACCACAAAAAGATAGCCGGTCTGGGAAAAGACGCCTACGCCAAAGAGCAGGAGTACCAGCCCAGCCACCCGGGCCAGCTTGGTGGTCACCAGCACCAACAGGAAGCAGCCCATAAGGAACCAGAGGTCCTGCACAAACCAAGGGACGATGCCCAGAACCAGGTACCAGGCCAGCAGGATCCGGGGATCCAGCCGGGCGATTACCGTATCGTCGTTTCCATAGGCGTTTTTAAGCACCTGATTGCGGAGAAAATCCAGGGAAAGCTTATCCAGGATATTCTCCGAAAGCTTTTTATGCCGCGCAGTTTCCATTTTTATGCCTCCTGAAAGTTTTCCAAAAATTCGTTGACGGTATAGCAGAGGGCCTGGGGATCTAAGGCCTGGCCCATGGAAAAGATTTCCGGCGGGCGGATGCCTACCGTCTCCAGCAGCCGGCGGTCGCCAAAGATCTCATCCCGGGAGCCGTCCGCCAGCACCTTGCCTCCGGAAAGCACCAGAATCCGCTCCGCCCAGTCACAGACCAGCTGCATATCGTGGGTGGCAATCAGGACGGTGTCGGTTACGTCCTTCAGGTCCGCCAGGGTCTTTTGGATTTCCCGGCGGGTGGCTATATCCAGGCTAGCGGTGGGTTCGTCCAGCAGCAGGATCCCCGGGTTTAAGGCAACGCCAATGGCCAGGCTGGCCCGGCGCATCTGGCCGCCGGATAGAAGCCGTCCATCCCGTTCTTGAAGAGCGGTTAGCTGAAAACGCTCCAGCAGCTGGCTGGTCCGCTCCGCAAAATCCGGGATCTTCCGCATCTGCATAGCGTAGCTGATATCGCCCTGGATGGAATCCTTGATGAACATTTCCTCCGGGTTCTGGTAGACCAAGGAGATCCGGAGGGACAAATCCTCCGCCTTTTTCTTACGGATGGATTCTCCGTCCAGGAAGATCTCTCCCGACGCCGGCTTCAGCAGCCCCACCATCAGCTTCATGAGGGTGGATTTGCCGGCGCCGTTGGAACCGATGACGGCAATCTTTTCTCCCCGGTGGATGTCCAGGTTCAGACGGTCAAATACCACCCGGTCTTCCCCCTTGACAGAACGGTAGGCCACAGATACGTCTTGGAACCGGACCACAGCCTCCGGGGAGGCGGCTTCCGCCAGGCGGCCCAGTTCGGGCCTTTGGCCTGGTTCGGACCCCTGGCCTGGTTCGGATCTCCGGGCCGGTTCGGATCTCCGGGCCGGCGGCAGATACCGGAACCCGGCAAAGACGGCCTTCCCTTCCTCCACCGTGGTGGGGAGAAGGCATGGCTGGGGCAGGCGGCCTTCCCGGCGCATCTGGTTTGCCGCCTGGGTGACCTGGGGCGGAAAGATACTGCAGGCTTCCAATTCCTCCACCCGGCGCAGGGCCTCTGCGGTAGGGAGTTTCCAGGCAATGCCGCCATCCTTCATCAAAAGTACGTGCTTGCAGTAGTCGGCAATATACTCGGTATGATGTTCGATGACCAGAATCGTCTTGCCGTGCTTCTCATTCAGTTCCCGAAGCACCTGGTAGATTCGGTCTGCATGGCCCGGATCCAGCTGGGCGATAGGCTCGTCCAGGATCAGCACGTCCGGCTGCAGGGAGACGGCTCCCGCCAGGGCCAGCAGATGGGTTTGGCCGCCGGACAGCTGCCAGACATAGTCCTCCTCGTGTCCCTCCAGGCCGCAGAGGGCAAGGGCCTCCCGCCCCCGTTCCCGGTAGTCCGGCATGGCGTAATTCAGGCAGGCATAGGAGGCGTCATCCAGCACCGTAGGCCGCACGATCTGATTTTCAAAGTCCTGGTATACATAGCCGGCCTTGCAGGCCAAGGTGCCCACATCCGACTTCAGGGTGTTCAGCCCGCCTACTTGGACAGATCCCTGGAAATCCCCGGAGATAAAATGGGGGATCAAACCATTCAGTGTTTTACAAAAAGTGGACTTCCCGCAGCCGTTGTTGCCAACGACTGCCAGGAAGTCTCCTTGTTCCACCTGCAAGGAAATGTTTTGCAGGACCGGTTTGTCCGCCGCGGGATAGGAAAAGGTCAGGCCTTCGATCTCGATGATGTTCATGACCGCTCGGCGTTCCCCTTTCCGGCGGAGCTCTTCATCGCTATCAGGGCGATGATGGCCACCACGGCGGCGGCTACCATGCCGATAGCCAGGGCGGTGCCGCTTTCCGCCCACTCGGCCTCCCACTCGATCAGCGCCGTGCCGTTTTCCGCCAGCATCTCCGCGCCGATGGCCACGGCAAAGGCTACCAGGGAGCCCAGGATGACTTTGCCGTTGATGCTGCCCAGGCCGGTCTTCTTATCGCGCGGCCGCATTCCCAGCAGCGGCTCGATCTTGCCGTACAGCTTCGGCACCAGGAACAGGGTCGGCAGCAGGCAGAATAGGATGCCGGAGAACAGCAGGTCGTTCAGGAAGGCAAAGCCTTCGGTGGCGAAAACGCTTTCCGGCAGGCCGGCCACCGCTTCAAAGTCTTCCACAGCCAGCTGAACCTTTAAGATGTCTACAACCGTGCCCATCAGCAGCTGCAGGCCGGTGCCGGTGATGGCGGCTACGCCCACCATTTTGGTGTTTTGGGGGTTTTTGACCATCCGGCCGGCCATGTACACGCCGATGGTCACGGTGATGAATTTTTCCAGCTCTCCCAGGCCCCCGAACTGGCCCAGCATGATTTCGCTGAACACCAGCTCGCCGGTGGCAGCCCCCAGGGCTGCGGACAGCGGGTCGAAGAGCATGGATAGCGTCAACGGGATAAACAGAAAATACTCCACGGAGAATTCCACAATGCCCACTTGGAATTTGGGAATCAGCTCCGTAAACAGGGTGGCTAGGCCATACAGGGCCATAGTCAGCACAAAGACCATCAGTTTCTGTGACTGGGTTGCAGTCTGCTTTTTGGCAGGTTCCATGGTTTTTCTTCCTCCGATTGCCTTTCAATTCTTTTTGCGCTTGCGTATATAGTATAGCTTCGGGATTGTAAAAGGGTCATCAGCGGAATGTTAAAAGAAAATAAATTTTCATAAAAATATAAAATAAAATTTATTTTCAAAGATTCTCCGGACGAAGCGTCCGCTAGGAAAAACCGGTTGGAACCGTATATGTAACGGGAGGCTTTAGCCGGGCTGCTTGGCGGAAAATACGGAGGCGGCCGCCTGCCGGGCGGCCTGAAGAAAGGCCTCCAGGGCTTCCGCCTGCTCCGCGCTGCGGGGCGGGCGGCAGCAGAAGGTCCAGGTGGAAGTCCAGGAAGGCACATCCGGATGGATGGCCAGGGCTTCCGGATAGGCCTCCCAGGCGCTCTTAGGGAGGAAGGCGCAGCCGTGGCCGGCGGCCACCAGCTCCGCCGCGGTCACCGACCCCGGGGCAATACAGGTCAGCCGCGGGCGGATGCCGGCGGCTTCCAGGCTTTCCTGCCCCCACCGGTCCCAGGCTTCCGGGCTTTGGCAGCGGAAGAAGCACAGGGAACCCAAATCCGGCGGCAGCGGCTGGCTGGCCAGCCCGTGCGGGACGGTAAAGCAGATGGGCTCCTCCCGGATGATAAATTCCTTCCGGGAACCAGGGGGCAGGGCGCGGCGGAGCATCAGCACCGCCGCGTCCTGCTCGTCCTCCTTCAGGGCGGTTAGGGCTTCTTCCTTTCCGCAGGCAGTCAGGCGGATCCGAAGCTGCGGCTGGCTCTGGGCCAGCAGGGGCAGCACCGCCTCCTGGAGCCAGGGAATCTCCCCTTGGGCGGCGCCAATCCGCAGGAAAAGCTGCTTTTCGTCCTTCAGCTTTTCGATCCGCTGGCGGGCCTGGGTTTCCGTGTGGAGGATGGCCCGGGCGTTGTTGATAAAAATAATGCCGTCCTCCGTGGGGAGAAGGGAGCGGCCTTCCCGGCGGAACAGCTTGACGCCCAGTTCCTTTTCCACGTTGGCCAGGTGGTGGGACAGGGAGGGCTGGGAAAGGTAAAAGCGTTCCGCGGCCTTGGTCAGGCTGCGCTCCTCGGAGATGGCGATCAGGTATTGCAGCACTTGGATGTTCACGGCCGGTCCTCCTTTCGCGGATCGGGAGCCTCTCCCTGGGGAATGGAAAAGTTAGGGTCAAATTCCTGGATAATCTTCCGAATCTCCTCCGGCCAGAGGAAGGTATTCAGCACCCGGAAATTTTTCAGGTCCCAGCGGGCAATCTTCAGGTAGATCAGATAGCGCTCCGCCTCCGAAAGCTCATGGCCGTTCTGCCAGGCCAGGGAAAAGGTCATATAGCCCGGCTGGCGCAGCCGGAAATACACCATGTCCTCCAAGGTGCGGGCGTAGTAGGCAGGGATCAGCCCGGCCCCGGCCCCGGTGCGCACCATATCCGTGACCATCACCACATTGCCGGACTGGAAGGCCACCACCGGCTCGAAGCCGGCGGCGGCAAACAGCTGGCGGCTGATCTGCCCCATGGTGCTGTCCGCCGTCATCAGGACAAAGGGGGTATCCCGGAACTCGGACAGCTCCAGCTGCGGCGCCAGGGCCACGGACCGGGAGGCCAGGGGGGCCAGCCGGTGGAAGGCAGGCAGGGCCAGCACCACCTCCTCCTCGTGGGTAGGCAGGAAGCGCAGGGCCGGATCGGTGAGGGTGCGGGCAATGGTGGCAAAGCCCAGGTCCAGCTGACCGGAGCGGAGCCGCTCAAAGGTTTCCGGCATGTACCCTTCCACCGGGTCAATCTCAATCTGCGGGTAGCGCTGGACAAAGTCGTGATACAGGGCCGCCAGGGTCTGGGCCCCCCGGTGGGGGGAAACGCCCACCCGGATCACCTGCCGCTGCCGGTTGTGCCGGGCCTGGATGGCGGTAACGGTCCGGGCCTGGAGGCTTAGGATCTGCCGGGCCATGTCCAGATAAATGGAACCGGCTTCCGTAGGGACCATCTGGCGGCCTCCCCGGGCAAACAGGGACGTTCCCAGTTCCTTTTCCAGTTCCTGCAGATAGCCGCTGACCGCCGGCTGGGACACGCCCATTTTCCGGGCGGCGGCAGACAGGCTTCCGGTCTCCGCAATGGCGACAAAGTAAGGGAGCTGTTTCAGATTCATGGCGTGCAATATCCCCTTTCTCCGGAAAATGGCAGGGCAGTCAGGCGGTATCGGACAAATTCGTGCTTCCATTATAGGCTAGGACGGGAAATGTGTCAAATTTTCGCTAAGAAATTTTTGACGGCTGAATCATAAACATTTCTTTGAAATATAAGTTTTATCTATGAATCCTCCAAATCTTTTGAGATTGCGGCCTGGGGACCGGCAGGCTACAATGGTGCCATAAAAGCAAAACGGTTCCGGACCCGTGGCGTGTGCTATCCATTTGTTATGGCTTTTGAGAGAGGAGGCTCTACTTTGGAAAACATCAATTTATATCTGACCCTGGCGGCGATGGTGTTTATGATCATTGCCTTTGTGCTCCAGAAATGGTCTTTTGGCCTGACGGCCATGGTCAGTGTGATCTTCCTGGCGCTGACAGGGGTAATCGACGTCCCTACGGCGTTTTCTGGTTTTGCCAATACCACCACCGTACTGGTGGCTACCATGCTGGTGATTGCCGGGCAGCTGAACCGCACCAGCCTGATTGCCAAAGTCCGGAATGTGGTGGCCAAGGCCCAGGGGAAAAGCGGCTTTCTGCTGATTCTGCTGATCTGCGCTATGACCGCGCTGCTGACCCAGCTGCTGGGCTCCACGGCGGTTATGGCCATGATGGTGCTGTTTGTCCAGACGCTGGACGATAACGATCCCAGCGGGATCTCCCAGTCCCGGGTGCTGTTCCTGTGCGCCACCATGATCTGCACCTGGTTTGCCCGTTTCCCCATTGGCATGGGAGCGGCCCTGCCTCTGGCGGCCAACGCTTACTACGAGGGCCTGGTAGACGGGGATCCCACCAAGCTGCTGGGCGTGTTTGACTACCTGAAGGTAGGCCTGCTGCCGTCGATTATCGGTACTCTCTACTGCCTGTTTGCCTGGAGGCTGATCCCCAAGAGCAAGCTGCACACCGACGCCATGGAGCTGGGCGGGGCGGCAAAATCGGGCCATGCCCCCAGCATATCCAAAAAACACGAGATTATCGTGTACCTGGGCTTCTTTTTTACCTTGATCAGCTTTTTCTTCTCCAACCAGCTGGGAAGCTATATCTATCTGATTCCGGCCGTTGTCATTATCGTTTTCATCTTCTCCGGCGTGATGAGCAGCCGGGAAGCCATTGCCGGCCTGACCAGCGACATGGTGTGGATGATTGCCGGTATCCTGGTATTCTCCACCGCCCTGAACCAGTCCGGCGCCGGAGAGTTTATTGGCAACCTGGTGCTGAACATCCTGGGTGAGAACCCCAGCGGCCTGCTGGTAACCATCGTCTTTACCCTGGTGGCGACGGTGATGACCACCTTTCTGTCCAACAACGCCTGCGTGGCGATCCTTTGCCCCATTGCGGCCAGCACGGCGTCTGCGGCTTTAACCCGGT
>CALWEC010000173.1 GCA_944376945.1 uncultured Lachnospiraceae bacterium | reverse complement strand
TCCGTCAGGGTACCTCCCTCCTGGGTGATGACCATGCCGGCCGGCGTATCCTTTCCGCTGCGGGCGTAATACTCAATTTTCCCCCGCTGGATGGTGGAGGTGGCACAGTCCAGACAGAAAGGAAAATCCTCATCGGTGGGGAGAGAGAAGGTCAGGGGGTTGGTGCCCAGCATGTTTTCCACGCCAAAGGTGGGAGCCACAGAGGGACGGGCGTTGGTACCGCTGATGCCCACCATGCCGGCCTTGGCAGCCATGTCGGTCCAGTAGCCGGCAATGCCGTAATGGGTGGAGTTGCGGATGGCCCCGCCGGCCATGCCGTATTTTTCTGCCTTCTCTATGAGCATTTCCATCATCCGATGGCTGGCCACCATGCCCATACCATTGTGGGCGTCCATGACCACCGTTGTGGGAGTTTCCCTTAAAATCTCAATTTGGGTTACCGGCAGCAGTGTCCCGTTGACAAACCGGTCAATATAGATGGGCTTGAACCGGTTGCAGCCGTGGCTCTCAATGCCGCGCCGGTCTGCCTCCAGCAGCACATCCGCGCAGATGGCGGCGTCCTCCCGGGGAACGCCGTAGGCCTCAAAGACATCCATCATAAAAGCATTCATCAGATCCCAGGGAACGTAGGGACGGTTTTCCATAACAGATCCTCCTTGCATAAAGATAGTTGACCATGAACAAGCGATACCGAATCAACTGGTTCAAACGGCGCAGCCTGCCAGCCGAGCCGGGAGACGCTACTCTGCCCAGGCTTTCGCCCGCTCTACCGCCTTCCGCCATCCGGCCAGCAGCGTTTGGCGCCGCTCCTTCGAAAAATGCGGTTCATACCGGCGGTCCAGCTGCCAGCTGGCGCGGATTTCCTCTTGGCTTCCCCAAAGGCCGGTGGAAAGGCCCGCCAGGTAGGCGGCTCCCAGGGCGGTGGTTTCCCGGATCACCGGACGGCAGAGACTGCGGTGGATCAGATCCGACTGGAACTGCATCAGAAAGTTGTTGGCGGAGGCGCCGCCGTCCACCCGAAGCTCCCGCAGGGGCAGGCCAGTGTCTTCCTCCATGGCATGGAGTACATCCGCCGTCTGGTAGGCAATGGATTCCAGAGAAGCCCGGATAATGTGATTGCGGCCCGCCCCACGGGTCAGCCCCAGAATGGCGCCCCGGGCGTACATATCCCAATGAGGGGCGCCCAGGCCGGTAAAGGCAGGAACCACATAGACACCGGCACTGTCCGGCACCTTTTGGGCAAAATATTCGGAATCCGAAGCCTCCGCAATCAGATGCAGCTCATCTCGGAGCCACTGGACCACGGCCCCTCCCACGAACACGCTGCCCTCCAGGGCATACTGGACTTCGGTTTCCAGGCCAATGGCAATGGTCGTTACCAGGCCATGGCGGCTGGCAATGCGGCGAGAGCCGGTATTCATAAGCAGAAAGCAGCCGGTACCGTAGGTATTTTTGGCCTCCCCTGCCTCAAAACAGGCCTGGCCGAACAGGGCGGCCTGCTGGTCCCCGGCCATGCCGGCCAGCGGAACCTCCGTGCCGCTGATATTGACGGAACCATAGACCTGGCTGGAGGGACGCACTTCCGGCAGCATAGCCATGGGAATGTTCAGATGCCGGCAAATGGCTTCATCCCAGCGGAGGGTTTCAATATCAAACAGCATGGTGCGGCTGGCGTTGGTGTAGTCTGTGACATGCACCTTGCCTCCGGTGAGCTTCCAGACCAGCCAAGTGTCTACGGTGCCGAACAGCAGGTCTCCCGCCTCCGCCCGCTGCTGGGCGCCGGGGACATGGTCCAAAATCCAGCGGATTTTGCTGGCGGAAAAATAGGCGTCAATCAAAAGACCGGTTTTTTCCTGCACATAGGCGGAAAAGGCGGTGTCCTGCTTCAGCTTTTCACAGTAGTCCGCGGTGCGCCGGCACTGCCAGACAATGGCATTGTAGATGGGGCGGCCGGTGTGCCGATCCCAGACAATGGTGGTCTCCCGCTGGTTGGTAATGCCGATTCCCGCCACTTCCCGGGCATCCACTCCGCATTGGGCCAGCGCCTCCACCAGTACACCGTATTGGCTGGAATAGATCTCCATGGGATCGTGTTCCACCCAGCCGGGCTGGGGGTAAATCTGCTGAAATTCTTTCTGGGAAACTCCCAGAATATTTTGCTGTCGGTCAAACAGAATGCAGCGGCTGCTGGTAGTCCCCTGGTCCAGCGCTAAGACATAGTTTTTCATTGGCTCCCCTCCTACATCTTCCATACATCCCGGCAGGTGGTGGACACGGCCACAGCTCCGGCGTCAATGGCTTGTAAAACCTCCTGCTTGTATTGGATCAGGCCGCCGGCAATCAGCGGCACGGATATTTTGGCGGTGATCTCCCGGATAATGCGGGGCATAATGCCCGGCAGGATCTCCACAAAGTCCGGATGGCCGGCTTCCAGTTGGGAGCCCAGGCTTTCCAGGGAAAGGGAGTCCAGAATAAAGGCACGCTGTACGGTCAGCAGCCCCAGCTGCCGGCCTCGGCGGATTTGGACAGCCCGGGTAGAGATGATGCCGTCCGGCCGGCACAGTTTGACCAGGCCGTCCACCGCAATCTCCCGGCTGCTGAAGCCCTCAATCAGATCCATGTGGACAATAGCAAGCTTTTTCTGCCTTCGCACCTTTTGAACCAGATCCTCAATGGTGACCAGGTTTCCGTACAACAAGAAGATGATCGAACATTCGGAGCGCAGCGCCTCCTCCAGATCGGAATCGTTTTTGACCGCTGCAATGATCGGGCAGTCCAGCAGGATTTCTTTTGCCGTAGCCATAAGCGCCCTCCTTGTAAAAAATAGCAAAAGAGCAGAACGGTCAGGTGCGTTCTGCTCTTTCTCTTTATCAATATATCAGAAAACAATAGGGGTGTCAAGAAATAAATACAAATTATAAGACCAAATTATAAGACCATACTTGGCGGCTATTTATAGCGCTATTTGGTTGATTTCCCCGGATTTTTCTGTTAAAATAAAAAAAGATGATCATTTTTTAGGGATGTGAAGGATCAGATGAAGAAAAAGTGGGTGAATTTTTGGGGGACCATCCCCCTGATCTGGCCGTACCTGCTGGTATTGCTTCTGATACTGGGATTGTGCGCGGCGGGGGTCTTTGCCTTCCGCCATCTCAACCGGAGCCGCGCGGAAGAGCGGGCGCGGGAACGTTTTGCCCTTCTGTCGGATCAGACCGTGGACCGCATGGCTACCTACCGGGATTCCTGCGATGTGCTGGCGGCCAACACAGGTATTCTCTCCTTTGGCGGTGAGGACTATTCGGACGAGAATGCGCGGCAGTTGGCGGTGGCTTCTATTCGGGAGGATATGGAAAGCGTAATCAACCTGACAGACCTGCCGGTTTCGGATCTGGCTGTGTTCTATCCGCAACTTCCGGCAATCGTCTCCCTGAACGGGTTTTATCAGGGAACCCAGCAATGCCACGAGCGGCTGCGGGAACAGTCCGAAGGGGTTTTATCCCCGCAGGTGCTGTCTGATATGAGGGAAAATACGGCCTGGGGCGTTTACTACGCTTCCGGCCGGGCCTGGCTGGTGCGTCAGATTCTGGAGGAAGAAGGAGCGCCGGCGTATTTGATCCTGGAGTATCCGCTGACGCGGCTGGTGCCCATGGCGTTGGAGGAAGGAATCGTTTTGGTGGAGAGCGGAGAGGAACTGCTCTATGCCAGCCGGGAAGGGATTACACCGGAGCAATATGCTCTTCTGCGGCAGGCGGTGCAGGATACCCATCAGTTTACCTGGGATCGGCAGGAATATGTGGCGTACCGCTGCATTGTCTCCAAAATGGATCTGCAGATTACCATCGGCGTCTCCGTGGATCAGATGCTTCAGAGCACCCCCTCCTTCCAGGGGATCCTGGTGGGGCTGGGGGCGGTGGGCCTGGTGGGGATGGTGCTGATCTATCTGGTCATGTACCGGCGGGTGATCCTGCCGTACCGCTATCTGGCAGAGGCCACCGGGGAGCCGGAAGGGATCGGGCTCCGGCGGAACGTCCTGCACACGGCCCGGTCCAATCTGCTGTCCCTGCAGAGCCAGCAGAAGGCGGCGGAGGAGGAACGGCAGCTGCTGATTCCTCTGGGAGTGGGGGATCTGCTGCAGCAGGTGCGGGTTTCCCTTCCGGGAAAAAGCGGGGAAATCTCCTCCCGGTGCCTGTCCCTGGCGGGCATCCGGCCGGGGCAGCGGTATATGGTGACGGCTGTTTTTTCCATGGATGGCCTGCGGGAAAACGGTTACCCGGAGGAACCGCTCCGGGAGTCCTTTTCTCCCGGGAAGGTCCAGGAGCTGCTGGAGGAACAGCTGCTCTCCAGCCGGGTCGGCGTGGCGGCGGCGGTGGAAAACTATTATATGGTGATTGCCACCTGCACAGAGGAAGATACGCCGGAAAGCCTGGAGGGGCTGTGTCAACAGCTGGCCGGGTACTGCCGGGAACAGCTGCGCCGGGATGTGGCCATGACCTCGCCGCGGCTCGGAAGCTCTCCGGAGGAGCTGCGCCACCTGGTGCGGCAGACCATGAACGAGGTGCGCTATCTCTGTTTTTGGCATAACAGCCAGCAGGAACCTTCCGCGGACGGGGAGCCCCAGGGCCTGATCTCGTTCCTGAAGGCCATGCGGAATCTGATCAACCGCCTGGACCAGCAGGATTATACCGGAGCCAGGGAGGTATTCGCACGGATTATGGAAAAAAATCTTCCCAAAAGCGCGGAAAAATTTCCCATCACCCGGTATCGGATCTACGGGATGATGGAAATGCTGTTTGCCGCCGTTTCCGAACAGGAAGCGGTAGATGAGAACGCGCTCCAGAAGATGGACTATGAAAAGCGGCTGTTGGGGATTGACAATCTGGAGCAGTTCCGCCAGGTGGCGGAGACTATTTTTCAAGAGCTGATACAGCTGCAGCAGCAGTGTGCTCCCAAAGAGAATCCGGAGAGCACAGTCAACCGGATGGGCGAGATCAAAGCGTACATTGATGCCCATTATGCGGAAAACAGCCTGACGGCTACCTCCCTGTCGGAGCAGTTCCATCTGAGCGGACCGTATCTGTCCCGGGAGTTCAAGAAAGTGGTTGGCTGCAACATGCTGGAATATATCCAGCGGCTGCGGGTGGAAAAAGCCAAACAGCTTCTGGAAGAATGCAGCGTGAAGGAAACTGCGCTACAGTCCGGATTTTGGGATACCCAGAGCCTGGTGCGGGTGTTCAAAAAGTATGAGGGCGTTACACCGGGGGAATATAAAAAAGGCCTGGAAAATCGCTGAAAGGCGGAAACGGGCAGGATCAATTTTTACAGCAAAAACCGTGCCAGAGTAAGGACTCCGGCACGGTTTTTCTGCTTCCGGAGGGCGCGCGAAGGCCGGAAAAGCGCCGTATTTGGGGGATTGATAAAAAAATAGGATTAAAATTTAACCTTATTTCCCACAGATATTATTTTTTGACCCGTTTTTTTGCCGGCAAAAAAAGAAAACAGGAAACAAGATCCGAGTCTTGTCTGAAAAAAACTGGGCAAGTATCCTAAAGGTACAGTCGTTGGACACAGCAAGGGAACGTTGTCCAAAAAGAAAAAGGAGGAGAAGACATGAAAAAAACAACCCGCTTTTTATCCTGGATGCTTTCCGCAGCCATGGCGGCAACCCTTCTGGCCGGATGCGGCGGAGGCGGCGGTGAGACCGGGGACGCCGGTACCGGCGCTTCCGAATCCTTCCTGGCGGAGCAGGAAGGCGTTATTGAAGGCGAGGCCATGACGGGCATGGCGGACAAGGTGGTGGTGCAGTCCGGTTCATCTAGTGAGGATCCCAGTCCTTTTGCCCCTTCGGTAGGCGGTATAATCAAAAATTTCCTATATGGAAAATTGATTGATCGCAACTATTATGGTGCGTTACTGGAAGACTGCTCCATGTGGCTGGCCAAGAGCGTGACCAAGGTAGATGATTATACCTATGATATTGAGCTGTATGACTACATTACGGACAGCCAGGGGAACAACATTAACGCGGACGATGTGATTTTCAGCTACAAGATGAGCTATGAGGAAGGAAACTTCCTCCGGATCGGCTCCTCCATGAAATCCCTGGACAAAACCGGCGAGTACAGCCTGCGGATGACCCTCAACACCAACGCGCCGGGCGTGGCCGAGGATCTGATGTCCAATGTGCAGCTGGACATTGTGGACCAGCAGTGGTATGAGAATGCTACGGAGGAGGAAAGACGGAAAAATCCTGCTACTACCGGACCGTACCGCATTGTCAGCGAGGTGGCCGGAT
>CALWEC010000172.1 GCA_944376945.1 uncultured Lachnospiraceae bacterium | reverse complement strand
CTCTGGGGAAACCACGCATCGGTAGTATCATACCACAGAAGGCCGCCTCCTGTCTATGGCCGCCAGGCCGCTGCCTCCCCCTTCGCTGGATCCCCATCCTCCCGCTTGCCCTCTTTCCGCTTTCCATTTTTTCGTCTGGGCCATCTTTCCGAAAGGATTCAAATTGTTTGCAGAAAGTTCACAATTTCCATTCAAGAACGTATTGACAAACCTTCTCAAAAGAGATAGGATAGCATGTTGTTAGCAAGCGAACTTATTTTGGGCTCACACGTACGTGAGAAAGGAGGGAAAGGAATCATGGAATTTGACTGCGGGGGATGGATCAACCTGCTGTCCCACAAAGTCAAAAAGCGGCTGACCTCCACCTTGTCCGATCTGGGAATCACCGGCGTTCAAAGCCACATCCTTTTCTATATTATGAACCACGCGCCGGAAGGCCCTGTCTTTCAGAAGGATGTGGAGGAATTCTTTGAGTTAAGCCGCTCCACCGCCACTGGGATACTTCAGAACCTGGAACGGAACGGGGTAATCCAGCGGAACAGCGTCCCCTACGACGCGCGGCTCAAAAGCCTGGTCCCCACCAAAAAGGCGGAGCAGATGAGCGCCCAGGTGCAGGCCTGTATCTTGGAGACAGAGCGTGCCATGACCCGGGGCATCTCCCCTGGGCAGCAGCAGCTGTTCAAAGAAATCGCCGCAAAAATGTCTGAAAATCTGGACGCTGTATAGGCAGGTCTTTTTGTTCGTCCCGTAACAAAAAGAAAGATCAAAATTGTTGCAAGAAAGGAAAATCCACCATGATTAAGGTTTTAATGAGGAGTATCCGGGAATACAAAAAACCGTCTATCCTCACGCCCCTTCTGGTTACCGGCGAGGTCATTCTGGAATGTATCATCCCTTTTGTGCTGGCCAACCTGGTAAACGACATTAAGGCAGGCTGCTCTCTGGGAGAGATTGCGGAGTACGGCGTCGCCCTGCTGCTGATGGCTCTTTTATCCCTGTTTTTCGGCGCGGCCGCCGGTTCCACCTGTGCCGCCGCCAGCTGCGGCTTTGCCCGCAACCTGCGGAAGGATATGTTCTACAAAATCCAGAGCTATTCTTTCCAAAATATAGACAAATTTTCCGTATCCAGCCTGGTGACCCGTCTGACCACAGACGTAACCAACGTCCAGCTGGCCTATATGATGATCATCCGGGGCGCCATCCGTTCCCCTCTGATGCTGGTATTCTCCTTCGTCATGGGCTTTGTGATGGGCGGAAAGATGGCGCTGATCTATCTGGTCACCGTTCCGATCCTGGGCATCGGCCTGATCCTGGTTACCCGTACCACCATGCCGATTTTCCGCCGGGTGTTCCGCAAGTACGACGCCCTGAACAGTTCCGTGCAGGAAAACATCCGCAGCATGCGGGTGGTCAAAGCCTATGTGCGGGAAGACTATGAGAAAAAGAAATTCGGCGTGGCGGCGGACAACGTACGGAAAGACTTTACCCGCGCGGAGCGGATCCTGGCCATCAACCATCCGTTGATGCAGTTTTGCATTTACATTGGCATGATCTTTGTCCTGACCTTCGGCTCCTACACCGTGATTACCTCCCGGGGCCTGGACCTGGATGTGGGCCAGATGTCCTCGCTGCTTACCTACAGCTTCCAGATTCTCCAGAGCCTGATGCTGCTGTCCATGATCTTCGTAATGATCACCATGGCCATTGAGTCGGCGGAACGTATCACCGAGGTGCTGAATGAGGAAAGCACCCTGCAGAATCCGGAAAACCCGGTGATGGAAGTAAAGGATGGGTCCATTGATTTCGACCATGTAAGCTTTAAATACTCCCAGCAAGCGGAGCGCATGGCCCTGTCCCATATCGACCTGCATATCCGCTCCGGCGAGATTATCGGCATCATCGGCGGCACCGGTTCCTCCAAGTCCTCCCTGATCCAGCTGATCCCCCGGCTGTACGACGCCACCGAGGGAACGGTGAAGGTGGGCGGCGTGGACGTCCGGGATTACGACATGGAGGTGCTCCGGAACCAGGTGGCGGTGGTGCTGCAGAAAAACGAACTGTTTTCCGGCTCCATCAAAGAAAACCTGCGCTGGGGCAATCCCGACGCCACCGACGAGCAGCTGGAAGAGGCCTGCCGTCTGTCCCAGGCGGATGAGTTCATCCAGCAGTTCCCCATGAAGTACGACACTCATATTGAGCAGGGCGGCACCAACGTGTCCGGCGGCCAGAAGCAGCGTCTCTGCATTGCCCGGGCCCTGCTGAAGAAACCGAAAATTTTGATCCTGGACGATTCCACCAGCGCCGTGGATACCCGGACGGACGCCCTGATCCGTCAGGCCTTCCGCCAGTTTATCCCGGAGACCACCAAGCTGATTATCGCCCAGCGGATCTCCTCCGTGCAGGACGCGGACCGGATTATCGTAATGGAAAACGGGACCATCAACGCCATCGGCACCCATGAGGAGCTGCTGAAGACCAACGCGATTTACCAGGAGGTCTACTATTCTCAAAACAAGGCAGGTGATCAAGATGTCGAATAAGAAACAAACCGCCGGATCCAAAAAAGGCGTCCTGGGACGTCTGATCCGCACTCTCTTTCAGTTTTATCCGGTGCTGCTGCCTGTGGCCATCCTCAGCATTGTGCTGAACGCCATCGTCAGCTCCATCCCTACCGCTTTTAAGCAGAACGTAATCGCGGCGGTGGAGCAAAGCTGGCAGACCGGCGACTGGTCCCAGGCCTCCGGCCAGATCCTGCGCCTGGTGGCCATTCTGGGCGCCCTGTATATTATCAGCCTGATCGCAGGCTTTGCCTTTGGCCAGATGATGGCCGTCATTACCCAGGGTTCCCTGGCCAAGCTGCGGGAAAAAATGTTTGACGGCATGCAGGATCTGCCCATTAAATATTTTGACACCCACGACCACGGCGGCGTCATGAGTTATTACACCAACGATATCGACACCCTGCGGCAGATGATCTCCCAGAGTTTCCCCAACCTGCTGATCTCCGCCGTGACGGTGGTGACGGTGCTGGGCATTATGGTCTACTACAGCATCTGGATGACCTTGGTGGTTGTGCTGGGCGTAATCTGCATGATCTTTGTGGTCCGGAAGGTAGGCGGCATGTCCGCCAAATACTTCCTGCGGCAGCAGCAGTCTCTGGCCCAGACGGAAGGCTTTGTGGAAGAAATGATGAACGGCCAGAAGGTCATTAAGGTGTTCTGCCACGAGGAGGAAACCAAAGAAGGCTTCGATAAGGTCAACGACCGGCTGTTCTCCGACGCCCGCATTGCCAACCGCAACGCCAACATGCTGATGCCCATCCTGCTGAACATCGGCAATGTGCTGTACGTAATTGTGGCCCTGCTGGGCGGCTTCCTGCTGCTGGTAAATGCCACGAACGTAAGTATCTCCGGCCTTCCCTTCAGCATCAGCATCCTGGTACCGTTCCTGAACATGACCAAGCAGTTTTCCGGCAGCGTCAGCCAGGTATCCAACCAGCTGAACTCTGTCATCATGGGCCTGGCCGGCACCAAACGGATCTTCGACCTGATCGATCAGCAGCCGGAGACCGACGAAGGAAAGGTGACCCTGGTCAACGTAAAGAAAGATGCGGACGGGAACCTGGAGGAATGCAAAGAGCGGACCCAGCACTGGGCCTGGAAGGTCCCTCAGGAGGATGGAACCTTTACCTATACCTTGCTGACCGGAGACGTCCGCTTCAACCACGTGGACTTTGCCTACGTGCCCGACAAGGTGGTGCTCCACGATATTACCCTGTACGCCAAGCCTGGCCAGAAGATTGCCTTTGTGGGATCCACCGGCGCTGGTAAGACCACCATCACCAATCTGATCAACCGGTTTTATGATATTGCCGACGGCAAGATCCTCTACGATGGCATCAGCATCAACGACATTAAAAAGTCGGATCTGCGCCGGAGCCTGGGTATCGTGCTTCAGGACACCAACCTGTTTACCGGCACCGTAATGGAGAACATCCGGTACGGCCGTCTGGACGCTACGGATGAGGATTGTATCGCCGCCGCTAAGCTGGCCGGGGCCCATGACTTTATCACCCGGCTGCCGATGGGCTACAACACGCCTCTGACCGGAAACGGCGCCAGCCTTTCCCAGGGGCAGCGGCAGCTGCTGTCCATCGCCCGGGCAGCGGTGGCGGATCCGCCGGTTATGATCCTGGACGAGGCCACCAGCTCCATCGATACCCGGACCGAGGCCATTGTCCAGCGCGGCATGGACGCCCTGATGCAGGGCCGCACGGTGTTCGTAATTGCCCACCGGCTGTCCACCATCCAAAATTCCAATGCCATTATGGTACTGGATCACGGACGGATTATCGAGCGGGGCACCCACGAGGATCTGCTGTCCCTGAAGGGCACCTACTATCAGCTGTACACCGGCGCCCTGGAACTGGATTAAAAGGAAACAAGAAAAGAATTCAAGACAGGAAAAGAATTCAAGATTTGCAGGCGCGGCTGACAGTACGGATCAGCCGCGCCTGCGTTTCTCTTTATCCAACCACCTTGGATGGCTTTCCATCCCGGGCAGCCAGCAGCGTCTGTTTCAGCTTGGACTCGATCCCCGCAAGCTCCGCTTCCGCGTTCTGACGGGCGGCGCGGCCCTCCTGCTGGATCTTGATGGTTTCCTCAATGGTGGAGATCAGGTTATCGTTGACCTTCTTTAAGGTTTCAATATCCACAATCCCCCGCTCCGTCTCCTTGGCTACCCCCAGGCTGTTCTGCTTCAGCATTTCTGAGTTCCGGGTCAGCAGCTCATTGGTAGCATCCGTCACCTGACGCTGCATTTTCAGTACATTCTCCTGACGATGCAGGCCCAGGGCAATGACGATCTGCCCCTTCCACAGGGGGATGGTATTGAGGATGGCCGTCTGGATCTTATCCACCAGGAGCTTGTCATTGTTCTGGATCAGCCGGATCTGAGGGGCTGTCTGGATGGCAATGGCTTTGCTCAGCTTCAGATCGTGGACTTTCTTTTCAAAGCGGTCCACCGTATCCTCAAAATCCTTCACCAGCTGGGCGCTCATGGGATCCCCTTTGGCCGATGCTTCCTGCCGCAGCTGGGGAATCACCGTCTGCCGCAGTTCCGCGATCTTTTCCTCCCCGGCGGTGATGTAAATCTGAAGCTCTCGGAAATATTCCAGATTTTTTTCATAGAAGCCATCGTACATGGTGATATCCTTCAGCATCTGCATCCGCGCTTTGTCCAGTTCTCCCTGGATGGAATCGATCTGCACCTCCAGCTTCTCGTATTTGGCAGTAAATTTCTTGAAAGCCCGGGAAGCATTCTTCAGGAAGGGGATCTTATCCAGGAGCCCCTCTTCCTTACCCAGATCCTCAATCCCTACATCCTTTACCTTTACCACCAGGTCTGTCATCAGGTCTCCTACATAGCCACTGTCCTTGCTGCGCACCTGGTTCAAAATATGGTCCGCAAAGCTGGAAATGTTCCTCTGGGCGCCTACCCCATACTGGAGCGTAGCCTGGGAATCCATCAGGTTGATGCTGTTCTTCAGATCCTCCACCCGGACCCGCTCCTCCGGCGTCAGATTTTCCGTCTGCGCCTGCAGCTCCGCCGCGGACACGGTGTCCGATACTTCCTGGACAGACTGCGCTGCCTGCTGAGCTCCATGATACTGGGCCAGCATTTCCAAACTGATCTCATTTGCCATATCCTTTTCCTGCCTTTCCTGCTCTATCGCCTGGTTTCCGGCTTCCTAGGGAACGCACTCCCGCCTGTTGCCTGGGAAACACGCCCCTGCCCGGTATGCTCCGGTTACCTCAGTGCGTCTATGATCTCTTCCATGGTAGCCGCGTCCGGCATAGGCGCCACCTGGGTGATCTCCTGTGCCACCCCCGGCACGCCAAACTGCTCAATGGAGGAAGGCGCATCGTAGAGGCCGGTACGGAAACCGTGTTTTTCCCAGGCCAGACGCTGTACTTCCTCGTCCAGCAAAGCGTCGATCCCTGCGGTGCCTTCCTCATCCAGGGCAATGTAAACATGAGAGGACCAGACGGTAGGGGTGGGGTACAGCATCAGGATATCCTCCTTTACCTGCTCCCAGGTCTCTGGGTTCTGCACCGCAAATTCCAGCAGCTGGCTTTCGTAGCCGGCGATCAGCGGCTTGGCGCCCATGCCAGTCTTCAAAAACTGATCGAACAGATCCGATGAGGAGGACTCCATATAGCCCAGTTTCTGGAAGATCGCCTCCAGCCGGGGCAGGATCTGGTCCAGGTTGGAAGCATCCGCCACCCCGCCGCAGAGGGTATTGGCCAGCAAGCCCGCAAACATATTGCCGGAGTTGGATTTCGTGGGATCCGTGGTCCCCACCGTCACACTGCCGTACAGCTGCGGCAGCCCCAGTTCCGCCCAGGTGGTGCCTTCTTCCACACACTGGGTCAGCTGGTTCATATCCACATACAGGACATCGCCCTCCTGCCGGACGATCCCCTGGGACAGCAAGGCGTCCGCCACCGCCCGGCGGGTATACAGGACAATGGGTGTATTGAGCACAATCTCGCTCTTTACCGGGCTTCCATAGTTCTGCTCATAGATCTCCAGGGCCGTCTGATTGGAAGGGAACAGATAGTCCTGCCCTTCCGGATCGTCCGTCACCATCTCAATGGAACCGGCTTTGGCATAATCCAGGCTTAGGTGATACCGCTCCTCCAGGATCGCCTGCACATCCTGATCCTCCAGCAGCCCAATTTTCTCGCCGCCTACGTAGCCGGTGATCTCTATGGTCTCCTGGCCGCCGCCCAGCACGGCGTACAGCACGGCAGCCAGGATGACTACCAGCAAAATGCCCAGGCCCATCAGCTTTGTCTTCATTTTCCGCCCTCCATCTTTAGGGTACTCTCCAGCAGCTCCACATCCGCCTCCAGATTCATCAGTTCCCCTTCCATCAGATGGGTGAACTGCCGCTCAAAGGCCTCAATCAGCACCGGCAGCGCCTTGGCCGTCCGCTCCAGGATCTCCCGCACTTCCAGGGTCTGGAGCCCAGTCTGCTGCAGCTCCTGGCAACGGGACAAAAGGGCTGCCGCCGTATCCAGATAATAGGTAAAAAAGCGCCGGGCCAGGGGGATCTTTTCCGGATGCTCCTCCAGATACGCTACCATCCTGGTACCGGTCTGGTACAGGGTTTCCGCGTCCCGGCGCACATCCGGCCGCTGGATCTCCGCCGCTGCCTGCCGGATGGTTTTCAGGTCGTTCCGCGCTTCCTCCAGCAGCTGCCGCAATTCTTCGCCGCCCTTCATCTTCTCCACATCCATCCCCCCGATCTTCCGCCGGGGCCGCAGCAGCAGATCCAAGGCCAGGTACAGCCCTACGCACAGGGCCGCGCACAGGATCACCGGCCAGTGCAGTCCCAGAAACAGCAACAGGAACGCCAGGGCCGCCGCTGCCGCCGAGACAATCATTCGCGCCACCTCTTTCATAGATGATCCGCTCCATTTCTTTTCTTAGTTGTATCCCTTGACACTCCGGAAGGCCCCTGTCAGATCCTCCCGCCCGTCAAACACACGGGCCCTTGTCCGATCCGCCACTTCTTCCAGCTGTTCCGGATCCGCATCCCCAAACATAATGGAAAAGACCGGTACGTCCGCGCCCAGGCTCTCCCAGGCCGACGCAAAGTCCCGGTAGGATCCGCCGGACTGTCCATCCGTCAGCAGGATAATGGCCGGCGTATACTGGGAAAGATCGTAATTTTCCAATTCCCGCAGCCCGGCTTCCGCCGCCGCGTACATGTCGGTCCCGCCGCCGATGTCCTCCTCTTCCACGATCTCGTAAAGCTTTTCCAGCTCCTCCCCGTTCCCTTCCGCGGTGTACACCCCCATCACCTCGTCATCAAAGGGGATCAGGATATTCACCTCGTTCTGGGAAGCCTGGAGAAAATTCCGGGCCGCGTTTTCCTGGATCAGCAGCTGCTCCATTGCCTTCACCAGCTGCTCGTTGCCCTCTCCGGACATGCTTCCGGAATAATCCAGGCAATAGACGCTGAGAGACGGCTTCCGGAAATTCGTCTGATACAGATTCAGGCACTCAAACAGCACATCCGCCTCCGGCATCCGGAAAGGGGAAAGCACCCGGTCCGGCTGAACGCCCCAGTCCTCCCGGAATACCTCCCGGTTGGCTTCGGAAATGCCCGTGTAGCTGGAGCGGCGCCCGGTGCGCTGAATCGCGTCCTGCGTGTCCGCCGAAAGCAGATATTCCTGCAGGGACAGGAACGCTTCCTCCGCCTCCTCATCGCCCTGGTCCACATAGCCCAGCGGCGAGTCCGCCAGGGACAGGCCATCGTAGGGATACACCACATACAAAGGCTCCTCCCCCCGCCGCTCCAGCTCCTGGTTGGCGGAGAGGATCAGGCACTCATAGTTGACCATGGCATCGTAGCCGCCCTCCAGAAACAGATCCTTCAGCCAGTCTGAACTGCCGGAGGACCGGTCCACCCCGGCCAAGAATTCCCTCATCTCCTCCTGCAGCTGCGGATCCTGCAGATCCGCCTCCGTGATCATATCCGGATTGCCCAGCAGCGCGTACAGAAATCCGATATACGCACTGGCGCCGGAATTGGACTGGGTGGCGCTGGTCATGCAGAACCGCAGCCGGCCGCTGCGGATGGCCTCCAGCAGATCTCCCACCGAGACCTCCTTCCCCACAAAGCCCAATTCCTCCGCCAGGCTTTGGCGGATGCCAAAGACCACCGGGGTAATGGAAACAGATTCCGCGTGCTTGACCCGGTGTTCCGTATCCCCCACGTTCAGCCAGAGGCTGCTGGCCGGCCAGACTGCATCGTAGGGGATCTCTTCCGCCCCCAGGGTCCGCATGATATCCAAGGAGCCCTGATACGTCATCTCAATGCGGATGTTTTCTTCCTCCGCAAACTCCTCCAGGATCGGTTCCAGCTCCTGGTTCTCCGAACCAGAGAGGATCCGAAGCACAGCGTGACCGCTGCCCAGCACCGTATCCGCCTCCCGGGAACCGTTTTCCTCCCCAGAGCCGCAGGCACACAGGAATAGGCAGGCAAAAAGCAGGCAGGCGATCCAGGCTCTTCCGATTCGTTTTCTTTTCATCTTTCCCCTCCGGTCCCATTTATTTTTTCTCGCTTTTGCAGCTTTTTTATTGTCTATTTTACGCCTTCTTCCGCAAAGGGAGGATGAAATCCCGGTAAAATCCGGGTAAAATCTCGCACTTTTCTTAGTTTCTCGATAAAATAATCCGCCAAAAACTTAACACAATCTTCCCTTGACATGAATACGAATCCGTACTATTATACAGTACGGATTCGTATTCATACGCGTCCATTCCATTCCCCCCACAAAATCCCGGAGGCTCTATGAACCCGAAACAGAAAAACATCCGCCGGCTGATGCTGGCCACAGAAAAAATGGATGGCGCTTACTACTTTTACTCCCGCAAAAAAGGAGCCAAGGAAAACGTGATGGCCCTGCTTTACGCCCTGGACGATGGAGAGCCCCACTCCCAGCAGCAGATCTGCCGGGATTGGCTGATCCCCAAGACTACGGTAAACACCAATGTAAAGGAGCTGGTGAAAGCCGGTTACGCCGCCCTGCAGGAAGAAAATGGAAAACGGGAAAAAGCCATTGTCCTGACGGAGAAGGGGAAAGCCTACGCTGCCCGCATCCTCCGTCAGATCTACAAGGCGGAGCAAACGGCCCTCAGCCGCACCCTGGAAAAATTTTCCCCAGAATTTATAGACGCCATGGACTATTTCTGCGGCTGTCTCTGCCAGGAACTAGAGCAAGCGGCGGTACAGGACTGAACCTGCGCCGCTGGACTGCCTCCCTGGCATCCGCTGCCGCATACCATAAGAAAAAGGCTTTATGCCCCACTGCGGAGAAAGGAATCCTATGAATTCACATACACTGTTTACCAAAACGCCGCCGCTGCGGCTCTTCTTTACCGCTGCCCTGCCAGGCTCCGTCAGCATGCTGGCCTCTGCCCTGTATCAGCTGATCGACGGTATTTTTGTAGGGCGCTATCTGGGGGAGACGGCTTTTGCCGCCCTTAACCTGGCTATGCCTTTTGTAATCATCAATTTTTCCCTGGCGGACCTCATTGGCGTTGGCTCCTCCGTGCCCATTTCCATCAGCCTGGGAAGGGGGCAAAAGGAAAAGGCCCACAACATCTTTACCTGCGCCTGCCTGATGATTGTAGGCGCTGGCTTCCTGATCGGAGGCCTGCTTTTTGCCGCCGCGCCGCTGCTGATCGCTTTTATGGGCGCGGAAGGGGAATTTGCCGCCTTTGCCGTCCAGTATATGCGGGTGTACGCCCTCTGCTCTCCGGTAACCACCATTATATTCGCCGTGGACAACTATCTGAGCATCTGCGGAAAAATCCGGGGCAGCATGCTTTTAAATATCCTCATGTCCGTGCTCAGCGCCAGCCTGGAATTCCTGTTTCTGGCTGTATTCCGGTTTGGCATCTGGGGAGCGGCCCTGGCCACCTGCTCCGGTATGGGGATCTGTGCCTGCATCGCGTTTTACCCGTTTTTCCGGGGCCGGATGCTGCTGCGCTTCTGCCGGCCCCGCTTTTCCCTGCGGATGATCCGGCAGATTGTAGCCTGCGGCAGCCCTAACTTTCTGAACAACATTGCCGGCCGCCTGACCTCCATCGTCATGAACCTTCTGCTGGTGCGTCTGGGCGGGGAGGCCGCCGTATCCATCTATGGCATCCTGATGTATGTGGAAGGCTTTATCCAGCCCCTGCTCTACGGCATGTGCGACTCCCTGCAGCCGGCGGTAGGCTACAACTGGGGAGCCGGACGCTTTGACCGGGTCAAGGCCATCGAACGGTGCTGCTTTACCGCCAGCGCCCTGCTGGCCCTGGCCGCCTGCGCGGTGATCTCTGCTTTTCCCGCCTCCATCTCCCGGCTGTTTATGGCCAACGGGGACGCGGCCTTTATGGAAGTTTCCATAACCGCGCTGCGGATTTTTGCCCTAACCTATATAACCCGTTGGTTTTCCTTTGCCACCCAAAGCTATATGCTGGCGGTAGAAAAGCCTGCCTATGCTTCCGCCATCTCCGTATCCACCGCCCTGGTCTTTCCGCTGCTGCTGGTAGCCTTGCTCCACCCGCTGGGGCTTACCGGCATCTGGTTCAACTTCCCCGGCACCTCTATCCTGGCCGGCCTGCTGGCTCTGTGGGTGCTGAGCCGGTTCCAGAAGACCGTGCCGGAGACGGCTCTCCCCAAAGGCGCGGAAGAGCCCCAGCGCAGATAAAACCAGCCGCTTACCTCCCCACGGCAGAGGAAAAGGCCCTCACCAACAAACCGGTGAGGGCCTTGCGTCTTCGGAAAAGCCGCTATCCTTCTGTTATTTTTTCAGATGATCCAGCATGCCAAATTCCCGCTGGAAGGAGGCGGCGATCAGATCGTGGGTCAGATCCGTGTAGGGGTGCGGCACACAGCTGAAGCAGTGGCACAGCCGGCCGGCCATAAAAATTTCCGTAGGCACGCCGCTGTTCAAAAGCCGTCTGGCGTAATCCAGCGCCGAATCCCGCAGGGTATCGTATTCCGCCGCGATAATCATATGGGCCCCCAGGCTTCCCACATCGTGGGCCAGCGCCGGGAAAGCGTAATAAGAAGGCTGGGTTCCATCGTAGCCGCCCAGATAAGCCGCTTCCGCGCCTAGGGCTTTGTTGTCCGGTCCCATTTTCAGCTGGGGCAGCTGCTGGAAGGACATGGTTTCCTCAATGGCCGTGGTATAGGTGGCGCAGTTGAGCACCGTCAGGGACGGAGCCTGCTCGTTGTGATCCCGCAGGTACAAAGCCAGGCCCTCCGCCAGGTTTCCGCCGGAGCTGGAGCCATGGAGGCCAATCCGGCTGCCGTCCCCGCCCAGTTCCGCACCGTGCTCCTTCATCCACAGATAAGCCGCTCGGCAATCCATCAGCGGAGCCGGGAAGTGGACGCCGCCTACGCTGAGCCGGTACTCCACGCTTACCACCACCGCCGGGATCCGTACTGCCAGGGCAATGCAGCGGGCGTTATCGATATCCAGGTTTCCGCCTACAAACGCGCCGCCATGGATGTCCAGCACCATGGGAGCCTTCTCTGGCAGGTTAGCCGGGGTATAGATCCGGATGTTCATATCCTGGCCGTCCCCGCCCGGAATCACCCGGTCTTCCATCTTCATCCCCTCCGGCAGCTGATAGGACATCAGCGCCTGGCCCTGGGCCTGGCGCCGCCTCCGCAGTTCCTCGCTGTCCCCTACGGTATTGCCTGCCAGGTGGTTTTCGTAGCCGGGAAAAATGTTGGTTTTCATATCAATATCCCCTCCTATAAAGAAAATGAGACAGGGGGCGAAAGGGTATCCGCCCCCGTCCGGTTACTCCTGCGTATTTTCTTTCAGCTTTTTGGACAATTCCCCCAGTTCTCCAAAGTTTCCTTGGTAACTGGCCGCGTTCAGCTCCTCCAGCGCCTCCTCCGGCAAGGGGGCGTCGGCCAGGCTCTGGGGCTCCTTTTCCAAAAACGACTCTACCATACCGCTGTCCCCCATTTTTTCCCGGGCCATCTCCCGCAGCTTCAGGTAGCGTTCCCGGTTCTCCAGCGTGTCCTCCATCTCACCGGTCAGATGAACCTTCTGGATTTCATCCGGATGGGCTTTCTGGTTCCCGGCTGGATGGGCTTTCTGGGTTTCCTCCTGGGAGGAGGGCTTCTCCGCCGGCTCTTTCTGCTTCCGGGAAATGGTCACATGAAGCCCGCGGCGCTTCATCTCCTCCAGAAACTCCCCCATGGAAACATTGGGCCACATGGCGGCAATGGTCTCCACGGAAATCTCGTCCTGTCCCAGGACCGCAGAGAGAAACATGTTGTCCTGAGGATGATCCAGGTTTTCGTCCAGCTCTTCCTTGATCTCTTCGTAGAGTTTTTTATTCTCGTCCATGGCGCTCCTCTCCTGCCGTACCGGCAATGCCCCTTTACAGAACCATCACGCCGGTGACCAGGGCCGTGGCCACCACCACCAGGTTGGTAAAGAACATAATCACGCCGCCCCAGTTGCAGTGACGGTTTACATCGATATCGCAAAGGGTGCAGCCTACATAGGTGGCCGAGTTCATCATAGTGTTGGAAGTGGCCAGCGCCAGGTTGCAGACAAACGGAGCGATGATCTGCATGGAGGTAAATCCGAAGGTAGCGCCCACGGAGATAAACAGCGGGTACATGGTGTTATACAGCTGGTAGGGGATAAAATGGATAATGGGCACCACCAGCAGCAGGAAGATGAAGAACATATACTTCATCAAAAATTCCGGGAAAATGCCGGTCAGGGAATTGGCCAGCGCGTTTACCATGGATGTGCCGCCTTCCGGCTGCGCGTTAAACGCCGCCAGGTAGAAGCAGATGGCAATCAGCATCACCAGCACGTTAAAGAAGGTTGCGCCGGCTTTGTTCCAGATGGCGCCGAAATCCTTCCGGTAGTTGACCATGGCGGTAACAATAGAGGCCGCGATAAACACCAGATAGGACGGAACCTTAAAGTACGCCAGGGCCACCACCACGCAGGCAAACACCAGCAGGTTGAACCACAGCAGCTTGGGGCGGGCGTTGGGGTTTTCCTTCTTCTCTTCCGCTTCCGACACCGCTTCCGCGTCCTTAGGCAGGCCCAGGGTTCCCGTCTGCTTTTTGTGGCGCATGGCAAAGTATACCCACTGCAGGATGATCGCCGGGATAAAGCACAGCCCCCACGGGATGGAAGCCGCCGCCAGTTCCTCCGGGCTGACGCTGGCCATCATAGCGGAGTTTACCAGGCCGATGCCCCAGGGCAGCCAGCACATAGCGCCGATGGCGGTCTGGCACAGCAGGAACGCGTATCCCCGATCCATTTTGTAACGGTTAAACAGCGGGATCATAATGGGGAACACAATCAGGTAGGTAGTGGACATGTTGGCCGTCAGGTAAGCCACACAGCTGATCAGGGTGGTAATCACCATAATCACCACTACGTTCATCTTATTGCCCAGCAGCTGGATCACCTTGTTGATGATAATCTCAAACATGCCGGTCTCGGTAAGCATGATAAAGTAAATCAAGCCAAACAGCAGCATGTAGCCGGATGTGGTCATCACCGAGTTAATCTGATTCAGGATGATGGTGCTGGCGTCCGTCAGGCTGAAGCCCAGAAGCAGCATACAGACAAAGGGCACCACAAACATCACAAAGTTCAGCGGAATCTTATTCCACAGGATGCAGCCGATGGTCACCACCAGCATCACGACAGCAACAGTTGTAGGACTCATTCCTCTCCTCCTCTCCAGACGGGAATCCAATAGTTTCTGTCTGTTATTATATCCTTTCCCTAATAGCCTTGCAATTCGGTGAAAGCTATAGTACAATAGCCTCTAGGCTATCAACTTGAAAGGAATGAGGTTATGGAGCTGAAACAGATCGAATATTTCCTACAGCTGGCCCAAATGCAGCACATGTCCCAGACAGCCGATTATCTTCACATTTCCCAGCCCACCTTAAGCAAAAGCCTGGCGTCCCTGGAACGGGAGCTGGGCGTCCTCCTGTTTGACCGGATCGGCAACCGGCTCCGGCTCAACGCCAGCGGCCGCCGTTTTTACGACACCGCCCGCCACGCCATGCAACAGCTGAACCAGGCCGCCTTTTCCGCCAAACAGGCCATGTATGAAGTATCCGGTTATATCTCGATCTTAAGCCTTGCCTTCGCGCCTATCCTGACAGACTGTATCGATGAATATATGGAATTAAACCCTCTGGTAGACATACGCCTGCGCCAATACAACCTGGGGCTGGACCTGTCCAGCGTCAACTACGATTTTATCCTCACCGGCTCCTTAAAAGCCCTGGACAATATTTCCAATTCCTATCTCCAGTTTTCGGAGCCGCTTTTTTCCGAGGGCACGGTGCTGGTGATTGGCCCCAGCCACCCCCGTTTTTCGGAAGTGGAAAAAATGGAGGAGCCGGTGGATCTGGCGTTCTTTTCGGATTTTTCCTTTATCACGCTGGAGATGGACCAACATTTTACCGACTATACGTACCAGATCTGCCAGGCAGCGGGGTTCTTCCCCAAATCCTACTTCCACACCGATGATTTCCTGGTTAAAATGGACATCGTACGCTCCGGGCTGGCCGTAACCTTCCTGCCGGAATCCAATGTGGAAGAAGCCTCCCTGCTGTGCCCCGGGCTAAAGGCCGTCTCCTTCACCCCCGGGGATCTGCGGCGCAGCCTGTTTATGATCCGCAAAAAGAAAACCCTGCTCAGCGAAGCATCCCTGGATTTTTGGGATTTCCTCCTGGAGTATTACCATCTGCCCCAGGACAATCAGGAATAGGGGCGGCCCTTCAGGAATCCTCCCTTGGGAAACAATCCCCCTCCAGTTCCAGGATATCCGCCAGCGGAATCTTTCTGCGGCCCTCCCGGCTGTTTTCCAATTCCAATGTCTGCCCCGCCGGGTCAATCCGGCGCAGACGGCCGGCGTCCCGCACCTGGGAACCGCCCTCCTTTCTTTCATCCGGCCGGAACCAGGTGACGGTGATCTCCGGCCGTTCCGCCTCATGCTCCCCCAGGAACCGCACCTTCCGTTCCAGGTCCGCCTGTTCCCATTCCCCCAACTCCGGCCGGGCTTCCGTAAGCCGGGCCGTCTCCCGGATTACCGCCTCGTACCCAGTCAGAGCCGCAAACGGGGAAAACTGGGCGGCCCGCTCCTCCATGGGCATGGGAGGATGCCGGTGGGAAACATGCCGGGGCAGGTACAGGATATCTTCATAGAGATCTTTCATGCCTTATGCCCTCCGATCTGCCCATTCCTCTCCCGGGCGGTGGCCCCTTCCTCCAGGCTCATTCCCCGCAGCACCGCGTTTTTCCCAAACCGCTTCTGAATGCCCAAAAGGGCCTTCTGCCATTTTTCCTCCCGCTCCTGCCAGGCCGCCTCCGTTCCCAAGGCTCCCTCCTTTGCCCCAGAAGCCGGGCCGTCTGTCTCCTGCGGGAACAGTTCCAGCTGCTCATAGCCCCCTGCCTCCCGGGCCTTTTCCTCCGGCTGGGCATGGGAGGCGGACAGAGTCAGCCGCCGGATCCACAGCCCCGGGTCCACCACCCGGTCAAACAAAGCGGAGGCGGCTTCCATAAGACGGCGGGAGGAGGCGGTAAAGGTTTTCAGGTTTTCTGTCCCGTGGGCATGGCGGGGCACCGGCCGGCCATACCGGTCCAGGGCGGTTTCCCCCTGGTACTGCCCCTCCCGGTCCAGGGCCGTTTCCCCCTGGTATTGTCCCTCCCGGCCCCGGCGCAGGTTTTCCCGGTCGTACCCTACCGTCAGCACCAGCTGGTCGGTGACCAGCCGGTGCTCCGCCAAATCCAGGGAGAGCCGGTCCGCCATCTCCCGGACTACCAGCCGCGCCTTCTCAAAGGGATACGGGCGCGGCAGCACCTGTCCGGCCCCTACGCTGCGGGAAGCCGGCCGGTAGGCCTTGATATCCGCTATGGTACAGGGCTCCCAGCCCCAGGCGTGATCGATCAAAAGCTCCGCGTTAACCCCAAACATCCGGTACAGCAGCTCTTCGTTATAGTAATCGGTTTCCTTCCCCACCGAGCACCGGGCAATGTCCCCCATGGTGTACAGGCCCTGGGCCTCCAGCTTTCTGGCGTACCCTGGCCCCACCCGCCAAAAATCCGTCAGAGGCCGGTGGGCCCACAGGAACCGGCGGTATCCGGCTTCATCCAGTTCCGCGATCCGCACGCCGTCCGCGTCCGGCTGCACATGCTTGGCCCCAATGTCCATGGCCACCTTGGCCAGGTACAGATTGGTCCCTACGCCGCCGGCCGCCGCGATCCCCACCTGCTCCTGCACCGCCCGGATCAGCCGCCCGGCCAGCTGGCGGGCCGTCAGGCCGTACGTGCACAGATAGCTGGTAACGTCCAGAAACACCTCGTCAATGGAATACACATGGATGTCCTCCGGGGCAATAAACTGAAGATACACCTGATACACCCGGGCGCTGTATTCCATATATAAGGCCATCCGAGGAACCGCCGCCAGATAGTCCAAGGCCAGGGAAGGGTTCGCCCGCACCTCCGGATCCTTCCAGGATTTTCCTGTCAGGACGCGGCCCGGCGCCTTCCGCTGCCGTTCCGCGTTTATCTCCCTTACCTTCCGCTCCACCTCAAACAGCCGGGGCCGCCCTGGGATCCCGTAGGCCTTCAGGGAAGGGGAGACGGCCAGGCAGATGGTCTTATCCGTGCGGCTCCGGTCCGCCACCACCAGGTTGGTGGCCAAGGGATCCAGCCCCCGCTCCCGGCACTCCACCGAAGCGTAAAAAGATTTTAGGTCAATGGCCAGGTACCAATGCTCCGCCACCGTCTCCTCCTTTCCGGGTTTTCGCCTGCCGGCAAATACCAAGTTTTTTTTAGTATATCACTCGAACATATGTTTTGCAAGTCTTTCTCTCTGGAAGCCTGCGCATATTTCCTCTTTTTTATCCGCCGGAATGTGCTAAAATAAGAGAAAAGCCGGACCCCCGGCCATAGCCGGGAAAGGGAAAGGAGGAGGGATTCGATGGAACAGATGTCACTGTTTGAACGGGAAGATTTGGTGCCCCTGGCGGCCCGCCTGCGGCCCCAGACCTTGGATCAGGTGGTAGGGCAGGAGCATCTGCTGGGGAAAGGGAAGATCCTGCGGCGGCTTATTGAAAACGACCAGATTTCCTCCATGATCTTTTGGGGGCCTCCTGGCGTGGGGAAAACCACCCTGGCTCAGGTGATCGCCCACCATACCCAATCGGCTTTTATCAATTTTTCCGCCGTTACCAGCGGCATCAAGGAAATCCGCGCCGTCATGCAGAAGGCCGAGGAGAACCGCCGCTACGGCGCCCGGACCATTGTCTTTGTAGATGAAATCCACCGGTTCAACAAGGCGCAGCAGGACGCGTTCCTTCCCTTTGTGGAAAAAGGCAGCATTATCCTGATCGGCGCCACCACGGAAAACCCTTCCTTTGAGATTAACGGGGCCCTTCTGTCCCGGTGCCGGGTATTTGTTCTCCACGGCCTAAAGACCGAGGATCTGGTAAAGCTGCTTACCCGGGCCCTTCAGGATCCCCGGGGCTTTGGGAGCCAAAAGGTGGTCCTGCCGCCGGAGCTGCTGGAAGCCATGGCCAATTTTGCCAATGGAGACGCCCGAACGGCCCTTTCCACCCTGGAGATGGCGGTGCTCAACGGGGATCTGGAGGGGGACACGGTGACGGTAACCCGGGAGACCCTGGAACAATGTATCTCCAAAAAATCCCTGCTGTACGATAAAAAGGGGGAGGAACACTACAACCTAATCTCCGCCCTCCACAAATCCATGCGCAATTCGGATCCGGACGCGGCGGTATACTGGCTGGCCCGGATGCTGGAGGCCGGGAAGACCCGCTGTATGTAGCCCGGCGGGTGATCCGCTTTGCCAGCGAGGACGTAGGGCTGGCAGATCCCCGGGCCTTGGAGATGGCGGTGGCCGCCTACCAGGCCTGCCATTTCCTGGGGATGCCGGAGTGCAGCGTACACCTGACCCAAGCGGTGGTGTACCTGTCCCTGGCTCCCAAATCCAACGCCCTGTACCTGGCCTATGAGCACGCCAAAAAAGACGCTCTTTCCCAGCTGGCGGAGCCGGTGCCCTTGGTGATCCGCAACGCCCCTACCCGGCTGATGCAGGAGCTGGAATACGGAAAAGGCTACCAGTACGCCCACGACACCGAGGAAAAGCTGACCAATATGCAGTGCCTGCCAGACTCTCTCCTGGGCCGGGAGTACTACCGCCCGACCCGGCAGGGGCTGGAAAGCCGTTTTAAGGACCGGCTGGAACAGATAAAGAAATGGAAAAAAGAAAAAGGGGAGCCTCTGTAAGCCCCCCTCCCAAAAAGCTTTTTCTATCCCTGGAACGGCACCACGCCCTGCACCGCTTCCGCCGGGGAAATTTCCGCGTCCCCATGGTCCATGTCCAGCAGGCGGTACCGGTCGTTGCCCATGCCCAGCTCCTTCATATAGGTCAGCTGGCGCAGGCCGTGGCGGGATTCCATCCGCTCCACCAAGGCATGGCGGTCCTTTTCCTCCATGGCATAGACCAAATCCACCGAGGCCTGGTCGATGGCCAGGATATCCAGGGACGCCAGGATCCCTACGTTGGGCGTGACCACCGGCTCCGCGGCCGTGCCCTCACAGTCGCAGGAAACGGACATGTTCCGCATCACGTTGACGTAGCAGATATGCTCCCCAAAATAGTCCGCCACCGCTTTGGCCGACTCGGTCATCCGCTCCATAAACTCTTCCTTGTCAATGTCCCACTGGTCGTCGGAGCCGGGGGTGGTGTGGATCATGGCCTTGCCGATCCGCCCATCCGCGCAGCCGATGCCGATGTTCTTGCAGGAGCCGCCGAAGCCGCCCTGGGAATGGCCCTTAAAGTGGGTCAGCACAAACAGGGAATCGTACTGCAAAAGATTCTTCCCCATCACCATCTCGGTAAACCACTTGCCGCCTTTTACCGGCAGCGGGGCGGTTCCCTCCGCGTCCAGGATGTCCACCGGGCAGAAATCCCAGCCGTTGACCGCCAGGGTTTCCCGGTGCTGCTCCGTGGTATAGCGCTTGCCCTCGTAATAGGTGTTGGTCTCCACAATCGCCGCTCCCGGCAGCTCCTCCTGGATCAGCGTTTTCACCCAAGGGCGGGGGATAATATTGGGCCCGTGAGGCTCCCCGGTGTGCAGCTTGACGCCGGTATTCCCGGTGAGGACGGAAGCCACCCGCCGGAAAATCCGGCGCAGCCCTTCTGCGGAAAGGTCACGGGTAAAATATACCACCGATGCTTCGCCGGTGCGTTCCCCCCAGGGGATATAGCGCTCCCCGCCGGTTCCCGGTACAGGTTTCTGGTTCGCCATGGTGAACTCCTCCTTTGCATTCCTTTATTATACGGTTACCACGATCCCGCCGTCGTTGGCGTAGGTGGTGCTGAGCCCCGCCGCGTCCACCACATAGGTTTTCCGGAATTTTAGGCGGCCGCAGATCATCCGGCGCACTTCCTCCGCCCGCTCCGGGCAGTTTACATGGGTAATGCCCAGGATCTTTTTCTCCGTATCCCGGCTGTTCTGCTCCACGTAATCCACCATTTTTTTCAAAGCCCGCTGGATGCCCCGGCTCTGGTCCAGCTTGATGATGACCCCGTCCCGGGCGGACATGACCGGCTTAATGTGAAGGGCTGTGGCCAGGATCGCCGCCAGGCCGGTGAGGCGGCCGTTCTTCCGCAGGGTCTCCATGTCCTCCAGGACAAAATAGGTCCGCATCTCGTCCCGGAACGCCTCCGTTTTTTCCACAATCTCCTCAAAGGAGGCGCCTGCCTCCGCCAGCTCCTGGGCCTTAAACGCAATCTGGGTTTCCCCGCAGCAGGCGGAATTGGAGTTGAATACGTGGATCTTTTTCTCCCCCGGATGCTCCTCCTCGTACATCTTCCGGGCCAGCTCCGCGCTGTCGTAGGTGCCGCTCAGATGCTTGGAGAGGGTGACCACAAAGATCATTTCCGCATCGTCCTCCCCGTAGGCCCGCAGGAACGCCTCCGGGGAAGGGCAGGCAGTTTTGGCCACCGAAGTACTGTTCTTAATCAGGCGGAGCAGTTCGCTCTGAGGGAAGGAGCCGTCGTCCACAATGCTCTTTCCGCCTACCTGGATGGTCAGGGGCACCACCCGGAAATGCTTGTCCGCTTTCACTTCCTGGGTCAAATCACTGCAGCTGTCCACAACAATTTTATACTTCACAACGTCCTCCTGGAAAACATATAGTTTTTATTACTAGCTATAATAGCATATGTTTCCAGGTTTGAAAAGATCGTTTTTCCCTTTCAGGCAGAGTTTCATACTATCTTTCCTTATTTTCTATACCGCTCCCGGTTCTGGCGGCGCATCCTCCTGCGCTTTCTCCGCTGATGCTGGATCCACAGCCGCAGGATAAAAAGGACAATCAGCGCCAGCGCCGCCAAAGCCCCCGCCGCCAGCACCGCCAGCTGCCAGGGCGCAAGGCCTGCCAGGAAGTTTTCCTCCTCCTGCTGGGACTGGGCCCGGAAATCCTCCAGGCCTCCTGCCTCCCCCGCCGGATCTCCGGCTCCGGAGGCGCTGCTTTCCGCCTCCGCCACCTGGGCGCTTACCGGCACGGAAGCAATCTCCCGGCCCTGCCAGGTATAGACCAGCCGTCCGGCCCAGGCGCCGCCCTCCGCCGGCTCGTCCATCTGCAGCTCCGCCTCCGCCTGCTCCACAGAAACCTCCAACGGCAGCAGGATCCAGGCATCCGGGTCCACCTCCAAGGCTTCCACCCCCGGCGCCTCCGCCGCGGCTTCCGCCATCAAAGCCTCCTGGTCCACCTGTTCCGCCGCCGGATAGAGGGTAAAGCTTTCAAACCCATAATCCAAAAGGGCTTCCGTGTCCTCGTAGGACTGGCTCCGCGCCTCCGCCTTCATGGTTACGCAGACCAGCTCCCGCTCCTCCCGCACCCCATAGGTGACCAGGGTGTTCTGGGCTTTCTGGATGTAGCCGGTTTTTCCGCCTGCCACGTCCTCGTTGTAATATTCCGAGCCGGGGACCAGCATCTGATCCAGCATTTCCACGGTAAACCCATCCGGCCAGGTGGCCGTAGGGGCCATGGAATACCGGGGCGTGGAGTTGATTTCCAGGAAGGTTTCGTTTTGCACGGCACCCCAGTAGATCCGGGCCATGTCCCTCGCCGTGGTGTAATGGTTCTCGTCAAACAGGCCGTGGGGATTGGCAAAATGGGAGTTTTCCGCCCCCAGCTCCTCCGCCCGCCGGTTCATCTCCTCCGCAAAGGCCTCTACGGAGCCGGACATATGCTCCGCCAGGGCGTAGGCCGCCTCGTTGGAGGATTTTAGCAGCAGCAGGTACAGGCAGTCCCGGACCGTCATCTGGTCCCCCTCTGCCACCAGGCCGCTGCGCCCGTCCGCCTCTATATCCTCCACCGCCTGGCGGGAAAAGGTAAGGGTCTCGTCCAAATCGCAGTTTTCCACAATCAAAAGGGCCGTCAGCACCTTGGTGATGCTGGCCGGGTACAGGGTCTCGTCCCCATTCTTCTCGTAGAGAATAGCGCCGGACTTTAGATCGATGAGGCAAGCCGCCTGGGAGGAGATCTCCGGCCCCTCCGGCCACCCTTCCGCGTCCCGGTAGTCCACCGCCGCCCGGTCGGCCCGTCCTCCGGCGGCCCAGCCGCTGACCGGGGCCGCCAGCAACAGCAGCGCCGCCAAAAGCAGGCTGCCGAATGCTCCTATTTTTCTTTTTATTCTCATGTTTCCTCCTATATCCGCCGGCGCGGACGCCGCCGCGCGCCAACTCCACACGGCCTCCTCGGGAGGCCTAACTTTCTAATTATTATACGCAAGGGCCTGGGTTTGCGCAAGTCATTTTCGCGACAGGAGTAAAATTTGCGTAAATTTTTCGGTTTTTTATGGAGTGAATTTTGTATTTATGCTATAATAGACTCATAAAATCTTTCGATATCGAGAATGGAGGGATAAAGAATGGCAGATACCTATTGCGGAAAGCTTTGCAGCACATGCGCCTTCCGGGAAGAGCTGGACTGCCCCGGCTGCCGTTCCGGCCTTCGGAACGGCTGGACCGACGGCTGCGAGATTGCCGGCTGCTGCCAGGAAAAGGGCCACGCCTCCTGCGAAACCTGCCGCTTTTTTGACACTTGCCCCAAGCTGCGCCGCCGGCAGGAAATGCCCCAGCGCATCCAGCGGCTCCGCCGGGAAGCCGAAGCCCGGCAGGCGGAGGAGGCGGCGCGGCAGGAAGCCATGAGGCAAAAGCTCCCTCCCATCCGCCGCCTGCTGGGAGTGCTGTTCGCCCTGGTCATAGCCGCCAACATCGCGGACCTGTGGACCCTGGAGTGGTTTTCCCAGATAGCGCCCGCCCTGGCCCCGGCCGCCCAGACGGCGGTATCCGCCTGCAACCTGGCCTACAGCCTGGTTCTCCTGCAGCTGGCGGCTTACGGGGAGTATTTCCGCGCCGCCGGCCTCTGCGGCCTGGTCTCCAGCGCCTCTGGGATCGTGCTGGAACTGGCCTTCGGCGCTTCTCCTCCTGGCTGGGCCATCCTGATCGCGCTCCCGATGGCCATTGTGGCGCTGGTGGGCACCCACCGGGAATTCCAGGGACATGAGGAGCTTCTTCTGTCCCTCCGGCACACGCTGCCGGAGAGCCGGGACGTGCTGTGGGACGTGACGCCGGAAAAATGGGCCGACCTGTGGAAATGGTACCTTTACAGCATCCTGGCGGTTCCGGCAGCCGTTGTGCTGGCTCTGTTTGCCCGGGGCCTGGGCACCCTGCTTCTTCTGGCCAGTACCATCTGTGCGCTGGTGATATCCATCCTGAAAATCGTGTACCTGTACCGGACCCGGCGCATTTTCCTGGATTTGACCCACCCGGAGCCTCCCCGGCCCCCTTTGTATTAAAAGGAAGCCTCCGCCTCCCTTCCGCATCCTTAGAAGGAGCCCTCCGCCCCTTTCCGCATCCTAGGAAGGAACCCTCCGGCCCCTTTCCGCATAAGCTGTAAAAAAACCGAGGAGTTTTTTTGTGGCAGAAACCATCATCATTGACGCAGGGCACGGCGGCCGGGACCCGGGCGCGGTATACGAAGGGCGGAAGGAATCGGACGATACGCTGCGGCTGGCCCTGGCCCTGGGGGACCGGCTGAAGCAGGCAGGCTACCACGTACTGTACACCCGCACCACGGATGTGTACAACACCCCCTACGAGAAGGCGGTCATCGGCAACAAGTCCGGCGCGGACCTGTTTGTGTCCATCCACCGGAATTCCGGGGAGCGGCCCAACACCTCCACCGGGGTAGAAACCCTGGTCTACCGGGACAGCGGGCTGCCTGGGGAACTGGCCCGGAACATCAACGCCCAGCTGGCGGAGCTGGGGTTTGCCGACCGGGGCGTGGTGGAACGGCCCGGCCTGGTGGTGCTGCGGCGCACGGAAATGCCGGCGGTGCTCATTGAAGCCGGGTTTCTCAACAACGAAGGGGACAACGCCCTTTTTGACCGGCAGCTGGACGCCATCGCTGGCGCCATTGCCGATGGAATCACGGAAACCCTAGGGGAAAACGCCCAGCCCAACGATTTCTATTACCGGGTGCAGGCCGGCGCCTTTGCCAGCCGGGCCAACGCGGACCGGCTGCGGGACCGGCTGATTGCCGACGGCTTCCCTGCCTTTACCATCCTGCGGGACGGCCTGTACAAGGTGCAGGTAGGGGCCTACCGCAGCCTGGAAAACGCCATCCGCATGGAGCAGGTCCTCCGGGGCCAGGGATACAGTACCTTTATCTCCAGCGAGTAAGGCGCCTCCTTGCCATCCAGGATCTTCTGTGATACACTGGACAGGATTTCAGAACTTTCCGGAAAGAGAGAAAACCTATGGAAGATTCCTGCCGTATTCTGGCCGACACCGCGGTGTTGGCCGGGGAAATTATGCTGAAAGCCGGAGCGGAGACCTGCCGGGTGGAGGATACCATCCACCGGATCCTCCACACCTCCGGCTTTGAGCATTGCGAAGCGTTTGTGGTAACCACCGGGATTATCGTCACCCTGGAGGATCCCCAGGGCGGCATGATCAGCCTCTGCCGCCGGGTCCGGGAGAAAAGCACCAACCTGGGGAACATCGACCAGGTCAACACCATCTCCCGCCGCTTCTGCCAGGGGGAGCTTCCTCTGGAGGAAACCTTCCGCCAGCTGAAGGAGCTGGAGCCGGTGCGCTACCCGGCCTGGCTTACCTACCTGTGCATGATCGCCACCGCCGCCTGCTTTACCGGAATCCTGGGAGGCGGCCCGGCCGAGTGCGCGGTGGCCGCCGCCAACGGCCTGTATTTTATCGGAAGCCGGATCCTGAACCGGTACCTGCGCTTCAACGACTTTGTCTTTAACATGGCCGCTTCCTTTCTCATGTCCTTTACCTGCATGGCCATCCAAACCCTATGGCTGCCGTCGCTGCTGGCGGAGCCGGCCATCGCCGGGTCCATTATGGCCCTGCTGCCGGGGCTGGCCATGACCAACGGCCTGCGGGATACCCTGGAGGGGGACTATATGTCCGGGGCGGCCCGGATGATTGAGGCCTTTGTGGTAGCCGCTTCCCTGGCGCTGGGAATCGGCGCCGGCATGGAATGCTGCCGGCTTATTTTCGCGTTTTGGAAAGGAGGCCTCCTATGAACCTGATTGCCCACGGGGCCGGCGCCTTTTGCGCGGTGGTCACGCTCAGCCTCGTCTTCTGTGTCCCCCGCCGTTTCCTAGTCCGGGCCGGGCTGGTAGGCGCGGCCGGCTGGTGCCTGTACCAAGCCTTGCTAGGCGCGGGAAGCCGGGAGATGCCTGCCATGTTCGCCTCCGCCATGCTGGCGGCCATAGTCTCCCACCTGTTTGCCCGGCGTTTCAAAGCGCCGGTGACCATCTTCCTGGTGCCCGGCATCCTGCCGCTGGTCCCTGGCGTGGGCATGTACCGGATTGCCTACGCGGTGTTCCAGGAGGACGGGGCCGCGGCCAGCCGCTATCTGTTTTACACCCTGCAGATTGCCGCCATGATCGCCATCGCCATCTTTATTACGGACACCCTGTTTAAGATCCTCTGGCGTCCCCGCCGGTAAGCGGGGCGGCTCGGGCCGCGCTTCCCTAAGGCCCCGGCTCCCGCGCCTTTGCCCCATCCTCGGAAAGGGCCCTGGTTCCCGTGTCTTTACCGGTTTCTCCGGAAGGCTTCGGGCAGCCGGGGCTCTTCCACGTCCTCCCAGGCCTGGGCCGCCGCCGTCTCCTCCACCACCTGGCGCACCGGGCGGATCTCCCCGCCGGCAATCCAGTAATTCCGGTCGCACCAGGCCAGCACCCGGGAATCGTGGGAGGTTAGGATACAGGTTTTTTCCTGCCATACCTGCCGCAGGTTGGCCAGCACGTTTTCCTCCGTCTCCGCGTCCATGGCGGCGGTTGGCTCGTCCAGCACACAGACCGGCGCGTCCCGCAGCACCGCCCGGGCGATGGCCAGCTGCTGGGCCTGGCCGGCGGAAAGGCAGGAATCCCGGCCGCCCACCAGGGTGTTGAGCCCCTCCGGCTGCCGCCGGACAAAGGAGTCCAGGCAGGCGATCCCCAGGGCCTGCCACATCTCCTCCTCCCGAGCGTCCGGACGCCCCAGCCGCAGGTTGGCGGCGATGGTGCCGGGGAACAGGGAGTTTTCCTGGGGCACCCAGGCAAAAAACTCCCGGGAGGCGGCGGACACCAGGCAGGTAAGCCCCTGCTGGTGGATCAGCTCCACCAGCCCCCGGTCGGGAAGCACCTGCCCCAGCAGCAGCCGGACCGCCGTGGTCTTCCCGGCGCCGGAAAACCCGCCGATGCCCACCCATTCCTCCGGCAGCGCTTCCAGCGCCGCCTGCTCCAGCACCGGCCGGTCCTTCCCATAGCCAAAATCCACCTGGGAGAAGCGAACCGCAAACCCTTGGTTCCGGCGCATTTCCAAAAGCTCAATCCACTCCTCGTCCAGCCGCTCCTCCTCCGGAAGTTCCAGCGTTTCCGCCAACCGGGCGGCGGAAACCATGGCGGGGGCCATCTCCCCCAGCAGCCGTTTCAGCGGAAGCAGGTTCCCCAGCAGGAAGAATCCCAGCAGCAGATACACCGCCGCCTCCTCCCCCCGGCCGCTTCCAGGCCTTCCGTCCCAGGCCCGGGACAGGAACCCTGCCAGAGCCGCCAGCCCCAGGATCCACATGCCTCCTTCCATCCCGGCCCGGTACCGTCCCACCCGCCGGCGGCACCGCTTCTGCCGCCGCAGCAGCTCCGCCTGCCTCCGCTCAAAGGACTCCCCCGCCTGGTAGGATTGGATCACCGGCAGCTTTTCCACCGAATCCCGGTAAAAGGAGGCCGCCTGCTCCTTCCAGTCCCGCAGGCGGGACGCCGCCTGGAGATGCCCCTGGTACAGGATCCAGAAAAGCAGGAAGGAAACCGCCGTCCCAAAAGCCAGGATCGCCGCCCCGGCCCGGTCGTAAAACAGCAGGAACAAAGGGATGGCGCCGATTCCCGCCAGCCCTTTCCCCCTTTTCCGGCGCATCTCCGTCACGGCCTGGGCGGTAACGCCGGAATCCCGCTGGATCCGCTGCTCCGCTTCCCCCTGGCACAGCCGGCTTACCTGCCGCCAATCCCCCTCCAAAATCTGCCGGTACGCGGCGTTCTGCAGCTCGTCCTCCACCTGGCCCCGGACCGAAGCCCCCAGGGCGGCCGCCGCCTTGGAAAAAACAACCCCCAGGGCCGCCCCGGCGGCGGCGGCCAGTCCAAGCTGCCAGGCGGTCCGGCCCCAGGCCCGCTCCGCGAAAAAGGCCGCCCGCCCGGCCAAGGCGATGCCGCCCAGCCAGAGAAGCTGCGCCGCCGCGTCCAGCGTCCGGCACAGCGCCAACCGTCCCCGGTATTTGGGATTTAGTACCAACTTTCCCTCTTTCACGCCTATCCCTCCCTGCGAAAACAGAATAAAAAAGATTGGGGAAATACCTTGCGCCGCATTCCGCCCAACGCTTTTGTGCTTCGGGTCTCCCCCTTCGCTTGGTACTTCCTCAATCTTTTTGTAGGTTCCGTATTCCGCCGGTTCGGGCCCGGCTTCTTACAGCAGCGGTGCCACCAGGCGCAGCGCCTTCCCGGCCAGCTTTTTGACCAGCGGGAACTCCCGGCAGTTGGCCAGGGTAATCCGCTGGCAGCGCCGCAGCGTTGCCTGGAAGTCTGCCTCCACATCGGCCACCACCGGGTTGCCGTAGACAAACACGCCGCACTCAAAATGCAGGTACAGGCTCCGGAAATCCAGGTTGATGGTTCCCACGGTGCACACTTGGCCGTCGCTGACAAAGGACTTGGCATGGACAAAGCCCGGCGTGTATTCGTAAATTTTGACCCCGGCCCGGATCAGCTCCGCAAAATGGGTGCGGGCCACCAGATAGGCGTACTGCTTGTCCGGGATGTGGGGAAGGATCAGCTTTACATCCACCCCCCGCTTGGCCGCGAACTTTAAGGCGGTATTCATCTCGTCGTCCAGGATCAGGTAGGGGGTGCAGATATGCAGGTACTCCCGGGCGTGCTGGACTATATCCAGGTACACCAGCTCCCCCACCCTCTCGTTGTCCAGCGGGCTGTCCCCATAGGGGATCACAAAGCCCTGGGCCGGCTGCGGCAGGGTGATCTCCGGCCGCAGGTAGCGGGTGTAGGACTCCGGCGCCAGGCCGCTGATGTTCCACATCTGCAGGAACATCATGGTAAAGCTTTTCACCGCGTCTCCCCGCACCATCACCGCTGTGTCCTTCCAGTGGCCAAACCGCTCCTTCCGGTTAATGTATTCGTCCGCCAGGTTGACGCCGCCGGTAAAGGCGGTATGGCCGTCGATCACCAAGATCTTCCGGTGGTCCCGGTTGTTCTGCACGGTGGTCAGGGCCGGGCGCACCGGCGCGAACACCTTGCACTGGATGCCGCAGGCCACCATCTCCTTGGGGTAATCGTAGGGAAGGCGGCCCAGGGTATTGGTGCCGTCGTACATAAACCGGATTTCCACGCCCTGCTTGGCCTTCCGCTTCAGGATCTCCAGGATGCTGTCCCACATGAGTCCCGGCTCCACAATAAAGTATTCCAGGAAAATAAACTTCCGCGCCTTTTCCAGCTGGCGCTTCATCTCCTCAAACTTGTCCTCCCCCAGCGGGAAGTAGGTGACCTCCGAATTCCGGTACACCGGGTAGCCGCCGTACAGGTCGATATAGCGGGCCAGGTTGGCCACGTCCGGGTTTTCCCGGCGCAGCGCCTCCGCCACCTGCGGATCCTGCTTGAGGTAGGGGGCCGTCTCCTTGACCATCCCCCGCAGCTTCTGGTTGATGACCCGGCTTCCCACCTGGGTCTTCAGGAACACGTAAAACAAGGTTCCCATCACCGGCACCGCCATGACCATAATCAGCCAGGAAATCTTAAAGCAGGAGCTGATCTCCCGGTTGATAATGTGGATGACCAGCGCCACGCTGAGCAAGGTCATCACCCCGTAGGCAAAAACCGAGTACCCTTCCAGCCACCGGAACAGCAGGAACAGGGTGGCCAGCTGCAGCAAAAGCAGGACAAAAATCACCATGGTACGGCCGAACACCACCTGTTTCAGCCCGCGTTTCCCGGCTTGTATCTTATCGTCTATCACAAATTTTCCCCCTTGCATGATACTTATTATGCTTCCAAAAGAAACCGCTGTCAAGCAGCTTTTCCCGCCTGTTTTTGACAGGATTTTCTCTTTTTGACAGGATCCCTTCTTTTTGACAAAGCCAGGCGGCTCTGCTATAATCGGGTCAGACAATACAGTCGGCCCCGGGCGGCGCGCCCGCCGGGCAGTCAGGAGGGATTATGAGCTACGCGGATACACTTTTTATGGAAAATTGCCGGGACATCCTGGAAAACGGTGTCTGGGACACAGATTATGAGGTGCGCCCCCGGTGGGAGGATGGGACGCCGGCCCACACCGTCAAAAAGTTCGGCATGATCAGCCGCTACGACCTGAGCCAGGAGTTTCCTATGATGACCCTGCGGCGCACCGCCTGGAAGTCCGCCCTGGACGAGCTTTTGTGGATCTGGCAGAAAAAATCCAACGACATCCACCAGCTTAAAAGCCACATCTGGGACGCCTGGGCCGATGAAAACGGCACCATCGGCAAGGCCTACGGCTACCAGCTGGGCGTCCGGCACCAGTACCGGGAGGGGATGTTCGACCAGGTGGACCGGGTGCTGTACGACCTGAAGCACAATCCCACCAGCCGCCGGATCCTGACCAATCTCTACAACCATCACGATCTGCATGAAATGGCCCTGTATCCCTGCGCCTACAGCATGACCTTCAACGTGTCCGGGAAAAAGCTCAACGCCATTTTGAACCAGCGCTCCCAGGACATGCTCACCGCCAACAACTGGAACGTGTGCCAGTACGCCCTGCTGACCATGATGATGGCCCAGGTCAGCGGCCTGGTCCCGGGGGAATTTGTACATGTGGTGGCGGACGCTCATATTTACGACCGCCATGTGTCCATGGTGGAGGAATTGATTCAAAAAGAACCTTATCCTGCCCCTAAAGTGGAGCTGAATCCGGAGATCCGCGATTTCTACCAGTTTACCGTGGACGACATAAAGGTGACGGATTACCAGTACCATCCCTTTGAGCACAAAATTCCGGTGGCCATCTGACCCGGGGAAGGAGCGCGCCATGGATTGTATTGCGGTGGTGGCCTCCAACGGGGCCATTGGCAAGGGGAACCAGCTGCTGTTTTCCCTGCCGGAGGATATGAAGCATTTTCGCGCCCTGACCCTGGGAAAGACGGTGATCCTGGGCCGGAAGACCCTGGACTCCTTTCCCGGCGGGAAGCCGCTTCCCAAGCGGCAGAACCTGGTGCTGACCCGGGACCCGGGCTTTGCCCGGGAGGGAGTGACCGTGTGCCGCAGCGTCCCGGAGGCGCTGGAGCGGATCCAGGGCCTGCCGGAGGACGGGGTGATGGTCATCGGCGGGGCGGAGATTTACCGGCTGTTCCTGCCCTTCTGCCGCCGGGCCTACCTGACCCAGGTGGAGGCGGAGGTCCCGGGCGCGGACGCCTTTTTTCCGGAGCTTTCCCCGGAGGACGGCTGGCGGGAAACGGAGCGCTCGGAGGAGAAGGAGCAAAACGGCCTCCGCTTTACCTTCCGCACCTATAAGCGGACAGGCACTTGACAAACGGACAAAATCCCCTATAATAAAGGTTGACAAATGAGGGAGCGTCTTGCTGAGAGGAAGCTTCGGCTTCGACCTTACCTGATGCGGATAATGCCGCCGGAGGGATATTTGTTCTATAAAAGGTACGCCGCCTAGGGGCGGGCGATACGGAAGATAGAAGGAATGTGCCGCCGCGCATTCCTTTTTTTGTCCGTCCGAGGGGGAGCGCCCTGGGATGTACGGCCGCCGGCAGGCGGCCGGGATATGCGATGGGAATCCATGTTCTGGAGTGAGAGGAAGCCAGCAAGCTTCGACCGCTAAAATTTACCGAAAGAGAGGTATTTTTATGTCGAAGAATCTGTCCCAGTCTCACTCTGCCCTTCTGCGGATGATTACGCTGGCCATGCTGGTGGCCATCGGCGTGGTCATCTCCCCCATCCTGCGGGTGGAGGGCATGTGCCCCATGGCCCATCTGGTCAACATCACCTGTTCGGTCTTTCTGGGGCCTTGGTATTCCCTTCTCTGCGCCACCCTCATTGGCATCATCCGCATGCTGTTTATGGCCATCCCGCCGCTGGCCCTGACCGGGGCCGTGTTCGGCGCGTTCCTGTCCGGCGTGCTGTACCGGGCCTCCGGCGGCAAGATCCTGATGGCCGTCCTAGGCGAGGTCATCGGCACCGGGATCATCGGCGCCCTGGCGTCCTACCCGGTCATGACCTGGCTCTGGGGCCGCACCGGCCTGACCTGGATGTTCTATGTGCCGTCCTTTATCGGCGGGACGCTGATCGGCGGAGCCATCGCCTTCCTGTTCTTAAAGGCGCTGGCCCGGAACCATATGCTGGGAAAAATCCAAGCTTCCCTGGGGGTAAACGTCTATGACCACAAAAAATCAAACGCCGCGGAAGACAGCCAGGCAACGGCTTAAGGAAGCCGCGCCGCTGATCCACTGCATTACCAATCCCATTTCCATCAACGACTGCGCCAACGCCCTGCTGGCGGTGGGGGCCCGGCCGGTGATGGCGGAGCACCCGCGGGAGGCGGAGGAAATTACCGCCACCGCCGCCGCGCTGGCGGTGAACCTGGGAAATATTACGGACGCCCGGATGGAATCCATGCTCCTCTCCGGCCGCAAGGCCCGGGAGCTGGGCCTTCCCCGGATCCTGGACGCCGTGGGCGTCAGCTGCAGCGGCCTGCGCCGGGACTACGCCCGGGAGTGGATCCGCCAGTGCGCCCCCTCCGTCATCAAAGGGAACCAGGCGGAAATCAAAACCCTCTGCGGGATTTCCGTCTCCTCCACCGGCATAGACGCCGGGGAGGCGGACCAGCTGAACCCGGACTCTCTTTCCTCCCAGGCGGCCGCGGCCCAAAGGCTGGCCGCGGAGACCGGCGCGGTGATCCTGGCCAGCGGCAAAACCGACCTGATCACCGACGGCGAGACGGTCTTTTTGGTGGAAAACGGCTGCCCCCAGATGGCGCGGCTTACCGGCACCGGCTGTATGCTGGGAGCGCTGGCCGCCGCGTTCCTGACCGTGCTGCCCCCGGCGGAGGCCGCCTGGACCGCCGCCGTATTCTTCGGCGTCTGCGGCCAGCGCGCCCAGACGGACCAAGGGATGGGAAGCTTCCATGTGGGGCTGCTGGACGCCCTGGACCGCCTGCCGGAGGAAGAGCTGGAGGCGGAAGCCCGGTGTTCCGTCTATATTCCATCCATGGAGAGGAGGAAGCAACACCTATGAATCCTGTAGATTTGACTCTTTACCTGGTCACCGACAGCTCCTACCACACGGAGGAAAGCTTCCTGCGCACGGTGGAGGAGGCCTGCCAGGGAGGCGTAACCCTGGTGCAGCTTCGGGAAAAATCCGGCGGCCGGGAGTATCTGAACCAAGCCCTGCGGGTCAAGGAGATTACCGACCGCTACCGCATCCCCCTGATCATCGACGACCGGGTGGACGTGGCCCTGGCCTGCGGCGCCGCCGGCGTCCATGTGGGCCAGTCGGACCTGCCCGTAGCCTGCGCCCGGCGGCTGATGGGGCCGGACAAGATTGTAGGGGCCACGGCCAAAACGGTCCCCCAGGCCCTGGAGGCGTACCGCCAGGGCGCCGATTACCTGGGCGTAGGGGCCATCTACCCTACCACCACCAAGGTGGTAACCATCCTCACCAAGGTGGAAACCTTACAGGAAATCTCCCAGGCCGTGCCCATCCCGCTGGTGGCCATCGGCGGGCTGAACGCCGGGAACCTGGACATCCTGAAAGGAGCCGGCATGCGGGGCATCGCCGTGGTCTCCGCGATTATGAAAGCGGAACAGCCTCGGGAGGCGGCGGCCCAGCTTAAGCGCCTAAGCCAGGAGCTGGTTAACGCGGGGCCTTGGGGAAGCGCACGGTAATCTCCGTGCCCTTTCCCAGCTGGCTTTCCAGCCGCAGCTCCGCCCGGTGGTACTGGGCCCCGTGCTTGACAATGGAAAGGCCCAGGCCGGTGCCGCCGGTTTCCTTGGAGCGGCTTTTGTCCACCCGGTAGAAGCGCTCGAACACCCGGCTCTGGCTTTCCTCCGGAATGCCGATGCCGGTGTCGGAGACCGAAAGCAGCACCGTATCCTTCTCCGGGGTTACCCGGATGTCCACCCGGCCGCCCGGCCGGTTGTATTTTACCGCGTTCTCGCAAAGGTTGCTGACCATCTCGTCCAAAATCCGGCGGCTGCCCCAAATTTCCGCCGGCGCGCCGGACACCTCCAGGGTCAGCTGCTTCAGCTCCGCCATCTCCTGAAAGCGCAGGCCCACCTCCTGGGCCAGGGCCAGCAGGTCTACCTTCTGGCGTTCCTCCTCTTTTCCTCCCTCGTCCAGCCGGGACAGGTTGATAATATCCTGTACCAGCGCCATCAGCCTTCTGGATTCCCGATAGATTTTCTCGCAGAACCGGGGCACGTCCGCCGCGGATACCATCCCGTTTTTCATCAGCTCCGAATAGCCGGAGATAGACTGGATAGGGGTTTTCAGCTCGTGGGACACGTTGGCGGAAAACTCCCGCCGCTGCTGCTCCGCTTCCTGCCGCTCCGTCACATCCAGCAGCAGAAGGGTGGCGCCCTTTAAAAGCCCTTCGCTCCACACCGGCGTGGCCAGGATCTGGTAGATACGCCCGGACAGGGTCATCAGCCCTTCGCCGTTTTTCCCTTCCAGGGCTTTGTCCACCGTCTGCTGCAGCACCTCGTTGCGGCTGACCCGCAGCACGTTGTGGCGGACCGCGTCTTCCTCCGAGACCCGGAAAATCTGGCTGGCGCTTTGGTTGACGGACAGGACGCTGCCCTGGCGGTCCAGCACCAGCAGCCCTTCCTTCATGTGGTCCGTAATCTCCCGGAATTCCTCCCGCTGCGCCTTTAGGGCCTGCACCCCTTCCGCAATGGAACGCTTCTGCTTGGAAATCCGGTGCAGCAGCGGGGCCAATTCCTCATAGGCTTCCTCCTCCCGGGGATTCTCCAGATCCAAATCGTTCAGCGGCTCTATAATCCGCCGGGTCTGGCGCTTGGCCAGGATCATGGACAGAAATACCGCGCACAGGGCGATGCCCACCAGGTAGGGGATGCCGGAAACCATCATGCCAAAGACGCTTTCCACGGTCTTGGCCAGCCGCAGCACCGTGCCGTCGGCCAGGCGCACCGCGTAGTAAAAATTCTGCTGGCCCATGGTATCCGAAAGCCGCGCCTCCTGGCCGCTGCCGCTTCTGAGCGCCTGCTGTACCTCCGGCCGCTCCAGGTGGTTGTCCATGCTTTCCGCGTCCGTCTCGCTGTCAAACAGCACGGCCCCGCCGCCGTCAATCCAGGTTACGCGGGTTTCCCCATACCGCTTTTGCACCTGATCCAGGTAATCCATGCCCTGGTTTTCCACCCCGGCGGCCAGGTACACCGCTTCCGTCCGGACCTCCTCCTGCATGTTTTCGTAAAACTCCCGGTATATGACAATGGAAATCGCCAGGGTGGTCACCAGGATCGCCAGGGTGGCCAGCAGGCTCATGCTCCGGAATATCCGTCTCTTCACCTGTGCCCTCCCATCCGGTAGCCTACCCCGCGGACCGTTTCAATCTCCTGGCCGGCCTCCCCCAGCTTGCTGCGGAGGGTGCGGATATGGACGTCCACCGTGCGGGTTTCCCCGTCAAAATCGTAACCCCAGATGTGGACCAGCAGCTGGTCCCGGGTCAGGACCCGGCCTTTGTTCTCCATCAGGTACTGGAGCAGGTCGAATTCCTTCAGGGTCAGCGTAATCTCCCGTTCCCCTACGTACACCCGGCGCTCCTCCCCGTCCAGCTGGATGGGGCCCGCCGCAAGCAGGGTCAGCTTGGACGGCCGCCCTGCCCGGCGCAGCACCGCCTTGACCCGGGACACCAGCTCCATCATGCCGAAGGGTTTGGCCAGATAGTCGTCGGCGCCGCCGTCCAGCCCCTTTACCTTATCGTACTCGCTTCCCTTGGCGGTAGCCAGGATCACCGGGATCTGGCTGGTGGCGCGCCGCTCCCGCAGCCGCCGCAGGATCGAAAGGCCGTCCTCGTCCGGCAGCATAATGTCCAGCAGCACCAGCTCCGGCGCCGTTTTTTCCTGCATCCCTTTTTCCAGCGCCGCAAAAAAGCTGGCTCCGTCCCCAAATCCTTCCGCCTCAAACCCGGTGGCCCGGAGGGTATACACCTCCAGCTCCCGGATGTTATCGTCGTCTTCCACACAGTAAATCATACTCCGTATCCTCCCTTTTTCCTGCCATAGGCCGCCGGCCGGCCCTTTCCTCCCGGACGCCCGGATTGTTTACAGCATAGCACAAGTTGGCGAAAACTTCCACTGGTTCAGCCCACCGGGCGGACGCCTCTGCGGTGCACCCCGGTGATGGCGTATTCCACCCACTCGGCAATGCTGACGGCGTGATCCGCCATTTTCTCCAGGTATTTGGCGATCATCAGCAGATCCAGGGCCCACTCGGCCCCCTCCCAATTTTGCTCCTTTAAAAGCTCCTGCTTCATGCGCACAAAGCCCTGGTCCACCACGTCGTCCTCCCAAATCACCCACCGGGCCAATTCCAAATCCATACGGACGTAGGAGTCCACGCTTTTGGTTACCATCTGGATGGCGCTGGAGGCCATATGGGAAAGAGGGAACCGGCTGGCGGAAAAGCTGACGCCTGCCGTCAGCACAATCTCCGCAATGTCGCCTGCCTGCTCCCCAATCCGCTCCATATCGGTAATCATCTTGAGGGCGGCGGAAATCTGCCGCAGATCCCGGGCCACCGGCTGCTGGTGCAGCAGCAGCTTCAGGCAGAGGGCTTCCACGTCCCGCTCCTGCTTATCCGTCTCCTCCGCCAGCTTCCGCGCCGCCTGGGCCTTTCTTCCGTCATTTTCCAACACCGATTCCACGGCGCTGCGGATGGCCCGCTCGCACAAAGCGCCCATCTGGATCAGCGCCGTGTGAAGCTCCTCCAGCTGCCTGTCAAATTGGTCTCTCATGGCATTCCCTTCTCTTTCTTTTCTCATCGATCCAGGGCCATCCGCCCCGGGAACCAGGCTTTTACCTTAAAGTATGCCCGAGATTTGTAAAAGAAAGATCCTGGTTCTTGTAAAAATTGTGTAAATGGATCTGCGGGAAAATTTGCGGAAAGGCTGGCCAAATGGAAGTTTTTGTGTTAGACTGGGATTGCCTTTTCCGGTATAGCAGGCGGCCCTAGGCCCACGGGGAAGGATCCATGCCCCATATGGCAAATTGAGGAAAGAAGGAAGGAATACAACATGGCATTGTTACAGGATTGGCAGGATTTTGCGGAAAAGCAGGGGCCTACCCAAAAGGCTGCCCAGGCTTTCTGGACCCGCTATTTTCAGCACGAAAAAGAGGTGTACGCCAAGCTGCTGGAGGAGACGGAACCTGTTTCCGGCACCGTGCAGGAGCTGGCCGACCGCTACGGCATGGACATCCATGAGATGACCGGCTTCCTGGATGGCATCAACGACAGCTTAAAGGAGCCCAACCCCATTGAGACCATGGAAGCGGACACGGTGGTGAGCCTGGATTACGATAAGGAACTGCTGTACAAAAATATGGTGGACGCCAAGGCAGACTGGCTGTACAAGCTGCCCCAATGGAACGCCCTTTTGACGCCGGAACGCCAGGAAGAACTGTACAAGGAGCAGAAGCGCTCCGGCATTATCGTCAAGGGCCCCAAAATCGGCCGCAACGATCCCTGCCCCTGCGGCAGCGGGAAGAAATACAAATTCTGCTGCGGCAAGGTAAAATAAGAAGCAGAAAACATACGCAGGCCGGAGCCGTACGCCAGGGGAGCTTCTATCCCCTGGCGTACGGTGTTATTTTACGCTGAAAAGCAGGTCTGCGTAGCTGGGGAAGGGCCAATACTTCTTGGCGGTCATGGTTTCCGCTTCATCGCAGGCAAGCCGCAGCTCCCCCATAAGGCCAAGGATCCGGTCCCGGATCCGCATGGATTGGGCCTCGATATTTCCGGCATCCTCCACAGAAAGAAGCGCCGTGGCCAGCTCTTCCGTTTTCTCTGCGATCCGGTCTGTAAGCGCGGAAAGCTTCCTTACAAGGCCGGTCTCATAGAGGCAGGCAAGGGAGGGATCCAGCGCCTTCTTGGCGGCGGCGGCTTTGGCAACGTCCTGGGAATACGCCTCCACAGCCGGCAGGATTTGGGTCTTCGCCATATCCACCATCGTATTGGCTTCTATGACAATGGTCTTGCAATAGTTCTCCAGCATAATTTCACATCTGGATTTTAGTTCTTCCTCCGAGTAAACGCCTTGGGAGGTAAGCATTTCCACGTTTTTCCTATCCAGCAGATGGGGCATGCAGTCCGCGGTGGTAGGATAGTTCCGAAGGCCCCGCTTTTCGGTTGCCTCCTGGATCCAGCTTCCGTCATAGCCGTTTCCGTTGAAAATAATCCGTTTGTGGTCTTTGACCGTTTCCTGGATCGTCTCGTGCAGCGCGGTTTTAAAGTCCGCCGCCCCCTCCAGCCGGTCCGCGTATTTTTTTAGGGATTCCGCCACCGCGCTGTTGAGCATAATGTTGGCGCAGGCAATGCTGTTGGAAGATCCCAGCATACGGAACTCAAATTTGTTGCCGGTAAAGGCAAAGGGAGAAGTCCGGTTCCGGTCGGTGGTATCCCGGTTGAATTTGGGCAGCACATCCGCGCCAAGCTTCATCTGCGTCTTTTGAACGCCCTGGTACGGGGTATCGGTTTCAATGGCCTCCAAAACCCCGGTCAATTCCTCCCCCAGGAAGACCGATACCACCGCAGGCGGCGCTTCGTTGGCGCCGAGACGGTGATCGTTCCCCGCCGTTGCCACCGAGATGCGGAGAAGGTCCTGATAATCGTCTACCGCCTGGATTACCGCGCACAGGAACAGCAGGAACTGGGCGTTCTCATAAGGCGTGGCCCCGGGGGAAAGCAGGTTCTGGCCCTCATCCGTAGCAATGGACCAGTTGTTATGCTTCCCGCTGCCATTGACCCCGGCAAAGGGCTTTTCGTGGAGCAGGCACACAAGGCCATGCTTGGCGGCCACTTTCTGCATAATCTCCATGGTAAGCTGGTTGTGATCGGTGGCAATGTTGGTGGTGGTATAAATCGGCGCCAGCTCGTGCTGGGCGGGAGCCACCTCGTTGTGTTCCGTTTTGGCCAGGATCCCAAGCTTCCAAAGCTCCTGGTTCAGGTCCTCCATATACGCAGCCACTCTCGGTTTGATCACGCCAAAGTAGTGGTCATCCATCTCCTGCCCCTTGGGGGATTTGGCGCCAAACAAGGTACGGCCCGTCAACCGCAGGTCCAGGCGCGCGTCGTACATTTCTTTGGTGATAAGGAAGTATTCCTGTTCCGGCCCTACCGAGGAAACCACCCGCTTGGCCGTGCGGTTTCCAAACAGCCGGAGGATCCGGAGCGCCTGCCGGTTCAGCGCTTCCATGGACCGGAGCAAGGGCGTCTTTTTATCCAGCGCATGTCCGCCGTAGGAACAGAACGCCGTGGGAATGCACAGGGTTTTTCCCTTGAGAAAGGCGTAGGACGTTGGATCCCATGCCGTATAGCCTCTGGCCTCAAAGGTGGCGCGAAGTCCGCCGCTGGGGAAGGAAGAAGCATCCGGTTCTCCCTTGATCAGCTCCTTGCCGGAAAACTCCATAATCACGCTGCCGTCCGGGGATGGAGAGATAAAGCTGTCATGCTTTTCGGCTGTGATACCGGTAAGGGGCTGGAACCAATGTGTGTAGTGGGTGGCGCCTTTTTCCACCGCCCAATTTTTCATGGCCTCCGCCACCGCGTTGGCCACGCGGATATCCAGCTCGCTTCCCTCATCCATGGTCTTCCGAAGAGACGCGTAAACATCCGCCGAGAGTTTCGCCCGCATCATGCGGTCGTCAAAAACCATGCTTCCAAAATAATCCGATACGGTTCCCATGCTTAGACCTCCTCCTGTTTCAAAATAAAAAGTTTAAAGCAAAAAGCAAGGGCGCCTTCGAGTTCCATTTCTCAAAGACGCCCTTGCCTTTATGGGTGGGATTATACTACGGCCTTTCCAGGATGTCAACCCGAAATTGCTCTTCCATCGTTCTTCCCTATATTGTTATTTTATTATCGATTATGTTAATTTTTTATCGTTTTTCTCTTGACAAACTCTTCCGACTGTTCTATACTCCCAAGTGGAAAGAGAAACAACCTATGGGAGGTACAAGATTATGGCACGTTTTACATTACCCAGAGACATTTACTATGGAAAAGGCAGCCTGGAGACCCTGAAAACCCTGAAAGGCAAGAAGGCCATGGTGGTGGTCGGCGGCGGTTCCATGAAGCGCTTTGGTTTTCTGGATCAGGCGGTAAACTACCTGAAGGAAGCCGGCATGGAGGTGGAACTGTTTGAGAACGTGGAACCCGATCCCTCGGTGGAGACGGTGATGAAAGGCGCCGAGGCCATGAAGAAATTCCAGCCTGACTGGATTGTAGCCATGGGCGGCGGCTCCCCCATCGACGCAGCCAAAGCCATGTGGGCGTTCTACGAGTATCCGGACACCACTTTTGAACAGCTGATTACGCCTTTCCATTTCCCGGAGCTGCGCCAGAAAGCAAAATTTGCCGCCATTCCCTCTACTTCCGGCACAGCCACCGAGGTAACGGCCTTCTCCGTGATCACCGACTACGCCAAGGGCATCAAATACCCGCTGGCAGACTTTAACATTACCCCGGACGTGGCCATTGTGGATCCGGCCCTGGCCGAGACCATGCCCCAGACCCTGACGGCCCACACCGGCATGGACGCCCTGACCCACGCCATTGAGGCGTATGTCTCCACCCTGCACACGCCGTTTACGGACCCGTTGGCGCTGAAGGCCATCCAGATGGTGTTCCAGTATCTGCCGGCCTCCTACGAGGGGGACAAAGAGGCCCGGGAGCAAATGCACTACGCCCAGTGCCTGGCCGGCATGGCCTTCTCCAACGCCCTGCTGGGGATCGTACACTCCATGGCCCACAAGACCGGGGCGGCCTTCTCCACCGGCCATATTCCCCACGGCTGCGCCAACGCCATCTATCTGCCTTATGTAATTCAATACAATGCCAAAAATCCGGAAGCCCTGGCCCGCTATGCGGAGATTGCCCGCTATGCCGGCCTGACCGGAAATTCCGATGAAGAGCTCATGCAGGCGCTGCGGGCCAAGATCCAGGAATTCAACGTAAAACTGAACATCCCGAAGGATCTGAAGGACTTTGGCATCCAGGAGGCGGAATTTAAGGAAAAGGTAGCCGCCATTGCGGAAAACGCGGTAGGCGACGCCTGCACCGGCTCCAACCCTCGCGCCATCACCCCGGCCCAGATGGAGCAGCTGTTCCGCTGCGTCTACTACGGCACGGAAGTGGATTTCTAATCGCGGGAAAGAAAAGGAAGCATCGGGGCTGCCGCATCAATTGGTGTGGGAGCCCCCTCCTTTTGGGGCTCCCCTTCCCACAGATTTCAAGGTGAATTTCCCGGTAAATTCCGGTAAATTTCGCAGCAATTTTTTTCTTTTTTTGCTTGACAAGCCGCCTATTCTGGTGTATAGTATAGCATGTTGACGCGATGGCCGCTGGCCCCGCGGCGCGGATGCTGCTATAGCTCAGTTGGTAGAGCGCATCCTTGGTAAGGATGAGGTCTCCAGTTCAAGTCTGGTTAGCAGCTCGAAAAAACCGTCTGGCGAAGGATTTCGCCGGACGGTTTTGTTTTTTAAAAAGAAACGGAGGAGAAGCGCGCCATGGATTTTCTCATCGAAAACGGCCATGTATACCATGGGGAAACCCATATCTGGAAGGACGAAAGCATCGCCCTGGAAAAGGGGCGGATTGCCCGCCCGGCTCCCGGGAAAAGCTACCGCCGCATAGACGCCTCCGGCTGCCTGGTGATTCCAGGGCTCATCGACTACCACGTCCACTGTTTTCAGTATGGCACCGAAAACGCCGTTTCCCCAGAGGCCACTTCCTTCTGCTGCGGCGTCACCACCCTGGTGGATGGCGGCAGCTGCGGCGCCGGCACCTACCAGCTGTTCCACCGGAGCACCATGGCCCTTAGCCGCGCGCGGATCTTCAGCCTTCTCCTGGCCGCTTCCGGCGGCCAGTCCAACCAGCGGTATCCGGAAAACCTGGGTCCCTCCTTGTTTGACGAGGACAAGATCCTAAGCCTGTTCCAACGCTTTCCCAACGAGCTGGCAGGCCTTAAGACCCGCCTGTCCCGGAATATCCTGTCTCCGTCCGCCGCCCGGGACTCTCTGGCCCGCACCGTGGAGATTGCGGAGAAGGCAGGCACCCGGGTGGTGGTCCATGTAACCGACTGCAGCCTTCCGCTGGAGCAGGTTGCCGCTTTGCTCCGCCCTGGGGACGTAATCTGCCATATCTACCACAACCAGGGGATCCACACCTGCCTGGATGCCCAAGGGCGGGTGTGGGAGGGGCTGAAAAAGGCGCAAAAACGCGGCGTACTGTTTGACGCCTCCAACGGCCGCAGCAACTTTGATCTGAACACCTGCCGGACCGCCATCGCCCAGGGGTTCCTGCCGGACATCCTAAGCAGCGACCTAAACCATGACGCCGCCTTTCTCCAGCCCCTGCACTCCCTTCCCCGGATCCTGTCCAAATACCTGGATTTTGGCCTTAGCCTCACCCAGGTGCTGGATGCGGCGGTGACCCGCCCCGCAGAACTCCTTGGGCATCCGGAGCTTGCTTCCATGGCTCCTGGGACTCCGGCGGATGTGGCCATTTTCCAGCTGCGCTCTAAGGCCGTCCCTTACCAGGATATCAACGGGAACACCTTCACAGGGACCCAGGTACTGGTTCCCATGATGACGTTCCTGGGCGGCGAATGCGTTTACTGCCAGGCGGATTTTGCCTGAACGCCGCCGCCCCCGGCCAGGCTTGCCCCTTACCGCACCAAGCAAGGCTTCTTGGGGTCGAACTTCCACCCAGGGATCAGGTACTGCATGGCCAGGGCGTCGTCCCGGTCGTGGGACGGCAGGGACTGGTACAGCCGGTGGGCCTCCTCCACCCGCTCCCAGTTGAGGGTCACGCCCAAACCCGGCTTGTCCGGGATCTGGATATACCCATCCCGGATCTCCGGCGCGTCCTGCAGAAGGTTCTGGCCGTCCTGCCAGATCCAGTGGGTATCCAGGGCCGTAGGATTTCCCGGAGCCGCCGCCCCCACCTGGGCAAAAGCCGCCAAGGTAATGTCAAAGTGGTTGTTGGAATGGCTGCCCCAGGTAAGCCCCCAGTCATTCAAAAGCTGGGCCATGCAGACCGTGCCTTCAAAGCCCCAGAAATGAGGGTCCGCCAGCACAATGTCCACCGCCTTCAGGGCTGCCGCATGGTAAAACTGGCGCCAGTCCGTGGCAAGCATATTGGTGGCCACCGGCAGGCGCACCGCGTTTTTAAACTCCGCCATCACCTCCCGGCTGGAATAGCCGGCCTCCGGCCCGGTGGGATCTTCTACGTACGCCAGCACGTTCTCCATAGGCCGGCAAAGGCGGATGGCCTCCTCCAGGCTCCAGGCCCCGTTGGGGTCGATATTGATCCGCCCCTCCGGGAAGGCTTTTTTCAGCGCCTGCGCCGTCTCCATCTCCGTTTCCCCTTCCAGGACGCCGCCCTTCAGCTTAAAATTCCGGAATCCGTATTTTTCCTGGAGGCATTGGGCCTGCTCCACCACCCGCTCCGCTGTGAGCATCTCCTGGCGCCGCAGGCGGAACCAGGGATCCAGGCTGGAAGCCTCCTCCAGATAGGGAAGCTCCGGCGCTTTGGACTTGTCGCTGACATAAAACAGATAGCCCAGCATCTCCACCCGATCCCGCTGTTTCCCGTTTCCCAGCAGTTCGCACATAGGCACGCCCAGATACTGGCCCATCAGGTCCAGGAAGGCGCATTCGATGGCCCACTCCGCCTTGACCACAAATTTCAGCTTGGAGATATCCAGGGTCTGGATCCCCTCCCCTTCCTCCGCGGACCGGCTGGCCCCCCGGTGGATCCGGTCCAGCACCGCCCGGTACCGGGCCAAAGGCTGCCCCTGGACCAGCGGGATCACGGAAACCAGCGCTTGGCAGGTATAATCCCCGCCATGGATCTCCCCGATGCCGGTATGGCCGGCGCTGTCCTTTAGTACCACCAGGTTGCGGGTAAACCAAGGGGCATGGGCGCCGCTTAAAGTCATCAGCATGCTGTCATACCCGGCTACCGGGATCACTTGCATGTCGGTTATCACAGGCGTTTGTTCTTTCATCCTCTTATCCTCCTGTCAAAAAACCCTCCGAGGGCGTCCGCGGAGGGAAAATCTTACATCTGTTTTTTGACGATCTGATACTCGTCCCCCATGCGGAAATAGGGGCAATCGGAAAAATCGTCCCGGAGGAAACGGGCCATTTCATCCTCGTCCAAATCCTGGACGCAGGTATAACATTCCCACTCCTCATCGTACTCGTAGTTGACACAGTACTCACAGCCGCCGCTCATGGGTTCCTCCTTCCTACGGCCTGCCGGTTACCGCTGGGCTACCACGTTTTGCAGCGGCTCCCCCGCCCGGTACCGGCCAAGGTTCTCCGCGCAGATCCCTACCACCCGGTCCAGGGTCACTGGCAGATGGTAGCCGCCGGATACATGGGGCGTCAGGAAAAGGCCCGGCGCGTCCCACAGAGGGTGGTCCGCCGGCAGCGGCTCCGGATCCGTCACGTCCAAGGCCGCTCCCGCCAGCCGTCCTTCCGCCAGCGCCTGGCAAAGGGCCTCGGTATCCACCGTATCGCCCCGGCCGCCGTTTAGGAAAAAGCTGCCAGGCTTCATCCGGGCCAGCCACTCCCGGTTCACCAGCCCCTTGGTCTCCGGGCTGCTGGGCAGGAAGGACACCACCGCGTCCGCCTGGGGAAGAAGCGCCGGCGCATCGGCCAGCCCGCACACGGCCTGCGCAAAATCCGGGCGCTCCCCCGGCGTCCGCCGGATCCCCAGGACCCGTGCGCCCAAGGCGTGGGCCATTCGGGCAAAATGGCTTCCAATATTGCCCATGCCTAAAACCAGGATGGTGGCGTCCGCAATGGAGACGACCTTTCCGTGGTCGCCCCACACATGGCGGCGCTGGTCGTCCCGGTACTGGGGCAGCTTTTTCTGCATGGCCAGCAGCATGGCAAACAGATGCTCCGCCACCGCCTGGCCATAGGCGCCTACGCAGCAGGTCAGGATCCGCCCCGGCCCCATTACCTCCGGCCGGGCGTACCCGTCGTACCCGGCGGAATTCAGCTGCAGCCACTCCAGCCGCTTGGCCTTCCCAATCTGCTCAGGAGAGACATTGCCCAGGATAATTTCCGCCTGATCCACCTGTTCCTGGGGTACGTTCTTTCCCCCGGCAAAACAGATCTCCCAGTCTCCCGCCGCCTCCCGCAGCCGCTGCCGGTGCCGCTCCTCCAGAGGGATTACGCACAGGATTTTCTTCATTGCCCCGCCTCCCCTCTCTGGCGCACAATCTCATAGGCCAAAACCCCGGCGGCCACCGAAGCGTTCAGGGAGTCGATATCCCCCTTCATGGGAATGGAGGCCGTTAAATCACAGTGCTCCCGCACCAGCCGGGAGACGCCGCTGCCTTCGTTTCCAATCACCAGGCCAATGGGACCGGTCAGGTTCAGCCGGTACATGGTCTCTCCGCCCATGTCCGCGCAGACGAACCAAAGGCCCTTTTTCTTTAACTCTTCCATGGTCTGGGTCAGGTTGGTCACCTTGGCCACCGGCGTATAGTTCAGCGCGCCGGCGGAGGTTCGGGCCACCGTCCCGGTCAGCCCCACCGCCCGGTTTTTGGGGATGATCACCCCGTGAGCCCCGGCCAGGTTGGCTGTGCGGATGATGGCTCCCAGGTTATGGGGGTCCTCAATCCCATCCAGCAGGAACAGGAACGGCGGCTCCCCCTTTTCCTCGGCCTTCTGCAGCATGTCCTCCACGGTGGCATACGCATAGGCCGCCGCCAGGGCGATGACCCCCTGGTGCCGGCCGGTCTCCGACATTTCATCCAGGCGCTCCCCAGACACGAAGCGCACCTGGACGCCTCTTTTCTGTGCCTCCCGCAGCACCGTCTGGATAGGCCCGTCCTGGCAGTTTTCCTGGACAAACACCTTATCCACCGTGCGGCCGGAACGGAAAGCCTCAATCACCGCGTTGCGGCCCTCGATCCTTCCCGTGTCCTCCGCTTCCTTCCGGGGAACCGCCCCCGGCCGTTCTTCCTTCTCCGCCCGGCGTCCTCTGCCAAACTGTTTTTCTCTCATATTCTACTTTGCCTCCGAA
>CALWEC010000171.1 GCA_944376945.1 uncultured Lachnospiraceae bacterium | reverse complement strand
AGGGAGATAAAAAAGGTATCGGCCAGGATATAGCAGGACAGGGCCAGCATTCCCAGCACATTTAAGGACGCATAGCGGGCAAATTCCCGGAAATAAGCAGACTGGTTCATAGAAAAAAACCTCCACGCCAGTCTATCACAGGGGCAGTTTCCTGTCAAGAAAAAGGCCCCTGGTTTTGTAAAGCCATATTGGCCGGAAGGTTTAAAAAGAAAGGAAATTTCTTGAATAGAAACGAAATTTATTGAATACAACCTGCAAATCCTTTTTGACAAGGCTTTTAAATACTGCTACAATACTTACGGACTCCTGTTTGGAGGCAGAATGTTGGTTTTTGGGAAGGAGGGAATCCAAAATGGAACCACATTTCCACTTATCCCGCCGGGAAAAAGCAAATATGGTTCTTACGTTTCTCCGGGGCAGCCTGGGGTTTTTTGCCTTTGCCCTTCTCTGCGCCTGTCTGAGCATGGTCTTTAACGCCCTTACCCCTCAGGTGATCCGCCTGACGGTGGATGGGATCCTGGACACGGGGGAGGTGGATCTGCCCGCCTTCCTGGAAGAATGGATCCCGCTGGAGGCGCTGCGGTCGGACCCTCTTCCGGCCCTGTGGGCGGCGGCGGGGGCGGTGCTTTTGTTTGCGGCGCTGCGGGGCGTCTGCACCTACGGCCAGCGGCTGAACCTGGCCAAGGGCTCCGAGGGCTTTGTCAAACGGATCCGGGACGGGCTTTTCTCCCACATCCAGCATCTTAGCTACGCCTGGCATACCGCCCATTCCACCGGGGATATGATCCAGCGCTGTACCTCGGACGTGGATGTAATCCGGAATTTTGTCTGCAACCAGCTGGTGGAGGTGGTGCGAACCGTCTTCCTGATCCTGCTGTACCTTTCCATTATGTTTTCCATGAACGTGCGGCTGTCCCTGGTGGCCGCCCTGTTTATCCCCATTGTAGGCCTTTCCTCCGGGATTTTTTACCGGAAAATTTCCTCCCGTTTTAAGGTGGCCGACGAGGCGGAGGGGGAGCTGACCACCTGCGCCCAGGAAAACCTCACCGGCGTCCGGGTGGTCCGGGCCTTTGGCCGGGAGCGGTACGAGGCGGACCGGTTTGAGGTAAAAAACAGCCGCTTTTCCAAGCTGTGGATCCATCTGGGCCAGCTTTTGTCCATCTACTGGGCCTCCGGCACCTTCCTGACCAGCCTGCAGGTGATGGTTATCATCCTGGTGGGCGTCAGCGAGACGGTCCACGGGGCCATGACCCTGGGAGAGTTTCTGGCGTTTGTCACCTACAACAGCGCCCTGGCCTGGCCGGTGCGTTCCCTGGGCCGGGTGCTTTCGGACATGAGCAAGGCCGGCGTCTCCCTGGACCGGGTAGGCTATATCCTGAAGGCCCCGGAGGAACAGGACGATCCGGAGGCGGGCCAGCCGCCGGTGCAGGGGGAGATTGTGTTTGACCATGTTACCTTCGGGTACGGGGGCCAGCCGGTGCTCCAGGACGTATCCTTCTCCATCCCCCAGGGCAGCACCTTCGCCATCCTGGGCGGCACCGGCTCCGGCAAGAGCACGCTGGTGCACCTGCTGGACCGGCTGTACGACCTGGAGGAGGGGAAGATTACCATCGGCGGCGTGGACCTGCGCCGGTTCCAGCGGGATCACCTGCGCCGGAATATCGGCCTGGTGCTCCAGGAGCCCTTCCTGTTCTCCCAGACCATCCGGGAAAACATTGCGGCCACCCGCGCCCAGGCGCCGGAGGAGGATGTCCGGCGGGCGGCGGCCATCGCCTGTGTGGACGACGCCATCTCGGAATTTACCGCCGGCTACGACACGGTGGTGGGGGAGCGGGGCGTCACCCTGTCCGGCGGCCAGAAACAGCGGGTCGCCATTGCCCGGATGCTGATGCAGCAGGCCCCGGTGATGATTTTTGACGATTCCCTGTCGGCGGTGGACGCGGAGACGGACACCAAAATCCGCCAGGCCCTGCGGGAAAACCTGGGCGGCGCCACGGTGATCCTGATCTCCCACCGGATTACCACCCTAATGCAGGCGGACCAGATCCTGGTGCTGGACCGGGGCCGGGTGGCGGAGCTGGGCACCCACCAGGAGCTGATCCGCCGTCCAGGCATTTACCAGGATATTTACAACATTCAGATGAGCAGCGACGACCGGCGGCTGCTTGAGGAGGGAATGGAATAATGGCTGCTTTTGACGAACAGGAATATACCAAATCCTTTGACTGGAAAATTTGGAAGCGCCTGTTCCCCATCCTGCGGGGCTACAGGCGGGCGTTTGCCGGGATGCTGGTCTTTAACGGCCTGTGCGCGCTGATCGATATTGTCCTGCCGCTGTTCCAGCGCTACGCCATCGGCCATTTTATCGAGAGGGAGACCACGGAGGGGCTGCTTCCCTTCGGGCTGGTTTACCTGGGGGCGATCCTGCTGTCCGCCTTTTCCGTGACCATGTTTTCCCGGAATTCCATGCGCATCGAGATGAACGTAGGCCACGACATGCGGGAAAAGCTGTTTGTGCACCTGCAGACCCTTTCCTTCTCCTTTTACAATGTGACGCCGGTGGGCTACCTGCTGTCCCGGGTCATGAGCGACACCAACCGGATCGCCGCCATGGTGGCCTGGAACTTTACGGATATCCTGTGGGCGCTGTTCTACGTGCTGGGCACCTTTGCCGCCATGCTGATTCTAAACTGGAAGCTGGCGCTGGTGGTGATTTTGATTGTGCCGGCCATCGCGGTTTTGACCGCCTACTTCCAGAACCGGATCCTTAAGTGGAACCGGAAAATCCGCAAGCTGAATTCCAAAATCACCGGCTCCTTCAACGAAGGGATTACCGGGGCCAAAACCTCCAAGACCCTGGTGATTGAGGAGCAGAATACGGAGGCCTTCCGGACCCTTACCCAGTCCATGCACGACTCCGGCATCCGGGCCGCCCGGCTGAACGCGGTGTACATCCCCCTGGTGCTGTTCTTTTCCACGGTGGCGGTGGCCATCGTGCTGCTGCGGGGCGGGTACATGGTAACGGAGCAGGTGCTGGAGATTGCCACCCTGTCCACCTTTACCACCTACGCGGTGGGCATTTTTGAGCCCATCCAGATGACGGCCGCCAACATTGCGGAATTTATCTCCCTCCAGGCGTCCATCGAGCGGATTACCGGGCTGCTGGACCAGGTGCCCCAGGTGAAGGACACCCCGGAGGTGGAGGCCAAGTATGGGGATGTGTTCCACCCCAAGCGGGAAAACTGGGAGCCCTTAAAGGGGGAGATCGAATTCCGCGACGTGACGTTCCGCTATCCGGACGGCGGGGAAAACGTGCTGGAGCATTTTTCCCTCCACATTCCCGCCGGCACTACCGTGGCCATAGTGGGGGAAACCGGCGCTGGCAAAAGCACCCTGGTCAACCTGGCCTGCCGCTTTTTTGAGCCTACGGAGGGGCAGATTCTGATTGACGGCCGGGACTACCGGGAGCGGAGCCAGCTGTGGCTCCATTCCAACATCGGCTACGTGCTCCAGAATCCTCACCTGTTTTCCGGCACCGTGCGGGAAAACATCCGCTACGGGCGTCTGGATGCCACGGACCAGGAGGTGGAGGCCGCCGCCCAGGCGGTTTCCGCGGACACGGTGGTGGCCAAGCTGGAGCACGGCTGGGACAGCGACGTAGGGGAGGGCGGAGACCGGCTTTCCACCGGGGAAAAGCAGCTGATTTCCTTTGCCAGGGCTGTGCTGGCGGATCCCCGGATCTTTGTGCTGGACGAGGCCACCTCCTCCATCGACACCCAGACCGAGCAGCTGATCCAGGCGGCCATCGACCACCTGCTTCAGGACCGGACCTCCTTCCTGATCGCCCACCGGCTGTCCACCATCCGCAAGGCGGACGTGATCCTGGTGGTTAAGGACGGGAAGATTGTGGAGCAGGGAAAGCACCTGGAGCTGCTAAAAAAAGGCGGCTACTATCACGACCTGTACAGCCGCCAGTTTGCGGAGGAAAACGCCTCCCGGGTGTGGCAGGGACAGGAATAGGCGGGCTGGAGACGGCTTAGGAGACGAGCATGAAAGAAAAGAACGGGGCGCTTCTGTGGAAATTGTTTTTTTCCACCTTCTATCTCAGCGCTTTTACCTTTGGCGGGGGGTATGTGATTATCACCCTGATGAAAAAGAAATTTGTGGACGGCTACCACTGGATCGAGGAGGAGGAGATGCTGGACCTGACGGCCATCGCCCAGTCGGCCCCCGGGCCCATTGCGGTCAACGGCTCCATTGTGGTGGGCTATAAGCTGCTGGGGCTTAGGGGCGCGCTGGTGGCGGTGCTGGGGACCGTCCTTCCGCCCTTCCTGATTATCTCCCTGGTTTCGGTGTTTTACAGCGCCTTCCGGGAGAATTATGTGATTGGGCAGCTGCTGGAGGGGATGCAGGCCGGCGTAGGCGCGGTGATCGCCTCGGTGGTGTACGACATGGCGGCCGGCGTGGTGAAGGAAAAGAACCCTGCCTCCCTGGCCATTATGGCGGCGGCCTTTGGGGCGGCCTGCCTGCTGGAGGTCAACGTGGTGCTGGTGATTCTGGCCTGCGGCCTGCTGGGCGTGGCCCGGACGCTCTGGAACAGGAGGACGCGCGTATGATTTATCTGCAGATGTTTTTCAGCTTCTTCCAGATCGGCCTGTTCAGCTTTGGCGGCGGCTACGCGGCCCTGCCGCTGATCCAGGGGCAGATTGTGGATCTCCACGGCTGGCTGGGGATGGAGGAATTTACCGATCTGATCACCATCTCCCAGATGACCCCGGGGCCCATCGCCATTAACGCGGCCACCTTTGTGGGGACCAAGGTGGGCGGTGTCCTGGGCTCCGTGGTGGCCACCATGGGCTGCGTGCTCCCTTCCTGTATTCTGGCCACCCTGCTGGCCAAGCTTTACCTGAAATACCGGAAGATGGACCTGCTCCAGGGGGTGCTCCACTCCCTGCGCCCGGCGGTGGTGGCGCTGATTGCCTCCGCCGGGATCTCCATCCTGCTTACGGCCTTCTGGGGGACCGGCGCCGCCGTGGCCCTGGAGCGCACCCACTGGGCGATGGTGGGGATTTTCGCCGTGTGCGTGTTTTTGCTGCGCAAAGCCCGCCTAAGCCCCATCCTGGTGATGGTGCTGGCGGGCGTGCTGAAGCTGGGGATTTCCCTTTTGGGAGGGTGAGGGCGCCGGTTACGGCTCAGGCGCCCCGTGCTTTTCCATATAGGCAATAACGTCCTTGACCTGGCGCAGGTTCCAGACGTCCCGGGTCGGGATGCTGGTATCGTAATAGTCCTCAAAGGCGCAGACAATATTCATAATGTCAAAGGAATTCAGCCCCAGATCCTGGACAAAATCCGTGTCGTAGGTCAGGCCGGTTTTTCCCGTCACTTCAGAAACAATTTTTTGAATCAGTTCTAACATATTTTCGCCCCTTTATACCAGATAACGCTTGATTTTCCGGGAGGCGGTCTTTTCAAACTCCCGGTCCCGGATGTTGATCAGCTGGATCTGCTGATACGGAGGAAGCTCCGTGTTCAGCTGGTCCACCGCCTTCTGGAGCTGCTCCAGCACCTCGTAGGAGGAAAGGCCGGCGGAAAGCTCCGGATTCGGGTAGATGGTGGCGGCCAGGGTAACGTCGTCCGCGGCGGTGCCGCTGGCGGCGCCGTACACCATCACCTCCTGGATCAGGGGGATGGCCCGCAGCTGTTCCTCCACCTTCTCCGGGGAGATCTTTTTCCCGTTCTTGAACACAATCAGATCCTTTTTCCGGCCGGTAATGTAAAGGTAGTCGTTCTTATCCAGATAGCCCAGATCCCCGGTCTTAAACCAGCCGTCCTCCATGGCCTCCTGGGTCAGCTCCGGCTGCTTGTAATACCCGTTCATAACCGAGATGCCCCGGACCCAGATTTCATCCTCCACAATTTTTACTTCCGTCTCCGGGATCACGAAACCTACGGACTCCAGGTTGTTGCATTTGTCGCTGTTGATGGCCACCAAGGGGGAGCATTCGGTAATGCCGTAGCCCTGGATGACGGTAAGCCCCATGCTCTGGAATTCTTCGGAGATTTCCGGGTTTACATGGGCGCCGCCGCAGGTAATCAGGTTCAGGGTCCCCACCGCCTTTTTCCGGACCTCCTCCAAGGCCGGGTGGATGCTGGTTTTGCCCAGCTTGCGCATGAGCCGGTCCCGTTTCAGGAGGGCCCGCAGGTCGTCGGCCTTCCCTTCTTTTTCCGCCTGGAGCCAGATCCCCTTGTGGATGGCCTCCAGCATCAGCGGAACCGCGCACATGCCGTCTGGCTTGGACAGGTGCAGGTCCCGCATCAGGGTTTTCATATCCCCATTGATAAAAATGTGCCCGCCCCGGACCAGGGTGGCCAGCACCGCGGCGGTCATGCCGTAGGTGTGGTAGAGGGGAAGGGAGGAAAACACCCGGATCTGCTTCTCCAGGTAGGCCAGGGTATTGCCGGCGTTGTGGAGCAGCGCCTGGTGGCTGAGCATCACCGGCTTGGAGGTGCTGGTGGTGCCGGAGGTATATACGATTACGGCCATGGAGGCAGGGTCCGGATAGTCCAGAGGGGCCGGCTGGGAAACCTGTTCTCCCTGGCGGCAAAGCAGCGGCAGGCTTTCCTCCCCGTTTTTCCCTTCCTGAAGCAGGAACAGGCGGGACAGCTGCCCGCTTTCCCTCATAGGCTGGCAGATGGGAAGGTAGGTGGAGGAGACAAAGGCCGCCTGGGCGTCCGCCGCCGCGATCATCTCTCGGATGGTCTCGTCCGGCTGTTCCGCGTCGATGCAGACCGCCACGCCGCCGCTGGCGGTAATGGCCAGATAGGCCAAGATCCACTCATAGGAATTTTCCCCCACAATGGCGATATGCTTTCCGTTTAGGCCCCGGGCAAAAAGGGCTTCCCGCAGGGCCAGGGCATGGCCGCACAGCTGCGGAAAGGTAAAGGTCCTTTCTTCCCCGCGGCGGGTAAAATAGGTAAGGGCCTCCCGGTCCGCGTAGTCCTTTTGGGCTTCCAGAAGAAAGTGGAGAAAATCTTGGTAGATGCAGGATGGATTAATGGGAAACTTCTTCATAACGCTCTCCTCTGTTTTCTTGAATGATCGATGTCTTTCGCATAAAGGCCAGCACCTTTTCCGGCCCTTCCTCCCGGATCAGCTGCAGAAGGGCATCGGCCACCTGCGGGTCAAACTGCTTTCCTTTTTCTTTTTCCACCTCCTGGATCACCTGCTCCAGGGGACGGCCTTTCCGGTACTGCCGGTCGGAAAGCATGGCGTCGAAGGCGTCCGCCACCGCGATAATCCGCGCTTCCAGGGGGATTTCCTTCCCCTTTTTCCCGTCTGGATAGCCGCGTCCGTCCATCCGTTCGTGGTGGGCGCGGACCGCCGGGACCAGGTCCCGGAACAAAGAGACGGCGGAAAGGATCCGGGCGCTGTCCTCCGGATGCTTTTGGATGACCGCATATTCTTCCGGGGTCAGGGGGCCGGCTTTCAGAAGGATCCGGTCCGGCACCGCAAGCTTCCCAATGTCGTGGAACAGGCCGGCCATCCGTACCCGCTCGCAGAAATCTTCGTCCTGGCCCATGGCCTGGGACAGCCGGTGGGACAGATAGGCAACCCGGTCGGAATGGCCCCGGGTATAGGTGTCCTTGGCGTCTACCACCAGGCGCAGGCTGCGGATGATGTCCGCGTAGCCATCGCCCAGCTTTTGATAGGCCTGGCTCAGCAGCCAGTGCAGGGTGCTGTTGTGGATGGCCGTGGCAACCTGGCGGGAAAGAACCTCAAAAAGCTGGGTATCCTCCACCTGAGGCGGCTGCTCCAGCAGGACCCCCAGATTGCCGGAGGGCAGCTGGGACTTTTCATACAGAGGGGAGCACAGCAGATGGCGGTTGGGGTAAAGCTCCTTCAGGTCTGCCTTCTGGGCCAGCGCCGTCCGCAGCGAAAGAAGATCCCCTTCCCCCATGGTATAGATCTGCTGGATCCGGCCCATGGCTTCCTGGACGAAATACGCTTGGGAGCCAGGGAAAAGCTGCAGCAGAGCGTCCAAGGTCCATTCCGCCTGCTGTTCCGGCTCCAGCTGATAAACCTGGGGCAGGGCGTCCAGAATGGTGGACAGGCCCTTTTGGTAGCTGCGGATCACCCGCATTTGGCGGATGGATTTGACGCAGGACTCCACCAAAAGCTCCAGCTGGTCAAATTTATCGTCTTTTTCGTAGTAGCCTTGGATATCCAGCTGGCGGATGGTGCGGATGGGCGGGGCCATGCTCTTGTGGCCGGTGAGCAGGACAATAAAGATTTCCCGGTTAAACTTCCGCAGTTCCGCCACCACCTGGTCGCCGCAGATGGGGGTCATCAGGAAATCCAGAAGCAGGATATCGTAGTGCCCTTGCCGCACCATCTCCACCGCCTGCCAGGGATCGTTGGAAACATCCACCTGGTAGCCGGCCCGCACAAAATAGGCCTGCAGGGTGGAGGTCATAATCGGGTCGTCGTCCAGGGCTAGGATGGAAATATCCATTTTTTCGGATGGTCTATGCTTCCGCATGGTACGTCACCTCCTTCGGCGCTTTCTCATCGGTTATGGTTACGGAGTGCAGGGGGATGGAAAAGCCAAAAATGGATCCTCCTCCTGGGTTTTCTTTGTAGTACATGTTTCCTCCAAATTTTCCTTGCACCACTACGTTGGAGATGTAGAGGCCAAGACCGGTTCCCTGGGTTCCTTTGCTGGTAACCATCTCCCGGAACAGCTTGCTCCGAACCTTGGGGCTGACTCCCGGGCCGGTATCCCTTACATAGATCTGAAGGTTTTCCTCGTCGGTGGTTACGCCCAGGCCAATGGGGCCGCCGCCGGTCTGCTTTTGGGCGTAGGCAGCGTTGGCAATCAGGTTGTCCAGAATCTGCACCAGGTTGTTAATGTCCCCGTGAAGGGTAATGGTCCGGCCCGGGTCGTATTCCGCCTCCAGATAGCAGCCGCTGCTGAACAGCTCGTGGCGCATCAGCAGCATGGCCCGCTTCATCAGCTCGTCCACGGTAAAGGTGGTTTCCTGGGAGACACTGGCGGAAGCCGCCTGCCCTTTGATGGCGGTGATGATATCGGACATATAGGCGGTGGATTCCCGGACTTTATCGAACCAGCCCCGAAGCTCCCCACAGATTTCCCGGTAATCCTCCGGCGTAACCTGAGGGTCGTCCAGGCTGTCCTCCAGTTCCCCCACCAAGGCTTCCGCGGCGGAGGCGCAGCCGGAAATCCCCATAATAGGGGTTTTCAGGTTGTGGGCCACCCCTCCGATCATCTGGCCCAGGAAGGCCAGCCGTTCCTGCTCCGCCATGCGCTTTTGGCTGTCCTGCAGCTGCTGCATGCTTTTCCGCAGCTGGGTGATATCCTTGTAGATCACCACGAAGCCGGAAATCTCCTGGTCGATGATCAGGGGGGAGATTTCGGCCAGGTAGTATTTCTTCCAGGCCGTCTCGTTTTCCTCCCCGGTTACCGCCTGCTCGTAGGAAATCACAGAGCGGGACTGGCGGCAGGCTTCCATGCCGGTCAGCAGGTAGTAGACGGCGGTTTTGTTGGCCACGTCTTCCTGCTTTACGCAGTCGCTTAGGAAGCGGTTTTCCGCAATGCCGAAGGGGGCGGCAAACACCTTGGAAAAAGGCTGGTTGTAGCTGATTACCAATCCCGAATTGCTTAAAACCAGGTAGCAGTCGGAGATGGAGTCCAGCACGTGCTGGGTGGCCATGGGCTTAATGTCCAGCACATGGAAGCGGTAGATGGCCAGCCCGGAAAACAGCACCGTAGGGATGAAGCTGATGGGGGTAGCGGTAATGGGCAGGTTTTCCGTTACCGTGGAGATGGTGCTGACCACCAGGGGCGGCAGGGTGCCGGCGGTGTACAGCAGGCATTGGATGCTGTACAGCCGGCTACGGTTTTTCCAGGCAAAGCTCAGCATAACGACCATACCCACCAGCATGCAGAGATAGGAATAAAGGCCGGATACCGCAATATAAGGGCCAAACACGATCTCGCTGCGGATGACGGAAAACACCTTATACTGCAGGTGGAAAATAGGGTTGGTCCAGACCACCAGGGTGCTGACAATGGGTACGATAAACGTCAGCTTCCCCCACTTGGGCAGCTTTTGATAGTTTTTCGCGAAGGTCAGCGTAATCCACAGGCTGAGGACCGGGATAAAAATGCCTACGGAGTTTGTAATGGCGTCCCAGACAAACAGCAGGGCAATGTTGTCCGGATCCGTAAACCGCATGCACAGCAGGGCAATGATCCAGATGGCGTACAGGATGGCTACGTTCAGGTACAGGCGCCGGATCAGGATCATTTTCTGATGGGTGCGGAAGCTCCAGCCGATAAATACCGCGATGACCAGCAGCACCGCGCTGAACAGGACAGCGGAAAAATTGGATATCATAAGGGTACCTCATGGGAAACATTGGTTACTTCAAAAGCGGCCAAAAGCCGGGCCGGTTGGGGCTTTGGCCATGGGAAGCCCAGCTCCCGCAGCAGCCGGTGGGTCTTTTGGGAATCCACCTGGATCCGCGGGGCCATCTGGCGGGAACGGTTCCAAAATTCCACCAGCGGCGCCAGAACCTCCCGGTTTTCCGGCGTCAGGGCCTGCTGCAGCCGGGCCGCGAAGGCCTCGTCCTCCAGGATCTCCACCGGGGAGGCCGCGGAGCCGGTAAGCTGGCGGAGGGTCATGGGATCCGGCCCCAGCACATGGAAGGCGGTGCAGGGGCAGGCAGACAGGGCCAGGGCCGCCTCCGCCGCCACGTCTACCGGCGTCAGGTCGATGGAAATATCCGCCAGGGAAGCTGGGATCGCCCCCAGGAAGATGCCGGCCCGGAGCATCAGGTAAAAGGCGTTGGTCTCCGGGTTCCGCTGGAACACGCCATCGGAGGCCCGGCCTACCAGCCGCCCCAGCCGGTACACCTTGGCCTTTAGCCCTTGCCGCGAGACGGCCTGGTAAATCTGGGCTTCCGCCAGGAATTTGCTGCGCACGTACACGTTATCCCGCCAGTTTTGGCCGATGTTAAAGTCCTCCTCCGAGAAGGACGCCGGACGGCCAGGCTCCTGCACAAGGTAATCGCCGCTGACGCTGGCGGTGGAGACGGCGTGCAGCGCCGCGCCGCTGGCCAGGGCCAGGCGGATCAGCTGGCCGGTCCCCTCCACGTTGGTCTGATCCAGCCCCGAGTCCGCCGCGTAATGGCGCACGTCCGCCGCGCAGTGCCAGATTTGGGAGATGCTTTGGCAAAGAGCCTGGCAGCGGTCCTCCGGCAGGCCCAGGCGCAGCTGGGTAATGTCTCCGGCCAGCACCTGCAGGCGTCCGGCGGCCGCGGCCCAAAGGCCTCCGCCAAAGTACCAGCCCAGGGACTGGCGCAGGGCGTCCGCCCCGCCCCGGACCAGACAGACGATGGGGGCGGAGGTCTTTTCCAGGAGAGCCTTCAGCAGGTGGGCTCCGAAAAATCCGGTCGCGCCGGTGAGCAAAACGGCGCCCTCCGCCGGCAGCGGCCAGCCGGAAAAGGAGGGAACCTGCCGGGGAAAGGCCGGAGCGTCCCCCAACGTGCCAGGGGTAGCCGGAGTTTCCCCCAACTCCCCGGGACCGGCCGGCCCCGGGGGCGTTTCCGCCTGAGGGAAGAGCAGCGCGGCTTGGCCGGAGGCGGTGGGATGCTGGTAAAACTGGGTCAGGGTCATCTCCCAACCGTGGTTGTAGTACAGGCTCAGGACGCTGAGGGCCGCCAGGGAGCTTCCGCCCTGGTCAAAGAAGGAAACGTCCGGGGACAGCTCCTTCTGCCCCAGCACCTCCCGCCAGATGGCAAGCAGAGGCGTCCAGGGGGCCGCCGGAGCAACCGGGGCGGCCGGGGCAACCGGAGCGGCCGGGGCCTCTCCCCGGGCCAGGCGCTCCAGGGCTTGCCGGTCGGTTTTTCCGTTGGAGGTAAAGGGCATTTTTTCTAGGGGCAGCAGCCGGGAGGGTACCATGTAAGGGGGAAGCAGCTCCTCCAGGTACCGGCGCAGCGCTTCCGGCCGGGCGTCCGGCCCCTTCCGCTCAAAAAAGGCGCACAGCTCCGTGGAGCCGTCCGGCTTCCGCAGCGGCAGCACCGCCGCCTGGGAGGCCAGGCCGGACTGGAGCATGGCCCCGGTGATTTCCGTCAGCTCCATGCGGACGCCGTTGACCTTTACCTGGGAGTCCCGGCGGCCAAAGCAGTCCAGGGTGCCGTCTGCCCGCAGGCGGCCCATATCGCCGCTGCGGTACATTTTCCGGCCGGGAAAATAGGGATCCGGCACAAAAGCCTGGGCTGTCAGCTCCGGCTGACCAACGTAGCCCTCCGCAATGCCTTCGCCTGCCAGGACCAGCTCCCCGCAGGCGGTGGGCATCACCGGCCGCCCGGTTTCATCCATCACATACACCCGCATGTTCCGGATGGGTTTGCCGATGGTCACCGGCTCCCCGGGCTTCAGGTCTTTTTCCGTGGTATACACTGTGGCCTCCGTAGGCCCGTACAGGTTGACCAGCCGGGCCTGGCTGCAGGCAAAAAAGCGGGCCGCCAGTTCCGGGGAAACCGGCTCCCCGCCCACAATCACAAAGGAAAGGGCGGCGGCCGCCTGCCGGAAGGCCTGATTTTCCAGGCACATCTGCAGCCGGGAGGCGGTAAACTGCATGTAGCCTACGCCGTAAGCGGAGGAAAGCTCCGCCATCTTCCAGGGCAGGAGCATCTCCTCCTCGTCTGCCAGCACCACGGTTTTGCCCATGGCCAGGGCCAGCAGGCTTTCGGTGATAAAAATATCGAACACCGTCTGGCTGGCGCAGAGGATGGGCGTGTTGGGGCTGGCCATCCAGTCCCGGACAGTCTCCAGCAAATTGGAGAGGGAGCGGTGCCGGATGACGACCCCTTTGGGCTGGCCGGTGGAGCCGGAGGTAAACAAAATGTGGGCCCGGTCCTCGCCGGATACCGGTACGTCCGGAAAGTCCGGGGCAGGAGGCGCCTCCACCGGCAGGAGCATCTCCGGGAAATCCTGGGAGAAGGCCTGGCGGGAGGGGGCGTCGCAAAGGATCTTCTTCATGCCGGCCAGCTCCGCGATGGAGCGGATGCGGGAGGCCGGGTAGTCTGGCAGCAGAGGAACGTACACGCCGCCCATCCGCAGCACGCCCAGCATGGCGGCCAACAGGGAAGGGCCGCGGCGGCAGAGGATCCCCACCGGCTCCTGGGCCGAAACCCCGGCCTGGACCAGGGACTGGGCAATGCCGCCAGCCAGCTCCCACAGCTGCCCCAGGGAGGTGGCCTGGCCGTGGAAGATCACCGCCGTCTGGTCCGGGGCCAGGGCGGCCTGGCAGCCAATCCGCTGCTGGATCGGCAGGTTCTGGTACGGGTATACGGTATGGCAGGGACCGTCCACCAGCCGCAGGGCGTCCTCCGGCGCCAGCAGCGGAAGGTCCGCCAGGGTTTTTCCCGCGTTCCGGGTCAGCCCCAGGGCAATCTGCTGCAGGCTGCGGGCGTACAGGGCGATGGTATCCCGCTGGAACAGGGAAGAGGCATATTCCAGGGTCAGCTGGAAGCGGCCATTTTCCCAGGCGGCTTCCACGTTCAAATCCATTTTGGCGGCGCCGGTGGAAAGGGGCCGGTAGGCGGCAGGGGCTCCGTCCCAGGTCAGCTGTGCCGCCTCAAAGGGCCGCAGGGAAAAGCCAGTCTGGTACAGCGGGTTTTCGTTTGCGGTGCGGGGAATTTCCAAAAGCTCCAGCATTTCCTCCAGGGTACAGTCCGGATGGTCCAAAATACGGGCCACCTCCTGCCGCACCTGGTCCAGGTACGACAAAACCGTCTGCTCCCGCTCCGGCTGCAGCCGCACTGGCACCGTGCGGATAAAGGGGCCGCAGATTTTGGTCAGCTGGGAGCGCCGCCGGTCGGACACCGGAGTGCCTACCAGCAGGTCCCGGGAGCCGGAAACCTCCGCCAGCAGGATGCCGTAGGCCGCCAGCAGCAGTACAAAGGGGGTCAGGCCGTTTTCCTCGCAGAAGGAGGCGCAGCGGCGGCTGGCTTCCTCCGGGAAGGTATGCAGGTACGTGTCCCCCTTAAAGTCAAAACGGGCCGGGCGGGGAAAGTCCCCGGGAAGGCGCAGGGGCTCCGGCAGGGGCGTCAGCCGCTCCTTCCAGTT
>CALWEC010000170.1 GCA_944376945.1 uncultured Lachnospiraceae bacterium | reverse complement strand
ACCGGTCCCGCTGCCGGACCGCCAGATAGAACAGCGCCACCGAGTAAAGCAGCACGCCTGCGATCCCGAAAACCCCAGCACAGCAGAAAGCCGCCAGCACCAGCGCGTGGATCCCCAGCAGTTTCAGCAGCCGCCGGTTTCCTGCGTCCATCCAGCCCATCCGGATCAGCCCCCCGGCTCCCCGCCGGATCTTTTCCTGTGCCCCCAAAAGCAGGCGCACCATCCAGCATTGGCGGCGCAGATAGGTTCCCAGGCCATCGGTAAACACTCTCCGCAGAGAAAGGATCAGGCAGAACCAGAGGCCAAAAGTAAACGCCCACAGGATGATGTGGAAGGCATACAGCGCCGGGTAGGCCAGCGTCCGGCCCACAAAAAGGATCCAGTTATAGGACAGTCCCAGCATGCCCGCGTACAGCAGAAACGCCAGCGCCGTAATCTCCAGGGGCAGATGGCCCAGCCGCCCTTCCCCGATCCCCAGGCGGCGCCAGGCGGGAAGCACCAGGGCCAGCGCCGTAACCAACGCAAAGGAAGCCAGCACCGCCAGGCCGAGGCCGCTCTCCAGCGTCTGACTGTAAAGCTGCTGCGCTTCTTCCCAGGAGTAGGGAAACAAATCCTCCACCGGGCTCCGGGAAAAGGAAACCGCAAACCAGACCCCTTCCGGCAAAGCCATCAGCCCCTCATACCGCCGCAGTTCCCGGCAGCCGATGGCCTCCAGAAAGTCCCCGGGCGTGGATCCAGCCAGCCGTTCCCGGCTGTCTCCCAGATAGCAGTTTTCCAGAGAGAAGGCCGTCAGTTCCAGGCCCTGGCTGCCAAAGCGCAGCGCCAGGTAACTGGCATCCTTCCAATCCTCCGTATCCCCCTGGAGCAACGGCTCCAGCGTCTCCGCGCGGTTGGTCCGTTCCGCCTCTCCGCCGCCCCCTTGGCCTTCCGGGCTCTCCCCGTCCTTCTCCCGGGCCAGACAGTAGCGCCCGTTTCCTTCCTCCATCCGATCCAGAAAGTTGGTGTAGGCCATTTCCACATACTGGTCAAACTGCTCCTGGTCGCTGCGGTCCAGTTCCCAGCCCTGATCCGGAAAGAACAGCTCTGCCGGGGATACCACGGTCCCCTGTTCTTTCTGAACCAGCTGCCAGTACAGGCACAGGGCCCCGGCATACATCTGCTGTCCCCATTCTTCCGCCGCCGCTTCCTGCCGCGCCTGCTTCTGCCGGGCGTTTTCCTCCGCAGAGGCCGCTTGAATCGTCTGCATCCGCTGCCGGAACACAGGATACAGCCCCACCAGCGCCGCTGCCAACAGTGTCATGAGGCCGCCGCAGACCAGGAGTTTCCGTACCTTTTTATTGTTTGTCAATTTTGTACCCCACTCCCCACACAACCTTCAGATACTTGGGTTCCTTTGGATTGACCTCTATCTTTTCCCGAATGTTCCGCACATGGACCATAATCGTCTCTGTGCCGATGGGCTTCTCGTTCCAGATCCGCTCATAAATCTCATCCGCGGAAAACACCCGGCCCGGCCACTGGATCAGCAGCGCCAGGATCTTAAACTCCAACGGCGTCAGCCGGACCGGCCGCCCGTCGGAGACCACCTCCTTGGTCTCATCGTTCAGTTCCAGGCCGCCTACCGCAAACTGGTGGGCGTCCGCCTCGCCGCCGGACTGGCGCAGATAGCGGGCATACCGGCGCAGCTGCGCATTGACCCGAGCCAGCAGCTCCATAGGCGCGAAAGGCTTGGTCACGTAATCATCCGCCCCCACGTTCAGCCCTGTCACCTTGTCAATCTCCTCCGATTTTGCCGAAAGAAAAATCACCGGCAAATCGTACCGCTCCCGCAGCCGCATGACCAGGGTGATCCCATCCATCACCGGCATCATAATATCCACGATCGCCAGGTGAATGGTCTCCCGCTCCAAAAGCTCCAGGGCCTGCCGTCCGTTTTCCGCCGGAAACACCTGATAGCCCTGGCTGCGCAGGTAAATGCCGATGCCTTCCCGGATCTCCCGGTCGTCTTCCGCCACCAAAATATGATACGAATCCATCTTCTTTCCTCCTTGCCGGACAGGATCCTATCTTTTCCTCCCCGTTATGCAAAAACGCCCCTTCATCATACCATTTTCGCCGCCGGCGGGACAACAAAAAAACGGAAAGACTTCCGAAAGAAAATCGAAAGAACTTTCCGCTGCCGGTTCTATTGGAACCGGTCCATTTCTTTTTTCAGCCGCTTCATGATCCTCTTTTCCAGCCGGGAAATGTAGGACTGGGAAATCCCCAGCAGATCCGCCACCTCCTTCTGGGTCATCTCCCCGCTTTCCTCCTGCTCCAGGCCAAACCGCAGCTGAATGATGGTCCGCTCCCGGGCTGTCAGGGTGCCGATGGCCCTTCGCAGCAGCCGCCGTTCCACTTCCTCCTCCATATCCCGGGTAATCACGTCCTCCTCCGTGCCCAGGATGTCGGACAGCAGAAGCTCGTTTCCATCCCAGTCTACGTTCAGCGGCTCATCGATGGAAACTTCCAGCCGGGTTTTGTTGTTCTTCCTCAGATACATGAGGATCTCGTTTTCAATACACCGGGAGGCATACGTGGCCAGCTTGATCTTCTTTCCAGGGTTGTAGGTATTCACGGCCTTGATCAGGCCGATGGTGCCGATGGAGATTAAATCCTCCACTCCCACGCCTGTGTTGTCGAATTTTTTGGCAATGTAGACCACCAGCCGCAGATTGTGTTCGATCAGCCGGGACTTGGCCCTTTCGTCCCCTTCCATCAGCTTCCCAATCGCCTCCTGTTCCTGCTCCGCCGGAAGAGGGGCCGGCAGAATATCGCTGCCGCCGATATAGTGGACTTCCCCCTGGGCTGGGAACAGCAGGCGGCGGAAGCCGGAGAAAAGAGAAAAGGAAACGTTGTATTTCTGGGCTGCGGATTCTACGTTCATGGCAAAGCCTCCTGTGAATGAATGATCATCTGGTATCGGTTGCTTCCACTCACAGGATATTTGGAAAAGGCGACGACCGGTTCCCGAAGCACCCGGCCAGGCAGCCGCATTTCGTCCATCACCACCGCCGGCAGCAGGCCATGGGGAACCCCTACGCTCTGGTAGGGGATCCACAAAAGCCCTGTAATCGGCATCCGCTCCCATCCGGCCGCGGCGGAACGGCTGAGGATATGAACCGGCCTCCCATCGCTGGTATACAGCCGGTTCCCCGTATCCATCAGGCCCCGCAGCGTCAGAACCGACTGATTCCAGACCAGTTCTACCGGCACGATGGTCCGGCTCCGCCGCTCCTGATACCAGCCGATCCCCAGCCACAAAAGCAGGCCCAGCAGGCTGCTCCCCACCAGCACCAGGGAAACCGGGATTCCCCCGGCCTGCCCCGCTGCCGCGGAGAAAATCCCGCCCAGTAAAAAGGCGAAAAAATAGAAAACCGCAGCGTACATTGCCAGGGTTTTCGCGCTATGTACGGGAAATGCCGCCCACTGGATCCCCAGCGCCGCAAAAAAAGCCAGGACATGCCGCCCTGCCGCCGGCGCCGGATACCAAACTGCCAGGCAGGCCCAGACGCCGCCCAGCACCGCCCCCAAAGCCAGCCGCCTGCCGCCGCCCTCCAGGCGCAGCAGCTTTTTCTCCAGCAGCAGGATCCACAGATCCACCGTGAAATTCACCAGAAACAGCAGATCCAAATAGACTGTGTAGTGCATGGGATTATTGTAGCGGATCACCGGCGCAAAGTTTGTCAAAGGAAGGGGGCGGGAGGGGATTTTTTATCGGGAAAATTCGACCCTCCCCTCTGTACGGGCGGCAAAAAAGCAGCCATATCCAGGATTTTCCAATCCTGGAGGCGGCTGCCTTCTGTCTTGTCTTTTTAAGGTTTCCAATCTTCCCGGTTTATCTCTTCAGGAAATCCGGGATGTTGATGCTCTTAACCTCCACGGTGGCCTCCGGGGCCTTTACCGGCCTGCGGGGCACAAACTTGAAGGGCTCCGTTTTCTCCTCGCCGGCTTCCGCCGCCGCGGTCTCTCCCTCCGGCTGCTCCTCCGGATGGATCACCGGCGCCGTGCGCTTGAAGGAAGGCTTTGCCGGAGCCTGAGGCTTGGAAGAGGACTCCTTCTTGCCGGCCGTCTCTTCCTCCAGCACCTTGTCCACCAGGCCGGTGGCAATCACCGTAATGGTGGCCTCATCCTGTACGTTCTCGTCGTACATAGCGCCAAAGATAATATTGGCATCGTCCCCTGCCAGCTCCTGCACAAAGGACGCCGCTTCGTTGGCCTCCATCAGGCCGATGTCGCCGGAAACGTTGATAATCACATGGGAAGCACCCTGGATGGTGGTCTCCAGCAGCGGGCTGGATACCGCTTGCTTCACCGCCTCGATGGCCTTGTCGTCCCCCTTGGCCTTGCCGATACCGATATGGGCGATTCCCTTGTCCGTCATCACGGTCTGTACATCCGCAAAGTCCAGGTTGATCAGGCCGGGCACATTGATCAGATCCGTAATGCCCTGCACCGCCTGCTGCAGCACTTCGTCCGCTTTCTTTAAGGCCTCGGGCATGGTGGTGCGCCGGTCCACAATCTCCAGCAGCTTATCGTTGGGGATGACGATCAGGGTGTCCACATTGTCCTTCAAGTTCTCAATTCCCTCCAGGGCGTTGCGCATCCGCACTTTGGCCTCAAAACGGAAAGGCTTGGTCACCACGCCCACCGTCAAAATTCCCATATCCTTGGCGATCCGGGCGATGACCGGCGCCGCGCCGGTGCCAGTGCCGCCGCCCATGCCGCAGGTGACAAACACCATATCCGCGCCCTTCATGGCGGACGCCAGCTCCTCCGAGCTTTCCTCCGCCGCCTTCATGCCGATCTCCGGCTGCGCGCCTGCACCCAAGCCCTTGGTAAGCTTCTCCCCAATCTGGATGGCCGTAGGGGCCTTGCACATCTGCAGGGCCTGCCGGTCCGTGTTGATCCCGATAAATTCTACCCCTTCAATATTCGCATCGACCATCCGATTGACCGCATTGTTTCCGGCGCCGCCGACACCTACCACAATGATCTTCGCCGCGCTTTCGGACTCGTTAATCTTTATTTCCAGCAACTTTATATCCTCCTCGCCACATGGTTCTCTTACCGTATTTCTTACTCGTATCTTATACTATATTTTATTTCCAGGAAATAATCAAGTGCTATCCCCCGTTTTTTTCTTAAATTTTTCTGGCAGGATTTCCCGTTTTCTCTACCTAGTTCTACTTAAATATGTAGCTGGGATCCCGCTGGTTTTCCTGATACGTGTCCAGATACAACGTGCCGGCCCGGCCGTACAGCTTGGGAAGGATGTCCTTCATTTCCCGAAGCTTCCCCTCCAGGCTTTCCGGGGTGCCCAAGTACACCTGGATCTCCCCAAAACAGCAGGTAATCCGCCCGGCGCCGTCAAAGGAAATCTGGTCCATCAGTTCCCCCAGCTTCCGGCTTTCCCCGCCCCAGTCCACCTCCTGCTCCGCCAGGTACTGGGATATCTGCTGGATTTCCGTAAAGACCACCGGATCCTTTACCGGCAGCGTCTGGCCCAGCACCGCGTAATCAAAATCTAAGCCTGTAATCCGCGGCAGGGTCCCATACCGCTCCTGGGAGCTTTCCACAATCAGCCCATCCTTGTCAAAATACAGATAGCTGCCGGAAAATTCCACGTAGCCGATCATGCTTTTTTCATACACCGTTACCTGGACGCTGGTAAGGCCGGTCAGGCGCACCGTATAGCGCTCCACAAAGGGGATCTCCGGATGGGTCCCGGTTTTCTGGCGGATCCAGACCACCAGCGGGCTCCGGTCCCAGAATCCAGGAAACAGCTGCTGCTCCAGGGCCTCTTGGCTGTAGTACTGGCTTCCCTGGATCCGCACCTCCCGCACCCGCACGGACAAAAGGGCCGCCAGCATCAGAACGCCTGCCGCGGCCGCCGCCCATAGGATTTTTTGCTTTTTTGTCCGCTGCTTCTTCATTGGCTCACTCCGTTATTTTCCGCACCTTGGCCCCTAAGCTTTCCAATAGGGGCAGCATCCCCTGGTATCCCCGTTCCACATGTTCAAAACCCTCCACCCGGCTGGTTCCTTCCGCCGCCAAGGCCGCCCCCACCAGGGCCGCCCCGCTGCGCAGGTCGGTCCCCCAGACCCGGCCGCCCTGCAGCCGCTCCACGCCCAGGCAGCGGGCCCTCCGGCCCTGTACCTGGATCTGCGCCCCCATGCGGTTCAGCTGACCCGCCATGGAAAAACGGCTTTCAAACACGTTTTCCTCCAGGCAGCTTTCCCCTTTGGCCACCGCCATCATGGCTAGAAAGGAGGACTGGAGATCCGTGGGAAACGCCGGATATGGAGCCGTGGCCAGAAAAGGAAGGGCCGACAGCCGGGACGGCGCCCACAGAGAGATGCCCTCCGGCAGCAGCCGCAGCTGGCAGCCCATGCGCCGGAACGCGCACAGAGGCGCCCACAGGTGGGACGGGGAAATCCCACGGATATGGACCCTGCCGCCGGTCATGGCCGCCATGGCCAGATAGGTTCCGGCGGCAATCCGGTCCCCCGGGATTCGGAAACGGATTTCCTGGCGGGACGGACAAAATCCCTCCACCCGGATCACCGGCGTCCCCTCCCCGGAAATTTCCGCGCCGGCCCGGCGCAGATAGCGGCACAGGGTGACAATCTCCGGCTCCTGAGCCGCCCCCCGCAGCTCCGTCCTTCCCTGGGCCCCGCAGGCGGCCAGCAGCAGCTGCTCCGTGGCTCCCACGCTGGGATAGGGAAGTTCTACCACGCCTCCGGAAAGCCGGCCTTCCGCCTCCGCCTGGATTTCCCCGCCCCCTTCTTCCAGCCGGACCCCCAGCCTGCGCAGCCCGGCCAGGTGGTAGTCCACCGGACGCCGGCCAATGGCGCACCCGCCGGGAAAGGGAAGGCTGGCCTGGCCAAAACGGGCCAGCAGCGGGCCTAAAAACAGGACGGAGGACCGCATCCGCTCCCCCATCTGCCGGGGGATCTTCCGAGGCGCCGCCTGGGAAGCGTCCACCCACAGGGTGTGTCCCCACTGTTTCGTCTTGACGCCCAGGAATTCCAGAATCTCCACGCTGGCCCGGACATCCGCAATGTCCGGCACCCGCGTCAGCACCGTAACACCGGCGTGGAGAAGCGCAGCCGCCAGAACCGGCAGCACCGCGTTTTTGGAACCCTGTATCTCCCACTCGCCTGCCAGCCGGCAGCCGCCCTCTATTTCGATCCCGGACACAGCAGCCCCTCCCTAAGGAGAATATACTGTATCCTATGCAGCCGCCCCGTCCCATGTTCCTGCCGGATTTTCCTACCAAGTCCCGGAGAAACAGGCCCCCCTACCAAGTCCCGGGGGAAATAGGCCGGAAACCCCTACAGGGTTTCCAGGGTAATCTGGTTGGAAACCCCCAGCACCAGACCCATCTCCGCCATCAGGAACAGCAGGGAGGTACCTCCGTAGCTGACAAACGGCAGGGTAATACCGGTATTGGGAATGGAATTGGTGACCACCGCGATATTCAGGATCACCTGGATGGCGATATGGCCCATGGCTCCGGTGACAATCATCGCACCCAAAAGATCCGGCGCGTTGCTGGCGATAATCAGGAACCGGTGCAGCAGGAATAGGAACAGCAAAATCAGGCAGGCCGCCCCAAAAAGCCCCAGTTCCTCGCAGATAATAGAAAAAATCATATCGTTCTGGGCTTCCGGCACAAAGCCCAGCTTCTGGATGCTGTTGCCCAGCCCCTTGCCAAAAAGGCCGCCGGAACCAATGGCGTACAGCCCTTGAAGGACCTGGAAGCCCCCCTCCTGGGCGTAGGCCTCCGGGTTCTGCCACACATGGATCCGATCCAGCTGGTACGACTCCAAAAACCCCGCTTTTACCAGCAGTTCCGCCAGAGGAACCGCCAGCAGCACCAGCACAACCGCCACGCCGGCCAGCACCACAAACGGCATCTTCTTTTTGCTGGCCACAAAATACATGACAAAGACGATCCCGAAAATGATAATCCCGGAGCTTAGGTTGTTCATCAGAACCAGCATTCCCGGCGGCACCGCCAGGCCGAAAATCAGCAGGGCGGCCCGCAGCCGGTCCACCTGCCGGGACAGCCGCACAATCACACAGGCGGTCACCAGGATCAAGGCAATTTTCACAAACTCGGTGGGCTGGAAGGAAATGCTTTCGGAAATGCCCAGCCAGCGCTTCTGCCCGTTCCGCTCGAGGCCCAAGGGAGTAAAATTTACCAGGATCATCATCCCCAGGGCGCCTATGTACGCCAGGCCGGTAAACTTTACCCAAAAATGATAGTCAATTTTGGAGATAAACAGCATGAAGGCAAAGCTGCCGGCCAGGATCAGGGCCTGCCGTTTCAGGTAGTAGGTCCCGTCCCCCAGGCGCAGCTGGGCCGTGTAGTAGCTGGTGCTGTAGATCATGACCAGCCCAAAGCAGGACAGCACCACAATCACCAGCAAAAGGCTGTAGTCATAAAAATTTTTTCTTTTTTTCTTTGCCGGTTTGGTCTTTTCCATGGCGCTCCTTTTTCTGGCCTGCCATCCGCCGGCCGTCTCCGGCCCGGCTGTCCTGGGGCTACAGGGCCCGCACCAGTTCCTTGAACTGACGGCCTCTTACTTCATAGTTGGGGAACATATCCCAGCTGGCGCAGGCAGGGGAAAGCAGCACCGCGTCCCCCGGCTCCGCGGACTCCGCCGCCAGCCGCACCGCGTCCGCCAGGCTCTCTACATAGGAGATCCGGCGGATCCCATACCGCTCCGCCGTCCTGCCGATTTTTTCCGCCGTAGCGCCCAGCAGGATCAGGTGTTTGGTGTTGGGCCGGGCCTCCTGGATCCACTCGTCGTACTCGGATCCCTTGTCGTAGCCGCCGGCAATCAGCACCGTCGGCCGCACCATGGCCCGGATGGCCTGGATGGCGGCGTCGGTGTTGGTTCCCTTGGAATCGTTGTAGTAGGCCACCCCGTTGGTTTCCGTCACAAACTCGATCCGGTGCTCCACCGCCTGGAATTCCCGGATGCTTTTCCGGATGGAATCCAGGGGAATCCCCAGGCTCACCCCCATCAAAACCGCCGCCATTACGTTCTCATAATTGTGTATGCCCAGCAGGTTCATATCATGAATGGTGCAGACACGCTCCTTCTTCCCGTCCAGGCACAGCCAGATTTCCTCCCCTGCCAGCCAGGCCCCCTCCGCCAGCGGCTGCCGGCTGCTGAAGAACCGCACCTTAGGAGCCAGGCCCTGGGCAAACCGGCGCAGCTCCGGGTATTCGTAGTTAAGGACGCACACATCCTCCGGTCCCTGGTTTTCCGCAATCCGCTCCTTGATCCGGGCATAATTTTCCATGGTCTTATGCCGGTTCAGATGATCCGGGGTGATGTTCAGAATGGCGCTGACCTGGGGATGGAAGTCCCCGATGGTCTCCAGCTGGAAGCTGCTGACCTCCGCCACGGTAATGCTGTCCTCCGTGGTTTTCAACGCCTCCCGGGTGTAGGCGTTGCCAATGTTTCCCACCACAAACACGGAAGGCTGGTAATCCCCGCAGATTTTTCCCACCAGGGCCGTGGTGGTGGTTTTCCCGTTGGTGCCGGTGATGGCGGCCAGCCGTCCCCGGGACGCCCGGTAAGCCAGCTCTACCTCGCTCCAGATGGGCACGCCCGCCTCCTGCAGCTGGCAGCCCAAGGGGGAGTCCAGGGCAATGCCGGGGCTGATGACGCACCGCTCCACCCCCTCCAGGATTTCCGGCTTCCACTGGCCCAGGACCACCTGCAGGTTCTCCCCGGTTCCCAGCTCTTCCCGCAGGGCCGCCTCCTCCAATTTCTCGTTCCCATCGTAAAGGAGCACCTGGGCCCCCTGGGCCAGCAGCAGCCGGCAGGCATTTTTCCCGCTGACGCCGGCTCCCGCCACCAGCGTTTTCCTCCGATTTTCCTCCATATGGCTTGTTCCTCCTCGGTTGCGGAAGGGCCTGCGGCCCTTCCCCCTTTTTCCTCCGCCTGCCTGGGCAGGCGCCCTGTTCCAAAACCCGCTTACCGGCTGATCCATCAAACTCCCAGATATGCCACCAGGCACAGCAGGGTGGTTACCACGGAAAACACCGCCACCACCCGGGTCTCCGACCATCCACCCAGTTCAAAATGATGGTGGATGGGGGCCATCCGGAAGATCCGCTTCCCGTGGGTCAGCTTAAAATACCCTACCTGCAGGATTACGGAAACCACCTCCAGCAGATAGATAAAGCCCACCAGCAGGATCAGCAGCGGCTGCTGCAGCATCAGCGCGGTGGAAGCCACAAAACCGCCTAAGGCCAGGGAACCGGTGTCCCCCATAAACACCTTGGCCGGATAGACGTTAAACAGCAGGAAGCCCAGCAGGGCCCCGGCCACCGCCGCGCTGGCCGGGGCAATTCCGCTGCCCTCGCCCATGGCCACCACGGTAAAGAAGGTGGCCACCAGGATGGTCACGCTGGTGCAGAGCCCGTCCAGCCCGTCCGTAAAGTTGACGCCGTTGTCCGTCCCCAGCACCGCCACAAACACCATGGGCACATACAGCCAGCCCATGTCCCAGTCCACTCCCAAAAACGGGATGTGGATGACGGTGCCCAGGCCGGAATAGCGCACCATATAGAAACAGAAAATCCCGGTGATGACCAGCTGCCCCAACAGCTTCTGGGCCGGGTTCAGCCCCTCGGAACGCTTCATAACAATCTTTATGTAGTCGTCCAAAAAGCCCACGATGCCAAACCCTACCGTCAGGAAGAGAATTGGCACAATCCGGGGATACCGGCCCACGAAAATGAGGGAAGTTACAATGACGCTGGCCAAAAACGCCAGGCCGCCCATGGTAGGGGTCCCTGCCTTTTTCAGGTGGGCCTGGGGGCCGTCGTCCCGCACCTGCTGCCCAAATTTCAGCTTTTTCAGAAACGGAATAAGCACCGGGCAGAGCACGGCGCTGACTCCAAAAGCAATCAGGACTGCTGCAATCACATCTCTGTTCATCTTTCCACTCCAGTACGTTATTGGGGTTGGATTCCCAGGTACGGCAGGATATTGGCAAAGATGTCCGCCATCACCGGTGCCGCCACCGTCCCCCCATAGTAGACCCCTTCCGGCTCGTCGATGGTAATCAGGCCGATGACCTGCGGATCCTCCGCCGGAGCGAAACCTAGGAACGAGGAAATATATTTCCCGGAGCGTCGGGGCAGCTTTTCCGAGGTGGCGGTTTTGCCGCCGATGGAATAGCCCTCCAGGTACGCCTGCTTCCCGGTGCCCTCCGCCACCACCTGTTCCAGGATGTAGCGCAGGGTTTCGCTGGTCTCCTCTGAGATTATAGACGCTTCTGTCTCATATGTAAAGGTTTTCGTGATTTCTCCGCTGCTTCCCCGGATCTCCACCGCTAAATGAGGCGTTACCCGGGTGCCGCCGTTGACCAGGGAGGCCGCCGTGGTAATCAGCTGCAGCGGCGTAATCTGGAACGACTGGCCGAAGGATACAGTGGCCAGCTCCACGTCCCCCATGTTTTCCGGCTGGTGCATAATGGTGCCTGCCTCCCCGGGCAGGTCCACCCCGGTCTTTTCTAGCAGGCCAAACTGTTTAAAATAGGAATAATACCGATCCACCCCCAGCCGCAGGCCCACGTCGATAAACACCGGATTGCAGGAGTTCATGGCCCCCTGCAGAAAGGTTTCCGCCCCATGGCCCGCCACCTTGTGGCAGCGGATCCGCCGGTCCTCCACCAGCCGGTAGCCGGGGCAGTAAAAGGAATCCTCCAGGCTTACCACCCCTTCCTCCAGGGCGGCGCCCATGGTGATAATCTTAAAGGTGGAGCCGGGCTCATAGGTATCGTTGATGCAGGCGTTCCGCCACATCTGGTTCAAAAGCTCCTGCTCCTCCTCCGCCGTCCGCGAGCCCTCCGGCTCGTAATTCAGGGTAAAGGGATCGTTCAGGTTAAACTCCGGCACGTTGACCATGGCCAAAATCTCCCCGTTCCGGGGATCCATCAGGATCACGGAGACCTGGCGGGCGTTTTTTTCTTCCATCACGGTTTTGGCCGCCTGTTCCGCGTACTGCTGCAGGTTTACGTCCAGGCTGAGCACCAGGCTGTTCCCGGGGACCGGCTCCACCCGCTCCTCCGCCATCCCGTCCAGTTCCACGCCGGAGGCGTCCGTCATGGTCAGGATCTTGCCGTCCATCCCCTTCAGGTATTCCTCGTAGACTACCTCCAGGCCGATGATCCCCTGGTTGTCGCTGCCGGTAAAGCCCAGCACCTTGGAGGCCAGGGTGTCGTAGGGATAGTACCGTTTATAATCCTCGTCCACCTTGACCCCGTCCAGGCCCTGGGCCCGGATGGCGTCCCCAATGGCTTTGTCCACATTGGTTTTTAGAATCTCCCGGGAGGAAACCTTCTCCACCGCCTTCCGCACCTTGTCCTCCTCCAGGGAAAGCAGCTGGGACAGGACCTGGATGACCCGCTCCGGCTCCGTCACCTGGCTGTGGATCACCGAGACGGTGCAGACGGTCCGGTTGGTGGCCAGCACCTGGCCGTTCCGGTCGTAAATCGTCCCCCTGGCCGCCTTAATGGTCCGCTCCCGCTGGTGCAGTTCCTCCGCCAGAACGCTGTAATGCTCTGAGCGCCCGATCATCAGATACCCCAGGCGCCCGATTAGGGCCAGCACTCCCAGGGCACAGACCAGAAACGCCCAGAGCATCTTCTGTTTGTGGACCACACGGTTTCGTATCATAGCCGCTCCTCAAACTCCTGTCAGTCCAGGATATGAGGAAACAAGCCGCCTTATGCCTCCGCTCCTATTCTTTCCGTCTTTTCCCTACGTGTTTTCCGGAGCCGTCCAGTCCTCCCCGGAGGCCTCCGGGCTTTCCGCCGGCGTCCCTTCCTCTCCGGCCGTCTCCTGGCCTTCCGGCGGGGATTCCTCCCCGGAGGCGGCCTCTCCTGCCTCCGGAGCCTCTCCCGTCATCCCTTCCTGGGAGGCCGCCGCCGATTCCGTAGGATCCGTAAAGATCCCCTCCGAAGGCACCTCCTCCTGGTAGCTGGCGCTGGCCGTGGCCGGCAGGGTGTTTCCCTGGGCGTCTGTCTCCGTGTAGGTAGGTTCCGCCGGCTCCTGAGGCGCCGTAGTCTCCGGCACATAATCGGAGGAATTGGGGATACTCAGGTACGGAAGGATCACCTCCATAACCTTTTTCTCAATCCCGATGGCCAGGGAAGCGCTGGCGCTGGCGGTCTCCCCCTCCGCCAGAACCTTTTTGGACGGGTTGTCCACCACCACGTACACCACCACCTCCGGGTTTTCCACCGGGGCGAAGCCCATAAAGGAGACCAGGTATTTGTGTTCCGAACGGGGATGCTTCTGGGCGGTGCCGGTTTTGCCCCCTACGTCGTACCCTTCGATCTGCGCCGCGGTGCCGGTGCCGTTTTCCACCGTCTGCCACAGGGCGTTGCGGATAAACTCCGAGGTGGACTCGCTGACCGTCTCCCGCAGCAGCACCGGCTCCTTCTCCTCCACCAGATCCCCCTCCGGGCTTAAAATCTGCTTGACCACATGGGGGACGTAATAGGAGCCGCCGTTGATGACGGAGCAGAAGGCGGCCGCCATCTGTACCATGGAGGCGTTGTAGTTTTGGCCGAAGGAATTGGTGGCCAGATCCACCACGCCCATGTCCTGCGCCTGGTACACCAGCCCCGGGGTTTCGTAGGGCAGGTCGATGCCCGTCTGTTTGCCAAAGCCGAACTGGCCCAGATACTGGCTGAACACATCCGCCCCCAGGATCTGGCCAATGGTCATCATGGCGTCGTTGCAGGAATACATGAGGGACTCCGTCAGGTTAATCCGGCCGTGGCCGCTGGTGTTGTTGCAGTTGACCCGCACCTGGCTGGCCCCGCTGCCAAAGTTTTCCCCGCCGTCGCAGATGTATTCATCCTCCTGCCGGATCTGGTTTTCCTCCAGCCCCGCCGCCACGGTAAAGGGCTTGGCGGTGGAACCGGGCTCGTAAGCGTCCTGCACCGCAAAATTCTTCCAGATGGCGGAGCGGGCCGCGCTTTTCTCCTCCTCGGTCATGGCCGCGATCTCCGCCTCGCTGTAATAGGCGGACAGGTCGCTGGGATTGTTCAGGTCGTAGGGCGTGCTGGTGGCCATGGCCAGGATCTCCCCGTTGTTGGGATCCATCACCAGCACCCCCACCTGATCCGCCGTGTACTCGGTCAAAAACTCCGCGATGTATTTTTCCGCCGCGGACTGGATGGTATAGTCGATGGTGGAGACAATGGTGTTCCCGCCGATGGCCTCCCGGGTCACCCGCTCCAGCTCCCCCTCGGTATTCATATACCCGTAGCTGCGGCCGTCGGTCCCTACCAGTTCCTCGTTGTAATACTGCTCAATGCCCCAGTTGCCCCGGCTGCTGTCGCTGCCGGAAAAGCCCAGCACCCCGCAGGCCAGGCTGTCGTAAGGGTATACCCGCTTATACTCGGTTTCAAACCACACGCCGTCCACCTGCGGGCTTTTGGTTTTCTTGGCTTCTTTATTAAAGGCCTCCGCATACTCCTCAAAGGCCTCCTTTTCCTCCGCGCTTAGCTGCCGGGCGTAGCGCACGTAGGCGCTTTCCTTCTTTTCGTCCAGCAGGTTGGAAAGCTCCTGCCGGTCGTAGCCAAAGCAATGGACCAGGGCGTCCAGGGTAACCTCCCGGTTTACCTGATCGTTGGCCAGGATGACGGTAGGGTCCAGGATCAGGTTGTACACCTGCTCGCTGGTGGCCAGCACCGTCTGGTTCCGGTCCGTAATAGTCCCCCGCCGGAACGGGATCACTTCGCTGCTGTAATTTTGCTGGGCCAGCACAATCCGGCTGTAATCCTCCCCGGAGCCTCCGGAGATGGAAAGCAGCACCGCTCCAAGTACAAACAAAGCCGCCGCTACCACAACAAAGGTAAACAGCAGCTTCGCCTGCATGTATTTCCGAAAGGTTTTCCAGCGGTTTTTCCGGCTCCGCTCCTTCCTCTGCTCAATCGGTGGGGATGTCTTCATATTGACGCACGTACTCGCTTTCTGATTTTTCGTAGTAGATCACCTGGCCCTGGGAAGGATAGGTCATGCCTAATTCCTCCGTGGCCACCTGATAAATATAATCCAGATCCACCAAGCTGCCAATCCGGGTCTCCAGCGCCCGGTTATCCGTCCGCAGGGTTTCCAGCTGGCTCTCCAGCTGGCCAATGTTCTTCTGGCTGGCTGTAATGCCGGCCTGAACCTGCAGGTAGTTGACGCAAAGCAGAACCACCGCCCCGGCCGCCGCCGCCATCAGCGCCATGCTGGGAATGCCGATCCGCTGGGCCCGCTCCCGGTTCCGCCGCAGGGCGGCCCGGCCCAAAGTTTTCTTTTTTTCCTGTTCCGGCACCGGCCTGGTCTGCCTGCGCTCCTCCCTCCGGACGGTATTCCCCTCCACCACCATCCGGGGCCGGGGCGCCTGATGCGCCGGATTTCTTGCTGTCCTTGCCATATAAACCTCCTATCCCGCCTGGGCCGGCGGGATGTTTCACCCTTTCCTTTCTGCTTGCCGGCTATCTCCGCCGGCTTTTCCGGCCTCCGGCGCCTCCGCGGTTTTCTCAAACACCCGCAGCTTGGCGCTTTTGGCCCTGGTATTTTCTTTCTGCTCCTGCTCCGTAGGCAGGATGGCCTTCCGGGTCACCACCCGGCCCTGGCTTTTCCGGCCGCACACGCAAACCGGGAAATTTTTCGGGCAGATGCAGGGATCCTCCGCCGTGCGGAACCGGCTCTTGACAATCCGGTCCTCCAGGGAGTGAAACGTAATGACGCACAGCCTTCCCCCCGGCTTCAGGCAGCCAATCATGGTATCCAGCGCGTCGTCCAGAACCGTCAGTTCCCGGTTCAGTTCAATCCGGATGGCCTGGAAGGTCCGCTTGGCCGGATGCCCGCCGGTCCGCTTCTGCTTGGCCGGGATGGCCCGCTCAATGGCCTCCACCAGCTGCCCTGTGGTCTGAAGCGGCGCCTTTTGGCGGGCCCGGACAATCTCCCGGGCAATGGACCGGGCGAACCGGTCTTCCCCGTAGTCCCGGATGATCCGGTACAATTCCTCCTCCGTACTGTCGTTTACCAAATCCCGGGCCGTCCGGGATTCCTCCTGGTCCATCCGCATATCCAAAGGAGCGTCCGCCATATAGGAAAATCCCCGCTCCGGTGTGTCCAGCTGATAGGAGGAAACCCCCAGGTCCAGGAGGATCCCGTCCACCTGGCCGATCCCCAGCCGGTCCAGCACCTGCCGGATGTTGCCGTAGTTATCTTTGACCAGCGTTACCCGGTCCTGGAAGGGCTGCAGCCGTTCCGACGCCGCCTTCAGCGCGTCCGCGTCCCGGTCGATGCCGATCAGCCTTCCGCCTTCCGTCAGCTGTTCCGCGATATGAAAGGAATGGCCGCCCCCTCCCAGCGTGCCATCCACATACACCCCATCCGGGCGGATGGCTAGGTTTTCCAGGGACGGTTCCAGAAGAACCGATGTGTGGCGAAATTCCATATCAGATCCCCAATCCTTCCATATTGGCCGCGATCTCATCCATATCGTCGTAATTGTTGGCTTCCGCCCAGCGCGCCTTGTCCCAGATTTCCACCCGGTCCCCTACGCCGGCCAAAACCACATCTTTTTCCAGCCCTGCCGCCGCCCGCAGGTTGGCGGGAATCAGGATCCGCCCCTGCTTGTCCACCTCGCAGAGGGTGGCGCCGGCCAGGAAATAGCGGGAAAAGCGGCGGCCTTTCAGGTTGCTGACCGGGATGGCCTGCAGTTTTTCCTCGAAGTGTTTCCATGCTTCATTGGTGTAGGCGAACAGACAGCCGTCCAGGCCTTTGGTCACGACAAAATTATCCCCCATTTCTTCCCGGAACCGGGAGGGGATAATCAGCCGCCCTTTGGCGTCTATGGTATGGCTGTACTCGCCCATAAACATGGGAACTCACCTCGCTTTCCACCACTTGGCACTACTTTCTACCACTTTTCACCACTTGCTTATTATTCTAAACAACTTTTTGGGAAATGGCAACCCTTTTTTTGTATTTCGCCTGGTTTTTTTATTATGGTAAATTTTGGTTTTCCTCTAATTTTATAGTATTTATGTCAATAAAAAAGACCTTGCCGGCTCTGCAACAAGGTCTGGTAGGCGTCTATTTTTCAGGCCCCCATATATTGGGCAATCAACTGATCCAGCTCCACGCTCAGCCGGTAAAGGGTCTCCGCTTCCCCCTGGCTGTCAATCAGCCGGCTCAGCTCTTCCCGCTTTTTTTCGATTTCCTGCTTCAGTATCTCTCGATTTTCCATGGCGTTCTCCCCGTGTATTCTTTCCCTTCCTTCTGCCTGCCTTTATTGTAACCAAGTTCCCCGGAAAATGCAAACAAAAGCGCAGGGAAAGCATCGGGGCGTTTCGACAAAATTCGCCCGGCCAACCAAAAGAATTCCCGGCCAACCCAAGGAATCCCCGGATAGGATGGAAAAAGGAAGGGCCTCCGCCGGTGCCCTTTCAGGTGCCGGCGGAGGCCCTTTTGGCTGTTTACAGAAGGTCATTCTGAAGATTCCTGCAGTTTACCTTGAAAATTTACCGCTTTTTCGCAGTCTTCTTCCTAAAAAGCCGGCCCGACGCACGGGCACACGGCTTTTTTTGCCATTCCTGCCGAAAAAGCGGTATGCGCGGGAAAAAAATTCGGCTTTTTCATATCTCAATATTCCTTCATAAAGCTCAATATTTCCCATATTTACGAACTTTTCCGTTC
>CALWEC010000169.1 GCA_944376945.1 uncultured Lachnospiraceae bacterium | reverse complement strand
GTAGCCGCCCTGGCCCCCGGCTCCGCTTCCTCCCCGGTAGCCGCCTTGGCCTCCGGCCCCGCTTCCTCCCCGGTAGCCGCCCTGGCCCCCGGCTCCGCTTCCTCCCCGGTAGCCGCCTTGGCCTCCGGCTCCGCCGGAGCGGGCGTTCCGCCGCTCATTGCTCCGGTTCCGGGCGGCCGCCGCCGCCCGGGAAGCCGCCCGGTCTGACTCCCGCACCTTTTCCATATCCACAAAGCGAGGAGCCGCCGGCTTAACCTCCGGCGTTTCCGCCGCCTTGGGCGCAGCCGTCTCCGCCGGTTTGGAGGCAGCCTCCGCCGGACGGGTCTTGGGGGCTTCTGCCGCCTCTGCCGGACGGGTCTTGGAAACCTCCGCCGCCTCTGCCGGGCGGGCCGGAGCCTTGGGAGCCGGCTTTCCCGCCGGTTTTCCCGCCGGTTTCGCCGGAGCCTTTTTCTGCATACCCGCCGGACGGGATTTCAGGCTGTTCTGGGTGCTGTTCTGTTTGCGGAATACCGCCGTAATTTTCTTTTTCTTGGGTTCCCCCTCTCCGGCTTTCTCCGGAGCCTGCTTTGGTTCCTTCCGCACTTCCTCTTTATTCAAATCATTTTCCATGCTCACTACCTCCGTCTTGAATCCTGTCTGTCAGTTGTTCCTTAATGGCCTTGGCCAAGCCTTCGTCCGTCACCGCCAGGGACGCCCGCTCCCCCTGGCCGATGGCATGGCCCAGGCTTTCCTTATCGCCCAACTCCAACCACTCTGTGTGATAATAGGCACACATATCCTGAAACCGCTTCCGGGTATTGGCGGACGCGTCCCCGGCCAGCAGGACCAGCCTGGCCCGGCCGCCTTTGACCGCCCGCTCGGTACAGAACTCCCCGCTCTCCACCTTCCGGGCCCGGGCTGCCAGCCCCAGATAAGCCATCGCTTTATTTTGGCGCAAGCGCTTCCCACTCCTCTCTCAGCCGCTGGTAAACCTCCCGCGGCACCTTCATTTTAAAGGAACGGTCCAGCCCTTTGGATTGGATGGCCTTTTCCAGGCATTCCTCCGAGGGGCAAAGGTACGCGCCCCGTCCGTTTTTCTTCCCGGTGGCGTCCAGCACAAACTCGCCTTCCGGCGTCCGCACCACCCGGATCAGCTGCTTTTTATCCTTCAGCGCCCCGCAGCCTATGCAGGCCCGCTGGGGCGGTTTCCGAATCGCGCCCACGCTCTCACTCCTTTGCCTATTCTTCTTCCTCCGGATACTCCCCGGCGTACTCGCCCTCGGCGTACTCGCCCTCGGCATACTCGCCCTCGGCATATTCGCCTTCCGGATATTCGCCGTCCTCATCCTCGTAGTAATCTTCAATATAGCCGATCTCATCAAAGAGGCCGCTTTCCCTAGCCTGGGTCTCGCTCTTGATGTCGATCTTATAGCCGGTAAGCCGGGCCGCCAGCCGGGCGTTCTGCCCCACCTTGCCGATGGCCAGGGACAGCTGGTAATCCGGCACCACCACCTGGGCGGTTTTCTCGTCGTCGTCGGCCAGCACGCAGATAACCTTGGCCGGGCTCAGGGCGTTTTCAATCAACTCCGCGGAGTTGTCGCTCCAGTTGATAATATCGATCTTTTCGCCCCGCAGCTCATCCACCACCGCGTTGACCCGGCTTCCGTTGACGCCCACGCAGGCGCCTACCGGGTCCACGTTGGGGTCGTTGGACCACACGGCCATCTTGGTGCGGGAGCCGGCCTCCCGGGAAATGGCCTTAATCTCCACAATGCCTTCCTGGATTTCCGCCACTTCCGCCTCAAAAAGCCGTTTCACCAGCTCCGGGTGGGTTCTAGAGACCAGGATCCGCGGCCCTCTGGTGGTGTCCTTTACCTCCAGGATAAAGACCTTGATCCGCTCGGTAGGCTCGTAGGTCTCTCCCTTTACCTGCTCGTTCTCGTTGAGCATGGCGTCCGCCTTGCCCAGGTTCACGCTGATGTTGCGGCCGATGTAGCGCTGTACAATACCGGTGACCACCTCCCGCTCCTTGGCGTAGAAATGATCGAACACCACCCGGCGCTCTTCCTCCCGGATTTTCTGCAGGATTACGTTTTTGGCGTTCTGGGTGGCGATGCGGCCAAACTCCTTGGACTTAATCTCCTGGCGCACCACATCCCCTACGCTGTAGGTGCCGGACAGCTTCCGGGCGTCCTCCAGGCTGATCTGCAGCACCGGGTCCTCCACCGTCTCCACCACTTCCTTCTCCGCGTACAGCTCATAGTCGCAGGTTTCCGGGTCAATGTGCACCTTTACATTGTCCGCTTTGCCGAAATGGTTTTTGCAGGCCGTAAGAAGGGACGTTTCAATGGCTTCCAGAAGGGTTTCCTTGCTGATGTCCTTCTCCTTTTCCAGTATATTCAGGGCCTCCAATAATTCCTTGTTCATTTTCCCTATTCCTCCTTAAAAGTCGAACGCCAGGCGAATCAGGGCGATGTTGGACCGCTCCAGGGTCCGCTCCGCCTCCTGGTTTTCCTGTATGGTGACGCTGCCGGCATCGTAAGCCTTGAGAATCCCGTCAAATTCTTTTCTTCCGTCCACCGCCCGGAAGCAGCGGATTTCCACTTCCTCCCCCAGGCTGCGGGCAAAATCCCGTTCCTTCTTCAGCGGCCTCCCTAGCCCCGGGGAGCTGACCTCCAGGATATAGGCTTCCGAAATAAAGTCCTCCTCGTCCAGCCGGTCGCTGAGGCTGCGGCTGACCAGCTCGCAGTCGTCTATGGTAATGCCGCCGGGCTTGTCGATATAGGCCCGCAGGTACCGGTTGGCGCCCTCCTTCACAAACTCCACATCCACCAGCTCAAAACCGTTGGCTTCCAGCACCGGCGCCAGCAGCGCTTCGGTCCTCTGCTCGTACTCTTCCCGTTTTGCCAAATCCTGTGCCCCTTTCACCCTTTGATTTTTGCTCCAATACGTTCAAAGAGTGGACTCGCGTCCACTCTTTGTTCTAGCATACTATTTCATCATTGGCAGTATAGCACCCTTTTTTCTGGAATGCAAGGGGTTTGGAAAAACTTTTTTAAAAATCGCAGAATCCTCTTGACAAACCGGCGGCCAGCCGCTATAATAACTTAGGCTTCGAGGTGTGGCTCAGCTTGGTAGAGCGCTGCGTTCGGGACGCAGAGGTCGCAGGTTCAAATCCTGTCGCCTCGATTGGAAGATTTAAAAAATTTTCGTTTTTTTCAAAAAAGCGTTGACAATCCTGCTTGGCTCGGTTATAATAAACAAGCCTTGAGCCGAAAGGCGCAGGACACGCAAGATGGTTCCTTGGTCAAGCGGTTAAGACGCCGCCCTCTCACGGCGGAAACAGGGGTTCGATTCCCCTAGGGACTATGCGGAAAGCCGCTGTTCTATGGATGATATACATCCGCAGGACAGCGGCTTCGTTTTTGTACCGGCTTGCGTACAAAAACTTGCATGCAAACTTACCTATAATAATAGGAAGCGCCGCAGTCTCCTTGGTAAACCAGGATTCTGCGGCGCTTTTCTCAAATCTTTATCAAAGGATCCTTCTCTTCCGGGAAGCAGCCATCCCCGCTCCCACAATCCCGGCGGCTCCGGCCAGCCCGTACAGGGCTATGCGGCTTTCGTCCCCGGTCTTTACGCTGGCCGAGGAACTGGCCGACCCAGAATCCCCGAATCCCTGGGCGTCTTTTTCCTCGTCCGCCTCTTCCTTAGCGTCTGCCTCCGCCTTCAGGTCCTGGTAGCGCCCCTCCGAAGCGTTATAGTGGATCCGGGCCGTGTCGTAACTTCCCTGGGCCGTCTCCAAAGCCTCCCGGGCCCCGTCCCGCTGGGCCGCCGCCTCCTCATAGGCAGTCTGGGCTTCCTCCACCGCCTCTTCCGCCGCCGTGGCGTTGTTCATAGCGTGCTGATACGGAATGATGTTAAACCACTTTATGGTTACGGTTTCCAGGGCCTCCTTCTTGTCGTCCAGGATTCCCTGCTTCTCGCTCAGGATCCGGCCTGCTTCCTCCAGGACGCCCTTGGCCGTCTCCAGGGCCTCTTCGTCCTTCTCCAATCCCCCTTGGGCGGCAGTCAGGGCCCCGTTTGCGGCCGTTAAGGCTTCCTCTTTTCCTTCCAAGGCTCCCTGGGCCGTCTCCAGCTCCCCTTCCCGGGCCTCCAAGTCCTCCCGGCACTGGTCTACTTCCTGGAAGTAGGCGTCGCGGATGGTTTCGGCATCCTCCATGTCCTTCTCTTCCGCAGCCACCGCCTCTTCCCAGCCGTCTACCACCAGCTGCTGGTCCTCTACCTTGCCCTCCGCCGTGTCCATGGCTTCCTGGGCGTCCGCCCGCTCTCCCAGCGCGGTCTGGACTGCCTCCGCCGCGGTTTCCGCCGCTTCCTGCTTGGCCTCCAGGGTCTCGGCCGCTTTCTCCGCCTCCCCCTTCTTGGTTTCCAGCTCTTCCTGGGCCTTCTCCAGCGCCTCTTCCGCTTCCTTTACCTTTGCTTCCGCGTCCTCTACGTCCCCTTCCGCAGAACGAACCGCTTCCTGAGCCGCTTTCCGCTTCTCTTCCAGCTCGTCTACTTCCTTCTGGGCCGCTTCCACTTCCGCGTCCGCCTTCTCTACCGCCTCTTCCGCGTCCGTCACCACCGATTGGAAGGCATCCAGCAGGGCGCGCAGCTCATCGGTGGTGTAGATGCCCAGGGCCTGGCGCTCGGCAGAGGACAGGCTTTCCAGGTCTTCCCGGGTATACCGGTTGGTGCCGTCGAAGATGGTGGTGCTGCTGCCGGAGAATTCTTGGATGGAGGTGAAGGTCCCGCTCCAAGGGCCATCTGGAGTCCCATCGTTATAATACATGTAATACCTTGTATAATAGACACCGTATCCAGTAACAAGGTTGTCGCCCAAGATATTATAATAGTGTCCTGCAGAGGTGGCGCCGAACTTTGTCTCCTCGCCCTTCAGCCAGGCCAGCTCGTCATCGTACCACATATCGAAAGGATTTAGTTCTACACCACTATAAGCATAGTTTTCATTAAATCCGTAAAGATGCGAGTGACCTCGTTCCTCGTAAGACGCATTTGCGCTAGCTGACGCGGCAATCATCATTCCCAAGCTGACATAAGACTCTTCTTTTCCGTTCTGTGCCCGCAACTGATTGTAGTAATCAATCATTTCGAGCGATTCCTGGATGGAGTCAAAATGATACGACGACAGCTTTTGATAGTACATGTCTCCGTTCACAAAGCTATCCACAAATTCTTCTGTCAGCAAAGTATCATCATACCCGCCGGCCTCCGTCTTGGCCAGAGCCTCCTCAATCCCGCCGCCGGTATTGGCCAGGATCCCTTTGCCGCTTTCGCTTAAGGTGCTCTCCAGGTACTCATAGAAGCCGATCCCTTGGTTTTCCAGCTGCTTCTTGGCTTCTTCTACCGCCGCCTGGGCGTCCTTTAAAGCCTGTTCCTGCTCTCCCAGGGTTTTCTCCGCCGCGTCCAAATCTTCCTGGATCCCGGCTTCCGTCTTCTGGGCATCCTCCCAGGCGGCTTCCGCTTCCGTTACCTTCTCTTCTGCCTCCCCGATGGCGGCTTCCGCTTCTTCCACGTCCGCTTCCGCTTCCTCTACTGCCTGGTCTGCGTCCTTCTTATCCTGCTCCGCCTGGGCCGCCTCTTCCTCCGCGTCCTCTTCCGCCTGAAGGGCGTCCTGATAGGCTTGATCCTTTTCCTCATAGGTATCTTCCGCGGTTTCGTACTCCGCCGTCAGGGAATCCAACAATTCCTGGGCGTCGTCCCGGTCGGCTTTGGCCTGCTCCCAGATCCGCACCGCCTCTTCATAAGCGGCCTGGGCCTTTTGACTCTCTTCCGAGTCCGCCCCAGCCATGGCCGCTTGCAGAGCTTTCTCCGCCAGTTCCACCGCATCTTCCGCCTCGTCTACCTTTTTCTGGGCCGCATCCCGCTCTTCCGTGGCAGCCTCCACTTTTTCCTCCGCTTCCTCCACGGCAGCCTGGGAATTATCCACCACATCCTGGGCTTCCTGTACCGCCTCCTCTTTGGCGTCCACTTCCTCCTGGGCCGCGTCTACCTCTTCCTGGGCTGCGTCCACTGCGTCCTGGGCCGTGTTCACATCGTCCTGTGTCACGTTGTCATTTTCTTCCTTTACCTGCTCCAGGTTTTCCTCCGCCTCTTTCTGGGCTTCCTCCGCGTCCTCCAGTTCCTGCTCCGCTTTTTCAATTCCGGCTTCCGCGTCTGCCACGTCCTGCTCCGAGCCTTCTACCGCCGCTTCCAAGTCCGCTACTTCCTGTTCCGCGTCTGCCACAGCGTTTTCAAAGCCGTCCTGGGCTTCCTGTACCACAGCGCTTTCTTCCTCTTTGGCGTCCTCCAGGACCCGTCCAGCCTCTTCCGCCGCCTGGTCCGCCTCGTCGTACGACTCCTGGGCCTGATCCAGCTCCTCCTCTGCCTGGTCCAAAGCCTCCGACGCGCCTTCCAGCTCTTTTTCCGCCTCCTCCAGCGTACCGGCCTGGCCGTAGACGGTTTCCTCCTGCCGCAGGACCTCCTCCTGGCTGGTCTCCGGGACGCCCTGCTCCAGCTCCGCCGCGCTTACGCTTGTGGCGGGGATCACAAACGCCGCCGCGCCTGCCGCCAATACCGTTGCTTTCTTAAATGCCTTCATGCTCCACTCCTTCTGCCCTGCCATGGGGCGGTATGTTTTTCAGGATAAACACTCCTGCCTGTCTCATGGGATGCAGTTAGGATACCATATGGGAAAGAAGGCGCTGTAATTTCCAGTTTCCCTGCCCTGGCGTACGGCAGTTCCCCCTTGGCGTACGGTTCCGAGAGACAGAGGCCGCTTCGGAACCGTACGCGCTTGGAAAACCGGGGCGATTCCCGTTCCGATGCTCAAACTCACCCAAATAGGGAGCGGATACTTGCCTTCCTATTTTGTATTGGCCAAGATTTCCCCTGCCAGGCGAGGCAGGGGCTTTCCTCCCTTAGAACGTGCGCCGCCAGGCGCACATCATACAAAAAGCGCTGCCGCACGAATTATTTCGTGTGGCAGCACTCTATCTCATGTTTTCCCTAAAAGTCCTTTGCTCAAGCCTTTTCTTTCGGCTGCAGGCGTTTCACTAGCTGGCCTCCCAGCACGCCTACCAGCACCCCCGCCGCCAGGCCGGACACCAGCAGAAACGGCAGGTACCAGGCCAAATGCCGGTTTTCCAGCACTGCCATGGCTACCAAAATCTGTCCCAAATTGTGGGCCACACCTCCCAGGACGCTGACGCCTACCATGCTGAATTTCCCACTTTTCTTCCCGGCAGCCATAGCCAAAAAACTAAGCAGACCGCCAGCCAAGCTGTACAGCATACTGAACAGGTTTCCAAACGTGAATCCCACCAGCACAATCCGCGCCAAGTTTAAAAACAGCGCGTCCCGGCGGTCCATCCGGTACAGCGCCGTCAGTACCACCACGTTGGTCAGCCCCAGCTTCATACCTGGCACCACAAAAAACGCCGGGATCTGCGCTTCCATATAGCTAAGCACCATAGCCACCGCCGTCAGGAGGCCATAGAGAGCGATCTTTCTTCCTTTCATTGCCCCACTCCTTTTGTCCCAGGCCAGGCGGAAATCCCCCCCCTGCCGGGAACCTCATCCAGTGAAACCTCCATCCGGCCGCAACCCTGTCAGCCGGAAGCTTCTCAGCCAGAAGCCCCATCCAACGGAAGCTTCTCAGCCGGAAACCCCGTCCAATGGGGCTTCCTCTCCGCCTTCTATCGTTACCGACACCCGGTGCGGCAGGCAGACGATGGTCTGGCCGTGGTAGCGGATGGCCGGCTGATGTACGCACAGCTGATCCGGACAGCTTGCCTCCGCCATCCAAGCCTCCCCGTCTCGGATTTCCAGCCGGTTGCGGCCGCCGTTGGCCCCCTCGATTTCCACCGTCCGATCCTCCGACAGCGGATAAGAAGCCGTCTCCTGCCCGTTTACCTCCACCCGCACCCAGGCGCCCTCCTGCCGGGTCAGCGCCCAAAACACCAGAGACGCCGCCGCTAGAAGCGCCACGCCTCCCATCAGAAACCAGTCGCCTTTTTTCAACCCCGCCTCCTATTTCTTTTCCCGATTGCACATCTGTGTCAAAAATGCTATACTCTGCTAGGAAAGCCCGGGCTCGAAACCGAGACAGCGGGCTTTTCCCTATTTTACCTTTGGCATCTTGGAGGACTGACTATGGATAAAACTTACCGGAAAGCGCTGAAAGCGGCTTTTCCTCATACTCTTCCTATCTTAACCGGCTTTCTTTTTCTAGGGATGACTTACGGCATCTATATGCGCGTATCCGGTTTTTCTTTCTGGTATCCCCTGCTGATGAGCCTGACCATTTTTGCCGGGTCCGTTGAATTTGTAGCAGTCAACCTGCTGCTAGGCTCTTTTAACCCGCTGCAGGCCCTGGCCATGACCCTGATGCTCAACGCCCGCCACCTGTTCTATGGGATCTCCCTGCTGGACAAATACCGGGGGGCCGGATGGAAAAAGCCCTATCTAATCTTTGGCCTGTGCGATGAAACCTTTTCCATCAACTACACCGCCGTCATCCCGGAAGGGGTGGACCGGAGCTGCTTCTATTTCTGGGTTACCCTGCTGGACCACTCCTACTGGGTGCTGGGCGCGACCCTGGGTGGGCTCTTTGGCGCCCTGCTGCCCTTTAACACCGAGGGGCTGGACTTTGTGATGACCGCCATGTTTGCCGTCATCTTTCTGGAACAGTGGCAGAAAGATTCGGATCACACCAGCGCCCTGCTGGGCGTTGGCCTGTCCCTTCTTTGCCTTTTCGCTTTTGGGGCGGATCACTTTATTATCCCGTCCATGCTAGCTATCCTGGGCGCTCTGACCCTGCTGCGCCCCCGCCTTGAAAGGAGGTAACCCTATGACGCTCCCCCAACAGATCCTGACCATCGCCATGGTAGTGCTGGGCACCATGCTGACCCGGTTCCTGCCGTTCCTGATCTTTTCTCCCGGCCGCTCCACGCCCCGGTACATCCGCTACCTGGGCAAGGTGCTGCCAGCGGCGGTTTTTGGCATGCTGGTGCTCTACTGCCTGCGGAATGTAAACCTTTTAGGAGGAAGCCACGGCCTCCCGGAGTTTATCTCCCTGGCGCTGGTAACAGGCCTCCATCTGTGGAAGCATCAAATGCTGCTGTCCATTGCCGGAGGCACCGTCTGCTACATGCTGCTGGTGCAGCTGGTGTTTTAGCCGGCCGCTTCCTGCCGCTGGTTCCGCCGGGTCTTTCGCCGGCTGCCTCCTGCCGCTGGTTCCGCCCGCCGCCTTCTATTCGGAGAGCCGCGCTGCCAATGCTGGAAGCTCCCTCAGAGAACCTAGGATATAATCCGGAACCGGTTCCTGGACGCCGTCCCTCAAAGAGGCGGCTCCATCTCCTTCCGGGCGGAGCCAGATGGTCCGGATGCCGGCGTTTTTCCCTCCTTGGATGTCCGAGCTAAGGCTATCTCCTACAATCACCGTCTCTTCTCGGCAGAAATCCGGGATCACCGAAAAACAAAAGTCAAAAAATTCTTTCCGAGGCTTGTCAAAGCCAATGGCCTCCGAGATAAAATATCCCTGGAAATACCGTCCGATCCCAGCGCTGCCAAGCCGGCTTTGCTGGACGCGGGCGGTGCCGTTGGTCACCAGGTACAGCCGGTACCGGGGCGAAAGCTCCTCCAACACCTCCTGCGCCCCGTCCATAAAGAAATGCCCTTCCGCCAGGAAGCCCTCGTACAGGCGGGCCGCCTGCTCCGCGGAGCGCTCCACCCCCAATTTTTCAAACAACAGCTGGTACCGCCGGGTCTTTACCTGCGGCCGGGTCAGCTTTCCCTGCTCCAGCAGCTTCCACTGGGCCATGTTCAGCTGGCTGTAAAGCCGCAGGGTAGATTCCTGCGGCTCTATCCCCAGTTTCTCCAGGGTGCGGGCCAAGGCCTTTCTTTCGGCCTGGTTAAAATCCAGCAGCGTGTTATCCAGATCCAACAAAATAGTGCGAATCACACGGCTCCTCCTCTGCCGGAAGCGTTACCCCTTCCGGCGGCGCATTTCTTCCACAATTTCCAACAGTACCTGGACGCAGGCGTCCATGCCTTCCACCGTAATGTGTTCGTACGGCCCATGGAAGCCATAGCCGCCGGTTCCCAGATTCGGGCACGGCAGGCCGCGCCAGCTTAACACGGCGCCGTCTGTGCCGCCTCGAACCGGATCGGTTACCGGCTCCAGGCCCGCCTTACGGGTTGCCCGCAGCGCCAAATCCACCAGCCACTGGAATTCCGGCAAAAGCTTTTCGGACATATTGCGGTAGCCGCGGGTCAATTCTACCTGGACGGTCCCTTCCCCGTACTGGGCGTTCAGCCGCGCCGCCGCATCCTGCAGCGCCTGCTCCCGGCTGGCCAGCCCCTCCGCGTCAAAATCCCGGAGGATATACCCGAGCCGTGCCCGCTCCCCGTTTCCTTCGATCCCGGTCAGATGGTAAAAGCCCTGGCGGCCTGCGCTCTGACGGGGCGTTTCATCCTCCGGAAGCAGCGAAGCAAATTGGCAGGCAAGGAGAGCGGCGTTGACCATCTTATCTTTGGCGGAGCCAGGATGAATGTTGAACCCTTGAATCTCCACCTGGGCGGCGGAAGCGTTGAAGGTTTCCCAGGCCACCTCTCCCTCCGGACCGCCATCCACAGTGAAGGCGGCCCGGGCGCCAAAACGGTCTTCCTCAAAGCTTAGGACGCCGTTTCCCACCTCCTCGTCCGGGGTAAAGCAGACCGCCACCTCCCCGTGAGGCCGGTCCGCCAGACACTCCAGAAGAGTCATAATCTCCGCAATCCCTGCCTTATCGTCCGCGCCCAGCAGGGTATCGCCGGAGGCGGTGATCAGCGTGCGGCCTGCCAAGCTCGGCAGGTGGGGAAATTCCGCGGCGGAAAGGACTTTGCCGCAGCCCAGATCCAAATCCTTGCCATCGTAATGGGGAATCAGCCGCGGGCGTACCCCTTGGCCGGAAAAATCCGGAGAAGTATCCATATGGGCGATAAACCCAATGGCCGGCGCCTCCTCGCACCCAGGGGTCGCCGGCAGGTGACCGTACACATAGCAGGTTTCCGTGCACACGGCGTCCACCGCCCCCAGCGTCCGCAGTTCCTCTGCCAGCGTCCGGGCCAGTGAAAATTGCTCCGGCGTACTGGGGTTGGTTTCCACCCCCTCCGCGCTGGTGGTGGGGCAGGTTACGTACTGCAAAAGCCTTTCATATGCGCGCATAGTTTGCTCCTCCTTCATTCCAGGCTGAAATTTTCCGGCGGGCGGCTGACGCCTGCCGGTTTCCTGTTACAGCCAGTTTACTATTAAAATAGAGGGCTGTCAACAAGGCTCGCCGGTTGCTTTTTCCTCCCAAACTCGCTATACTTTTAGCAGCGGCCGGATCCGGCCGCCGGCCCGAAAACGATCCCAAGGAGGCTCCCATGAACTACCGTCTTACCATCCAATACGATGGCACCCGCTACGCCGGCTGGCAGCGCCAATCCGGCTCCACCCCTACCATTCAAGGAAAAATCGAAGCGGTCCTTAGCCGTCTTGCCGGGGAGGCGGTGGAAATCCATGGGGCCGGACGTACAGACGCAGGGGTCCACGCCCTGGGCCAGGTGGCACATGTCCATCTGGACACTTCCCTTTCCCCAGAGGAAATCCGGGCATACGCCAACGCCTATTTGCCCGAGGATATTGGAATTGCCTCCGTGGTTCCTGCCTCCGACCGTTTCCACAGCCGCCTGAACGCCATAGGGAAAATTTACCGCTACCGGCTGGCCACCGATCCCGCCCTCCATGTACTGGAACACAAATATATGACTCCCTGGACCGCTCCGCTGGATACGGCCGCCATGGGCCAGGCGGTCTCTCTTCTTCTGGGAACCCACGATTTTCAAAGCTTCTGCGCCCGCAAAAGCAAGAAATCTACGGTACGGCGGTTGGATGACATCTGCCTGGAAGAACTGCCTGGGGAGCTTCGTCTTACGTTCCAGGGCAATGGCTTTCTATACCAGATGGTCCGGATCCTCACCGGCACGCTGCTGGAGGTAGGAAGCGGTCAAAAAAAACCGGAAGATATTCCCCGGATTTTGGAAGCCCGGGAACGCAAATATGCCGGCGCTGCCGCGCCGGCACAAGGACTTACGCTTATGCAGGTACTCTATTCCTGATCCTCCGCGGCCCGGAATAGGCCGCCTGCGGGGCAAGCGGTCTGTTGCCGGGATGTCTGCGGTTGGGCCGCCTGCGGACACGGCTTAAATGAAGGAAATCCGTTAAAAATCCGTTGGCATTTGTGGAAGGACGGCTAAAATACATATATCCGTTCAAAAAGCCGTTCTTTC
>CALWEC010000168.1 GCA_944376945.1 uncultured Lachnospiraceae bacterium | reverse complement strand
ACTTCCTGCGGAAGCCCATCCGCTTTGAGGTGCATCTGAACGCGGACCAGATGGAGATGGTGGAGGTCCGGGGCCTGGAGCTGGCGGTTTACGAGGACACGGAGGCACAGCGCTACGTGGCCAGCTTTTGCGAGGACGGCATGGTCTATATGATCTGGAGCTGGAGCCAGGGGACCCGGGAGGAGTTCCTGGAGGCGGTGGAGGCGCTGCTGTAAGGGCGGCAGCGGACGCCAAAAGAGGGACGGCGGATCCACTCCGCCGTCCCTCTGTGCGATCCCGCCGCCGGGCGGGATCGCGCTCACTGGGAGAAGCGCTCCCGGCTCAGCATATACAGAATGTCGAGATACATATCGCTGTACTCATCCGCATAGATCACCGGATAGGCTACACCCTTGCGGGTATAGGTATCCAAGAAATCCTGCACCGCCTTTACCACCTCTTCTTCGGTGGCATCCTTGGCGGGCGGAACCGTGTAGATCCCCAGGGCAATCTGCTCGCCGTATTGCTCGTAGAGCATCTTGAAGTCATTCATCGGCTGGCCGCACCAGGTGTCCACGCCGGCCTCGATCATGGCGGGCACCAGCGGCTCGTTTTTCCCGCAGCTGTGGAAGTTGAAGATCATCCCTTCCTGGTGGACGGCATCGATCACTTTCTTCAGATAGGGGACGATCATCTCCCGGCAGGTGGAAAGGGAGAAAAATGGGGCTCTCTGGGATCCCCAGTCGTCGTGGAAATATATGACATCGGGCTGGAAATATTTCTTAATGTGGCGGACGATGTCGACATACAGGTCGGATAGTTTGTCGAACAGCCGGTGGACGCTGGGCTGCTGTTCCTCGTCTACCAGGGCGACCGCCGCGTTTTCAAAATCCATAAAGGAGATGAGGCGTTCAAAAATACCGTTCATAATCCACACATTGGTCGCGAACGCGGACGTATGGAGCGGAGCGTTCCGCTTGGCGCTGCCTTCCCAGTCCCACTGTTCGATGTCCGGGAATACGATGGCTTCTTCCCATTTGTGGATGTCCTCCACCGCCGGGGCGCCGGGACGGACCATGGAGCCGCCCACCTGTTCCACATATTCCCACTCAATGCCAAACATATCTTTCCCGCCGGGGCCGCTTTCCGGCATCCCGTCCATATCCACGACAAAGCCTCTGGCTACGGCGTCGGGGAAGATGGCGGGCGAAAGCATGTATTCATCGAGGTCGATGGCCATAAACATAGGTTTTTCCCGGCGGAGGATCCGCAGATAGTTTTCCCGCTGGGTGATGATGGAGTTCCGGACCGCGGGGGCGGGCCAGAAGCAGGCCTTCGGCATAGGGACCGGCTCCAGGATCTTTAACTCATCGGCATATTTTTCTCTCAGCTGCTTCATATTCATAGGTCAGCCCTCCTGTTTAATATTTGGTTGGGAGGCATCCGCGCGAACCTGGTTCATGGCAGCGGTCAGCATGCGGGTGCCAGCCATGGAGACAAAAGCGAACAGCATGGCCACGAACGGCGGGACGGACTGGATATGTCCGCTGCCGCCCAGATAGGCGATGGCGGCCAAACCGCCGGCCGATAGGATCAGCCCCAGCAGGCCGGTCTTTTTTGACAGCGTCCGCGCCATCAGCGTACGGAATTTCATTTGGCAAACTCCTCCCGGCTTAAGACGTAAAGGTACGAATAGAAAATAGGGTTCGTGTCCGGCCCAATGTACGGCATGGTGTTGTGGTTCTTCCCGTATTTCTCCATAAAGTCCACCGCCAGCTCCCACGCGGCGTCCTCGCTTCCGTCCTTCGCCGTCAGCTGGAAGCCGAAGATAATATCCTTCCCGTAGGTTTTGTACAGGCTGTCCAGATCGTTCATGGGCTGTGGATACCACATATCCGCGCCGGCTTCAATCATGGCGGGCGTCAGGTTTTCATGTTTCCCGCAGCTGTGGAAATCCACATACATCCCGCGGCGGTGGGCGGAGTCAAAAATCCGCTTTAAGTAGGGAAGCAGCATTTCGCGGCACGTATCCAGGGAGAAGAACGGCGCGTGCTGCCCGCCCCAGTCGTCGTGGAAGCAGATCATATTGACGCCAAAATACTTTTGATAGCAGGCAAACAGTTCATCGTAAATATCCGCCAGCTTGTCAAACAGCCGGTGGACGCCGGGCTTTTGCTCCTCGTCGATCAGGGCGACCGCCGCGTTTTCAAAGTCCATAAAGGAGATCAGCCGCTCAAACAGGCCGTTGACAATCTGGACATAGATCGGGTACCCCTCGACAAAGAAGCCGGCGTTCTCCTTCGCGCAGCCCTCCCAATCGTAGCGGGATACATCGGGGATCGTCACCTGGCTTTCCCAATCGTTGATGTCGCGGACCGCAGGACGGCCGGGGCGGACCATGGAGCCTCCCACCTGGGGGATGAACTCCCACTCGATGCCGAACATATCCTTACCGCCCTTTTCCTCCGGGGCCAGCGTATGGAACTCAAACGTCTGGGCCCTGGCCGTGTTGTCCGGGACGATACGGGGGTCAAACATAACATAGTCGATGTCCTTGGGATGCCAAAGGGGCTTTTTCCCATCCAGCATACGGAACAGGTTTTCCTGGACGGTGATGGGGGTGCTGACCAGGCGGTCCATCTCAAAGTTGGTGCCGGGGCAGATTTTCCCGTCGGTTTTCAGTTCGCTTTTATATTTTTCCATCAAGGCTTCGCGGTTTTGCATATAGGTTATCCCTCCTTTGCGCCGCCGTATTTTTCCGCGTTCTCTTTGATGATGACAGCCATCTCCTTATCGGAAACGCCGTGGATCAGAAGCAGGACAATGGGCAGCAGATAGCCAAGGCCGGGACCCAGCGCGGTGGCCCAGCACAGGGCGGTGGCGCCGGCGCTGTCCAGGACCATGCCGGGCGTATAGTCGATCAGCTTCAAAATAGCGCCTAGGGCCAGGGTAGAGACAGCGATGGCGATTTTTACGGCTACGCTGTACATGGAAAGCAGGTAGGCCTTGGTGTCTTTGCCGGTCTTATGCTGCCAGTATTCTGCCGAATCCAAATACATGGGGACGTCGATAGTATCCAGGAAGGACATGAAGAAGAAGTACAGGGAGCAGGGGATCACAAAGCCCCAAAGCGTGTACCCGAAAATACCGATCAGGATACAGGAGCTGCCGGTGAGGGCGCTGAACAGAAAGGCGGTCCGTTTCCGGCCTCCGATTTTCTCGGAAACCATGGGGGCCAAAGTAGCGCCGATGAACGAGGCAAAGTTAGTGGTGGCCAGGGCGTACGTCATGGCGTTCATATCGCCGATGACATAGGTGCAGTGGTATACCATCAGGGAGAACAGGACGTAGTAGCCGGTGAAGCGAAGCACGTCGGAGAGGATCAGCATCAGCGCCGGCCGGTTGGTGACCACGCCCCGGATCATGTCGATAAAGCGGGTTTTTTCCGTGTGGATCACTGCGTCCGCGCCGGCATTGGGCAGATCGTATTTTTTGCAGATGCGGAAGTTGATAAACGCACCGGCCATAACCATGAAGGTAAAGACGGTCTGCGCGCCCCGGAAACCCGCCAGGTTTTCGGAGCCCTTGCCAAAGAACTGGACCAGCGGAAGCGTGATCAGGCCGGAAACCACCAGGCCCAGGGCGCCCCCCTGCCAGGCTCTGCCGGAGACCAGCGTCCGCAGATTGGAATCGTCGCCGCCGATCAGCCCCTGGGTGGCGTAGTTGGCGGTGCCGATAAAATCCATGGAGGAATTGGCGATAAAATAACCGACCGCCATCAGGGCCGCCGTGGCCACCGTCCCCTGGCCGAACGCGGGGAACAAGAGCAGGAAGCCGCCCAGCATGGTCGCGATAGGGCCGAACAGGATCCAGGGGCGGTATTGGCCGAACCGGGTCTGGGTCCTCTGGACAAAGGCGCCGGAAAAGAGGGAAAGCACAACCGACGCAGAGGTGCAGACAAACATGCAGGAAGCCATCAGCTCCGGCGAGACGCCGGCCAGATCCGTGAAACAGAAGGAATAGTACGAGGTGACGAGCGCCAGGCTGACGGAAGTAAGAAGCCGTGACAGGGCAAGCCAATACGTGTCCCGGATGCGTGTCTTGCGTTCAATCATAGAAATTCGCCTCCTTTGAATGTATTCTAAATCCATTATACATAGCGATAGTTCGGCTGACAATTCTATAAAGTGTAATAATTTTGCCAGGAATACTTTACAAAACAGATAAAACAAAAAGAAATGGGAAATTTCAAACTACCGGTATATTCTTCGGAAATTTTTTAAAACTGCCCGGAACCTCTCCCGAGCTATTGATTTTTTTGCCGTATTTTATTATACTTTTACCACAAGATTAGGAAACAGGCCGCCGAGCGCGCCTGCGGCTTTCAGGCAGGCTTCCTTGTACAAAATGTATGAAGTGCCGCGGCGGTTTTCCTGTATTTCATGCGCGGCGGCGGGGAAGCGATCGCAAAAGGAGGGAGGACGCTATGAGGATCAACGCTTACATCATCCGCGATTATATTCGGAATCTCTTTGTACGTAGCCGGATTTTGTCGGAGCGGATTGCC
>CALWEC010000167.1 GCA_944376945.1 uncultured Lachnospiraceae bacterium | reverse complement strand
GCCGGCCCCTCCCTCTTGTTAAACCGGCCCAAGCAGACGCCGCGGTTCGGCTGCATAGGAAAAAGCCGTGGATATGGTTTTTCCACATCCACGGCTTGCCGCCGTTCCGGCCGGTTCTCCCGGCCTTGGCCACCGCTCTCGTCCGCGCTTCCCCGGCCAGCCAACCGCATCCCCCGATTTACGCTTCCACCGAGCTCTGCCTGATTCCCGCGGCCGCCGCTCTATTCCCACGGCCCGCAACCGCAGGCTTTCACGGTGATGGACGCTACCCTTTGGCCGTCCAGATAGCCGCAGGCCTGGAGCCCCGCCTGCACCACCGCGTTCCATTTCTGCGCGGACAGCTGGTACACGGTCCCGTCCTCCAACCGCACCTCGCACTGGTTTTCCAGGGGGCAATGCTCCGAGTACAGGACCTTGTACATATTTTTCCGGCTGATGGCCCCGATCTCTTCCAGGATGTTGACCATCCGGTACACCGTAGCCGTCCCAATGCCTGCGTCCACCTTGGAGGCCTGGTAAAAAATCTCCTTGCAGCTGGCGCAGTCCCGCTCCAGGATAATATCCAGGAGTACCCGCCGCTGCTTGGTAATCCGGAACCCCCGATCCTTCAGCTTTTGCAGAATGACTTCCCGCTGCATGCGGGCGCTGTGATACTCTGGGGCCTCGGACGGCTTTCCCGGTTCCCGGCCCGCGTCCTCTTCCTGCTTCATACGCGCTTCCTGCCCTTATACTCTGCCCTTATGGCCTTTTCTGCTCTTATGGCCTACTCTGCCGCCTGCCGGCTGCAGTGGCCCCCGCAGTGCTTGCAGTCCCCGCCGCACTGGATGGATTTTCCGTTCCTCTTATCCCGGATCATACCCCGGACAATGGCCGCCACCAGGGCGGCCAAGGCCGCGCCCACCAACAGGTTTCCCATTTTCTGTCTCCTTTCCGCTGCCAGGTTCCCGAAGAGGGCCCGGTTCCCGTTGCCGGGCCCGGGTCCCTTCGCGCTCGGTTTCCGGAGTCCTTCGCACTCGGTTTCCGGAGTCCTTCGCACTCAGCTTCCGGAGTCCCGGAGGTCAGGTTCCGCCTCCGGGGCCCCAGCCTTTTTGCGTCTCCGCTTATTTGGCTCCCGCCATCTTCCGCAGATCCACCCGCAGGGTATCGCTTTCCTTATAAGGCCGCGCCAGCAGATAGATAAATCCAGCCACCAGCAGGAAGGCTGCCGCGGTGCCGATGCCGAAGGCGCCGGTGGTAATCAGCATACCGATCTGGTAGATACACAGGGACACGCCGTAGGCCAGCAGGCACTGGTAGCCGATGGCGAACCAGAACCACTTGGCGCTGTTCATCTCTCTCTTGATGGCGCCCATGGCCGCGAAGCAGGGGGCGCACAGCAGGTTAAACACCAGGAAGGAGTAGGCTGCCAGGGCGCTCATGCTGGCCGCCAGAGCCGGCCAGTACTCGGCCCCGTCCTCCGCCACTTCCGCGAAGCCGAAGAGGATGCCGAAGGTGCCCACCACGTTCTCCTTGGCCACCAGGCCGGTGACCGCCGCCACCGCGGAGCGCCAGTCGCCCCAGCCCAAGGGGGCGAAGATCCAGCAGATGCCGTTGCCGATGGCCGCCAGGATGCTGTTCCCCAGCTCCGTGTCCTCTAACATCCGGAACTGTCCGTCCACCCAGCCAAAGTAGGAGGTGAACCAGATGACGATGGTGGACAGCAGGATGATGGTGCCGGCCTTTTTGATGAAGGACCAGCCCCGCTCCCACATGCTCCGGAGCACATTTCCCACCGTGGGCCAGTGGTACGCCGGCAGCTCCATGACGAAGGGCGCCGGATCCCCGGCAAACATTTTGGTCTTTTTCAGGATAATGCCCGAGCACACGATGGCGGCCACCCCCACAAAGTAGGCGCTGGGGGCTACCCACCAAGCCCCGCCGAACAGGGCGCCGGCAATCAGGCCGATAATCGGCAGCTTGGCGCCGCAGGGGATGAAGGTGGTGGTCATAATGGTCATCTTCCGGTCCCGATCGTTCTCAATGGTCCGGGACGCCATGACTCCCGGCACGCCGCAGCCGCTGCCGATGAGCATGGGGATAAAGGATTTGCCGGACAGGCCGAACTTGCGGAAGATCCGGTCCATGATAAAAGCGATCCGGGCCATATAGCCGCAGGATTCCAGGAACGCCAGGAAGATAAACAGCACCAAAATCTGGGGTACAAAGCCCAGCACCGCGCCTACGCCCGCCACGATGCCGTCCAAAATCACGCCTTCCAGCACCGGGCCGCAGATTAACGCGCTCAGCAGGTTGCCGATAAGCCCCGGAATGCCGGGAATCCAGATGCCGAAGAAGCTCCAGCCCTCCCCAAACACGCCGTCGTTGGCCCAGTCGGTAGCCCAGGTGCCCACCGTGGTCACCGAAACGTAGTAGACTATGACCATCACCACCGCGAAAATCGGCAGGGCCAGCCACCGGTTGGTCACCACCCGGTCGATTTTATCCGAGACCGTCATGGTGTTTTTCTTGTTTTTGGTCCAGCACTGATGAATAATGGAGGCAATGTATTCGTACCGTTCATTGGTAAGGATGCTTTCCGTGTCGTCGTCCATGGCGGCTTCCAGCTGCTGGATTTCCTGGGATACATCCGGCACAGAGGCCATTTGCTGGGCAATCTTATCGTCCTTTTCCAGCAGCTTGATGGCAAAGAAGCGTTTCTGCTCCTCCGGCACCAGGCCGCTTAGCTTTGCCTCCGCCGAATCCAGAATTTTTTCCACCTCCGGGGCGAAGGTATGTACCGGCATACTGGCCTTTTTCTGATTGGCCGCCTCCACCGCCCGTTTGGCGGCTTCCTCCACGCCCGTGCCCTTAAGGGCGGAAATTTCCACTACCTGGCAGCCCAGCTTCTGCTTCAGCTTGTCGATATGGATCTGGTCCCCGTTTTTCCGCACCACATCCATCATATTCACCGCCATAACCACCGGGATGCCCAGCTCCAGCAGCTGGGTGGAAAGGTACAGGTTCCGCTCAATGTTGGTCCCGTCCACAATATTCAGGATGGCGTCCGGCCGCTCCCCAATCAGATAGTTCCGGGCCACCACTTCCTCCAAGGTATAGGGGGACAGGGAATAGATACCCGGCAGGTCCATAATCACCACATCCTTGTATCCCTTCAGCTTCCCTTCCTTCTTTTCTACCGTAACCCCCGGCCAGTTTCCCACAAACTGGTTGGAACCCGTCAGCGCATTGAACAGCGTGGTCTTTCCGCTGTTGGGGTTGCCAGCCAGCGCAATTTTTATCGACATACTTGACCCCTTTCTCTGCCTTTCGGCAAAACGCCTCCCGCATTTCCTATCGCGCATGCGTCGGCTTGTTTTGTTAGTCTATGCTAACATCGTGGCAAAAAAATTATTCCACTTCAATCATTTCCGCGTCCGCCTTCCGCAGGGAAAGCTCGTAGCCGCGGACCGTTACCTCCAGCGGATCCCCCAGCGGCGCTACCTTGCGCACAAATATGCTGACGCCCTTGGTAATCCCCATGTCCATAATCCGGCGTTTTACCGGACCCGCGCCGTTGAGGCGCGTCACCTTGACCGTTGTCCCGCAAGGGACTTCCCTTAATGTCTGCATCCCTTCTCCTTTCTATCGAATCCCGCCCCTGCCGCATCGGGCAAAGAGTTCCCGGCGGGATACCTCCTACATGACGTAAATTTTGTTGGCCATATCCCGGCCAATCGCCACACGGGATTCCTTCACGTTGACAATTATATTGCCCCCGATCTCCGAAACCACGGTTACGCTTCCGCCTACCACAAAACCCAGGTTCTCCAGGAAGCGGCGGCTTTCCTCTTTTCCTCCGATTCTGCTGATTACATTGGCCGTACCCGGCGTCGCCATTGTCAACGGCATCATGCGTCCTCTTCTTTCTTCTTCATTTTGAGAATTTCTGTCTCTCTTTACTTCGTGTGTTAGTATATGCTAACTCAAGTTAGAAGTCAAGAACTTATTTGATTATTTTTTCTCAATAGTATATAATCCCTTGTGAGGGAGGGTATCCTGTCCGCTTTGCGGACAGGATACCTGCGCCAGTTCGTGGACAGGATACCTGCGCCGGTTCACGTCCGGCCGCAGGGAGAAGAATTTCCGTGCGAAGCGTGCGCTTCCACGGGAGCAGGCGGACGCTTTTCTCCGCCCATTCTCCCCGGAATTGGTTTTCTCCCAGGAAAATCACCGCTTTTTCGCAGCTTTCCGCCCAAAAAGCCGGCCTGACCCCTGAGCGCACGGCTTTTTCTTCCATTCCTGCCAAAAAAGCCGTGTACGCTGGGAAAATTTTCGGCTTTTTCGAGGCTTCCCGCCCAAAAAGCCGGCCTGACGCCCGGGCGCACGGCTTTTTCCTCCATTCCTGCTGAAAAAACCGTGTACGCTGGGAAAATTTTCGGCTTTTTCGAGGCTTCCCGCCCAAAAAGCCGGCCTGGTGCCCGGGCACACGGCTTTTTCTTCCATTCCTGCTGAAAAAACCGTGTACGCTGGGAATTTCTGCCATTCCTGCCGAAAAGCCGTTGAACCGAGGCGAATTGCCCCAGGCCAAGCAGCCTGGGGGCTGCCATGTCCTCCGGACATTCTGCCCGCGCTGTGCGCACAAACGCAGCTGGACCGGAGGCCATGCCGGAATACCCGCAAAGAAGGAGACGAAGCCCATGTATACCACGGAATCCGCTGAAAACTATCTGGAAACCATTTTCATCTTAAGCCAGGTGCGTCCGGTGGTCCGCTCTATTGATATTGCGGAAGAACTGGGGTTTTCAAAACCCAGTGTCAGCGTAGCCATGAAACACCTGCGGGAAAAAGGGCACATACAAGTATCCCGGGAGGGCTTTATCCGCCTGACCCCCTCCGGGACAAAGATTGCAGAAGTGATTTACGAAAGGCATCAGTTTCTCTCCGCTTGGCTAGAGGAGCTGGGAGTTCCCGCGGACACGGCGGTTCGGGATGCCTGCCGGATGGAGCATGTCATCAGCCCCCAAACATTCGCGGCGTTAAAAGATTATCTGGCGCACCACCAATCATAATCCTGCCGCGGCCTACTGGAAGGGCAGTGCGCTCCGGGAAAACCGCTTTTTTAACGTATTTTTTTCCTGTATCCGTACTGCCTGACAGACGCACGGCTTTTTCTTGCTTTTCTTCCTATAAAGCCGTGCAGCGGTACAAGTGGAACGGATTTTTTTGCCAAACTTTCTTTTGTATCCGTTCTGCTGGAACTGCCGGACGGACTTTTTCCTTTTTTCTCCCAATAAAGCCGTTCGGAAGGCTAGGAAAAACCGCTTTTTTAACGTATTTTTCCTCTGTATCCGTACCGCCTGGCAGACACACGGCTTTTTCTTGCTTTTCTTCTCATATATCCGTACGTTGGCGTGGCCGGAACGCCAGCGGCGCGCCCGCGCGCCGAATGGTATGCGGCAGATGCGCCCGACTAACACGCCCGGCGCGCCAAACGATATGCGGCGGGGGCGCCGGACTAAAAGCAGGCGGGGCCGCTTCTTCCGCGGAAATTAGAGTTCCCCGGCCTCCTCTTTCTTCCGGATTTCTTCCAACCGTGCTTTCACCGTAGGGAAACGCTCTATATCGGTGTGGGGAAAGGCTTGGGCAGCCACCATCATGTGCAGGAAATCCTCCACCGCCCCAAACTGGATGTAAATCATTCGTTCCAGGATTGCATCCAAATCGGCCAGCAGGGAGCGGTTGCACAGCAGCCGTTCCGCTCCTTCCAAGGAGGCGTTCCCTGCGCTACGCAGCCGATCCCGGGGAAGATCCGGATACAGGCCGATGGACACCGCCGCTTCCTTATCTACATGTTTTCCAAACGCCCCGGCCACATAAAAGGCTTCCAGCTCCTCCAGGGAAATGCCCGACTCTCGAAGCACATATTCCACCATCGTATAGGCAGCCGCCTTGGTTTTGACAAATTCCTCGATGTCCGCCTGGTCAAAAAACAAGCCCGGCGCATACTCTACCGCCCAGGAATCCCCCCGGCGCTGGATCCGCGGGCTTTTTTCCGGGTGCAGGCGTCCTTTTAGATCTATCCACCCATGAAGGAAAAGAACGGCCAGCAAATCCACAATACCAGAACCGCAAATTCCCTTTGCGGCCGGATTCCCCGGTTCCGCCTCCTCCTTTGCGGCCGGATCTCCTAAAACATGGACCTGCAGATCCCCGTCTTGCCAGAAGACCCGGTCCACTGCGCCTGCCACAGCCCGCATACCGGTTTTTACTGAGCCGCCTTCCAAAGCGGGGCCTGCGGCTCCGGCGCCGCAAAGAAGAAAATCCCGGTTTCCTACCACCAGCTCTCCATTGGTGCCAATGTCAAAAAAAGCGCAGATCCCTTCCCTTCGGTAAAAACCAACCGCCAACATACCGCTGACAATATCCCCTCCCAGATAGTTGGAACGGCAGGGGAAGCAAAATACGTAGCCTCGGATGGGAAAGCCCAGCTGCTCTCCTGGCAGAAAACCCGGTTGATCCACATGCACCGCATAGGGGGTAGAAAACACACAGAAAGCGTCTATTCCCAGCAAGAAATGGATCATGGTAGCGTTTCCCGCCACAGTCATCTGAATACATTGGGAACCGGCTACCCCCGTCTGGGCCTCCAGTTCCGCCAAATTGGCACAGATGGTGTCCACTGTGGCCTGGCGTACTTGTTCCAGAACCTCCGGATTGTCCTTACAGGCAAAAATCCGGGTCAGGATATCCGTTCCCCATGGAATTTGCCCATTGTACCGGCTGACCTCCCCCAGACACGCGCCGGTTCCGCAGTGGATCAACCGGGTTACCACTGTGGTGCTCCCCAAATCCACCGCCAGCCCGTAGTGGCGGTCCCGGGTATCTCCCGGTTCCACATCCACTGCCTGCCACCCGGTCCCATCCCACGCCAAAGAAAGCGTCAGTTTCCATTCTGCCTGGCGGCACAAAGGGTATAGGCGGCGCATCACGGACAAAGTCAGGGAAGCCGGATACCCAGCTTCCCTCAGGCCGTCCAAAATCCTCTTCTGATCCGATCGGGCGTCCTCCTCTGTAGGGGAGGAAATTTCCAGATAAATTTTTTCACTGAGTCCGTCCATACATTCCTCCTATCCGTCCGCCAGAGCAGGCGCCGGCTCACTTCCTGCACCGCCAGGATGGTTGCCTGCACTCCCTGCTCCGCCGGAATAAATGCCAGCTCCCCCTGCGCCAGGGTCAAGCGTGGGGAATGTCCGTATACTCCGAAATCTCCCGGCTGATGGTGCACAAATCCTCCGC
>CALWEC010000166.1 GCA_944376945.1 uncultured Lachnospiraceae bacterium | reverse complement strand
CACAACCAGGGGAAGGGGGCCAAATATACCCGGAGCCGCCGGCCGGTGGAGCTGGTCTACTGGGAGCGCTATGGGTACAAAAGCCAAGCCCTGCGGCGGGAGCGGGCGATCAAAGCCATGACCCGGGAGCGGAAGCTGGCGCTGATCGAAGAGGGAGGTCTCCCCCAATCTTAAGAAATTCTTCGGTTGTCCCAAAGGGAAGGCTGTGCTATATTCTAAGTGTACTAGTTGCATTAGTACACTTAGAATGGAAGGGAAGGAGGAAGCGGATGTTCCAGATAGATGTCATGAGCCGGAAACCGGTGTACGAACAGCTGGTCAGCCAGGTGGAACGGTTTATCCTCACCGGCGTTATGCGCCAGGACGACCAGATCCCATCGGTCCGGAGCCTTTCCATGGAGCTGGCGGTAAACCCCAACACCATACAGAAGGCGTATTCCGAATTGGACCGGCGCGGGATTACCTATTCCGTCCCCGGCCGGGGAAGCTTTGTGGCCGCCGGGGCGGTGGAGCGGATTGGCGAGAGAAGGAGGGGCAAATTGAAGGAATTTATCGCGTTGGTCAGCGAATTGGCCTTGGCCGGCATTCAAAAAGAAGAAATCCTTGCCTGCGTGGAGGAAGCGTTCCAAAATCGGGAGAGGTTTCAGGCAAAGGAGGCGGCGCAATGATCCAGGTGAGAGGACTGACCAAAAAATTTGAGGATTTTACCGCGCTGAACCAGATTTCCTGCACCATTCCCCACGGCTGCGTCTACGGCATGGTGGGCTCCAACGGGGCGGGAAAGTCCACCTTCCTGCGGCTGGTGGCCGGGGTGTACCGGCCGGACGCGGGGCAGGTGGAGATGGACGGGGAGCCGGTCTTTGAAAACCCTGCGGTGAAGGCCCAGATTGCCTATGTGCCGGACGACCTGTTTTTCCTGGGAGGGGCCTCCATGGACCGGATGGCCCGCCTGTACGAGGCGGCCTACCCGGATTTTAACCGGAACCGCTACCAGTACCTGACGGAAAACTTTGGGCTGGATCCCCGGAAGCCGGTGCACAATTTTTCCAAGGGCATGAAGCGCCAGGCCGCCATTGTGCTGGCCCTGTCCGCCCATCCCCGGTATCTGTTTTTTGACGAGACCTTCGACGGCCTGGATCCGGTTATGCGGAACCTGGTGAAAGCCCTTATCTGTGAGGATGTGCTGGAGCGCCAGGCCACGGCCATCATCACCTCCCATTCCCTGCGGGAGCTGGAGGACCTTTGCGACCAGCTGGCCCTGCTGCACCAAGGGGGCCTGGTGCTGGAAAGCGACGTCCAGCGCCTGAAAACCTCCCTGTTTAAGGTGCAGGTGGCGTTCCGCCAGGATTACAACGAGACATTGTTTGCGGGCATCGAACTGCTCCACTATTCCAAGCGGGGCTCCGTGGCCAACCTGATTGTGCGGGGCCAGCAGGAGGAAACCGTGGCCAAAATTTCCGCCCTGCAGCCGGTGCTGCTGGACGTGCTGCCGCTGACCCTGGAGGAGGTTTTCACCTACCAGATGGAGGCCTTAGGCTATTATTTTGACCCCAGCGGCTATGGCTTTGTGGAGGGGAAGGAGGGAAAACATGAAGAAAAGCTGGTTTGATCCCCGCCTGTACCGGGAGGGGCTGCGGCAGCTGCGGGTAATCGGCGTGCTGAGCCTGGTGCTGATGACCTTGGCGGCGGTGCTGGCGCCGGTGGGCCAGGCCATCCAAATTGCCGCGGATCAGGAGATAGCGGCGGCCGCCGGAAGGAATATTAGCATCGAAAACCTTACCCTTTTGGGCAGCCATCCGCTGCTGCTACTGGGCTTCCCGGTGCTGGCCCCGGCCATGAGCCTGTACCTGTTCCATTTCCTGGACCGGCGGGAGGCCTGCGATTTTTACCATGCCCTACCCCAGACCCGCGGCTGCCTGTACCGCAGCTTTGCCGCGGCGCTGCTCACCTGGCTGGTAGGCGTCCTGCTGGCGTCCACCCTGGTCAATATGGGCGTCTGCGCCCTGCTGGGCCGGTATCTGGCGCTGGTGTACAGCTCGGTCCCGGTGCTGCTGTTTAACCTGACGGCGGCCAGCGTGCTGGTGGCGGCCGGCACCGTGCTGGCCATGAGCCTTACGGGGACCGTGTTTACCAACATCGTATCCGCCCTGCTGATCCTGTTTGTCCCCCGGATCTTTATGCAGGCGGTCAGCAGCTTCCTGGGCTCCGCTATGCCCTATGTCAGCGAGTCCCACCTGTTCCCGCTGCTGGATTATTCCTGGAACCTGGTTTCGGGGCTTCCCCTCAGCTATCTGCTGGGAACCTACCGGGATGTGGTTTACGGCTGGCACGGCGGCCTGTATACCCTGGCGCTGGGGGCGGTGTACCTGGTTTTGGGCGGGCTGTTTTTCCGGAGGCGGAAAAGCGAAGCCGCCGGCCAGGCGGCCCTTAGCCGGGGGCTGCAGCTGGCCTTCCGGCTGGCGGCGGCCCTGACCATCTGCCTGATTCCCATGGGCATGATTTTTGAAGCCCTGGTGACGGGCGGCGGCCTTTCCCGCCTGGGCGGCAGCTGGTTCTTCAGCCTGCTGGTGGCGTATTTGATTGCGGCGATCGTCTATTTCCTCTATGAGCTGATTTCCACCCGGAAGCTGCGGAATTTGGCCCGGGCGGTGCCGGGGCTGGGGATTTTGGCGGTGCTGAACCTGGTGCTGGTGCTGGGGATGTTCGGCGTGTACCGGTATACGTCCGCCCAGCAGCCGGCGGCGGAGGAGATTTCCTATGTGACCCTGCCCTCCGAGGGAAATGTCTGGGTGTCCTACGGCTCCGGAAGCGGAGGCCAGGAGGTGGAGGACTATTTTGGCGCGCGGCTGGAGGAGGTGCGGCTGGATTCCCCGGAGACGCGGCAGCTGATCAGCCAGCGGCTGAGCCAGACCATCGCGTATTACCGCGAAGACAGCGGCCAGAGCATCCGCGAGATGCTGGAAGGTAGCCAGGCCTGGTCCCGGCTGGTGCGGATCCAGGCGGGCCATAAGACCCTTTACCGGTACGTTTACCTGACGGAGGCGGACCGCCAGCTGCTGGCCCGGGAACTGCAGAACAAAGCGGAAGCCGCGGCGGTTTACCAGGACTTGCCTGCGGAGGACTTGCGGGAGACCTGGATCCACTCCAGCGACCGTCTTACCGACGCCGCGGCCGGGCGGGTATACCAATCCCTGCGCCAGGAAGCCGCCGCCATGGACTTTATGGATTGGTATTCGCTGGTGGAAGGCGGGAATCCGGATTTGGAAAATACGGTGGTAGGTTATCTAACCCTGATCACCTACTGGCAGAACCGGGGGCTGGGAACCGACCTGCCTATCTCCACCCAGATGCCGGAGACCTTCCGGATCTACATGGAGGAACAGAAGGAGGCCCAGCGGCAGGATGTGGCGGCCCTGGCGGAGTCCCTGGAAAAGGGCTCCGGTATGCTGACCAGCCTCTATGCGGCCGGCTATGAGGACGGTCACTTTGCCTTCTACGGGAACCGGGATTTTATCTTTGACCCTTACACGGAAGAGGAAGAAACCCTGGAGGCGGAGCCGGTCCAGACGGAGCAGGAGGCGGTAGACCAGGAGGCGTCCACCGATATGCCCGATGAGCCGGCGGAGCGGAAAGCCAGCCGGGAGGCCGGGGAGGCCCTGGCGCAGCTGCTGGCGGCGCGGTGGGAAGCGCCGGTAACAGGAGAAACCGATTTCCTGAACCTGGAGCTGACCTACTTTGACGATGGAGAGTACTACAATTTGGACTTTTACGTGGCGGTTGGCCGGGAGGACATCCCTCCGGCGCTGCAGGAAATCCTGATGCTGCTGGAGGCGTAAAACGCCGGACGGCGCTTGACTCGTTCCTTTTTTAGCTGCTGAGTGCGGCTGTGAGATGCTCCGCTCTTTCACAGCCGCACTCAGAGCAATCTTTTTCATTTTTCCGGTCAGCTTATATGGACGAGCCATCGTTTTCTTTCCTACTGCTTTCGAATGGTCCATTTGCCTTTTTTGTTCGACCCTTCACGCTGTAAGAATCCATTGGACTTCAATTTCCGAATCGCCCGGCGAACGGTAGACTCAGAAACACCTAATTGTGGAGCAATTCGTGCCACAGTCAAATCGGGATTTTGTTGAATGATTTCAAAAACTTCCCAGTCATGCGTGTTAAATTTCCCCATTTCCCGGTCATTTATCTGGTCATTTATCCGGTCATTTTCCCGGTTATCTGTTTCGGATCGCACAAAATCCGGATGGAAGAACAGGGTAGTTGCAAAATAGGTGCGCTCATCATCTGTTTCAAATAATGGCTCCGGTGATCCATTATTGCGCAGAGCATTTCGTATCTTACGAAATCCTGTATTACGTCCTTCTGTCAGGTGCATCTCTTTCAAAAACTCACCAATCCGGCGGTTACGATACCGGCGGCTGAACACACGATACTCCCGTAGCCCTTCCTGACTAATAGACCGGTCTGCGCCAGGGTGACTGACTATGATCATTCGGTCCGGTTCTACGCGCACTTCAATCGGTTCCCGTACGTCATATCCCTTGTGGTAGACTGCGTTCGAGAGGGCTTCCTCCACAGCCGCAAATGGTATGTTAAAAAATCTTCTGGCTTCTGCTACCCCATCTACTTTAATGACCTGTTCCTGTATGATGCTATTCTTGATAAACAGCAGTGCCTCTCTAAGTTGCTGGTGAAGCGGCCCTCTAAACGTCTTTTCCCGAATACGATCCCCGGTATCGTCTGGGAACTCTACCACATCAATCTGAGCATATGGAAAAAAACGTTCCGGTTCCAGACAAAAAAACATCAGGCCCACATTTTTAGGCTTTGTATATTCCGGCAGGGTACTGATAATATTCATACTCTTACACAGATCTATAAAATCCATGTTCTCCGTTTCCCGATATAAAGAGCTTCCGATTTGTCAAGATATAAACTGGTTTTTTAAAGATAATGTACGGCCCAAAAACAGAAAAAGAAACCCCTATGCAAATGATTCGTCCATTTACATAAGGGTTTCCTGTTTTCCTTTTGAGCCAGATGGCGTTAGTTTTTCCGCTTGCCGCCGGTGAGCTTGCTCATAATCCATACGGCGATAATAATAACGATACAGGCGGCAAAGATGCCTACCATGCCTTTCCAGAGAATTTCCAGCGACAGCAGCACGTTGGTCCAGTTGATGCTCATGTTGGCTCCCTCCTTTTATAAGAACTGGCTGACCAGGCTGATGACCAGGCCGCCGGCGACTACGGATGCGATCTGGCCGGAAACATTGGCGCCGGCCGCGTGCATCAGGATGATGTTGGTGGGATCCTCCTCCATGGCCAGCTTCTGTACCACCCGGGAGGACATGGGGAAGGCGGAAATACCCGCCGCGCCAATCATCGGGTTGATCTTTTCCTTGCGGAACAGGTTCAGCAGCTTGGCGAACAGTACGCCGCCGATGGTGTCAAACACAAAGGCCAGCAGGCCGATGACCATAATCAGCAGGGTTTCCCAGCGCACAAATTCCTGGGCCCGCATGCTGAAGGAAATGGTGATGCCCAGCAGCAGGGTGATCAGGTTGGCCAGGTTGTCCTGGGCCGTCTGGGACAGGCTCTGCACCACGCCGCACTCCCGCAGCAGGTTGCCGAACATCAGGAAGCCTACCAGGGCCACGGAGGACGGGGCGATGAGGCCCACGATAAAGGTAACCACAATGGGGAAGGCGATCCGCATGGGGCGGCTGACCGTTCCCGCGTGATATTTCATATGGATGCAGCGCTCCTTTTTGGTGGTGACCAGCTTAATGGCAAAGGGCTGGACAATGGGCACCAGCGCCATATAGGAGTAGGCGGCCACCGCGATTGGGCCCACATACCGGGAATTCAAAATCTGGGATACCAGGATGGAGGTAGGGCCGTCCGCCGCGCCGATGATGCCTACCGCGGCCGCGTCCTTCAAGTCGAAGCCCAGCAGGGCCGCGGCGCAGATGGCGAAAAAGATGCCGAACTGGGCGGCGCCGCCAAACAGGAACATAACCGGCTGGGACAGCAGCGGGCCAAAGTCAATCATCGCGCCGATGCCGATAAACAACAGGATGGGCATGGCCTCGGAGGCCTCGATCCCCACCTCAAACAGCCATTGGATGATCCCGTGGGTGGCCACCTTCCCTTCCACCAGCTGGTCGATTACGCCGCTCATAGGCAGGTTGACCAGAATGGCGCCAAAGCCCATGGGCAGGAGCAGGGAAGGCTCGTACCCTTTTTTGATGGCCAGATAGATCAGCACAATGCCCACCACGTACATGACAAGCTGCTGGGGCGTAATGCTCAGCAGGCCTTCCACCAAAAATTCCATGTCGTGCAAAAATTCCATGGTTTTCCTCTTCTTCTCCTTTGTCTCGTTTTAGGGAAGGCGCGCCTTCTCTGGGCCCAAGTCCCGCAAACGCCAAATACCCCCTTTTACCATAGGTAAGTATAACCGAAAAGGAGGGGGGCGTGTGTTAAGATTGTGTTAAGATTCTTCCCAAGCCTCCGCCCCGGCGGAAACCGGAAAAACTCCTAGCCAAATCCTCCGGGTTCTGGTATAATGGTCGGCGATGGGCAATGCCCAGCCTGGGAGGAAAAACAAAATGGGAAAATATTTTGGTACCGACGGCTTCCGGGGGGAAGCCAATGTGAAGCTGACCGTTAAGCATGCGTTTCAGATCGGCCGTTTTTTAGGCTGGTATTATGGAAGAGACCACAAATGCAAGGTGGCCATCGGCAAGGATACCCGCCGGAGCAGCTATATGTTTGAGGACGCCCTGTCCTCCGGCCTTACCGCCTCTGGGGCGGACGTCTATCTGCTGCATGTCACCACCACCCCCAGCGTGGCCTACGTGGTGCGCACGGAGGAGGACTTTGACTGCGGGATTATGATTTCCGCCAGCCACAACCCCTTTTACGACAATGGTATTAAAATCCTCAACAGCCGGGGGGAAAAGCTGGAGGAAACGGTGATCCAGGAGATCGAGCGCTACCTGGACGGCCAGATGCCGGAGGCCCCCCTGGCCACCCGGGAGAACATTGGCTGTACGGTGGACTATGCCGCCGGGCGGAACCGCTACATTGGCTATCTGATTTCCTTGGCTACCCGGTCCTTTAAAAATAAGCGGGTGGGCCTGGACTGCGCCAACGGCAGCGCCTTTACCATTGCCAAGAGCGTGTTTGACGCCCTGGGGGCCAAGACCTACGTGATCCACAACAACCCGGACGGCACCAACATCAACCGGGACTGCGGTTCCACCCACATTCATGTGCTGCAGGATTTTGTAAAAGAAAACCAGCTGGACGTGGGCTTTGCCTTTGACGGGGACGCGGACCGCTGCATTGCGGTGGACGAGCAGGGCCAGGTGGTGGATGGGGACGCCATCCTCTACGTGTGCGGCAAATATATGCGGGAAAAGGGCCAGCTGGCCAACAATACCATCGTCACCACCATCATGTCCAACTTCGGCCTGTACAAGGCCCTGGAAGAGGAGGGGATTTCCTACGTCAAGACGGCGGTGGGCGATAAGTATGTATACGAAAACATGCTGGAGAACGGCCACCGGCTGGGCGGCGAACAGTCCGGCCATATTATCTTCAGCAAGTACGCCTCCACCGGGGACGGGATTCTGACCTCCCTGAAAATCATGGAAGTAATGCTGGAGGAAAAGCAGCCGCTGAGCAAGCTGCGGGAGAGCCTGAAGGTATACCCCCAGGTGCTGAAAAACGTGCGGGTG
>CALWEC010000165.1 GCA_944376945.1 uncultured Lachnospiraceae bacterium | reverse complement strand
AAGCTGCGGGACGGCTTCCTTCCGGTGGACGCGTATTTGGAAACCAGCCGGAAAGGCATTTATGCCATTGGGGACGCGGCAGGCGGCTCTGGGCTGGCCCACGTGGCGGCCCGGCAGGGGGAACAGCTGGGGGAGCAGCTGGCCAGAGGGGAGCGGAAGAGCCTGCGGATTCCGGAAAGCCAGATCCCCCGGTGCGTCTTTTCCCTGCTGGAGGTGGCAGCGGTGGGCCTCAGCGAGCAGGAGGCCGCCCAAAGGGGCCTTCCGATTTCCGTGGGGCGCTACCCGTTCAGCTCCAATGGAAAGGCGCTGGCGGCCGGGCTCAACGGATTTACCAAGGTGGTGATCCACCGGGACAGCCAGGAAATCCTGGGTGTCCATGTGGTAGGCCGGGAGGCCTCTTCTTTGATCGGGGAGGCGGCCCTGGCGGTGGGGCACCGGATGAAAGTAGCGGATGTGGCCGGGATCCTGTACCCTTACCCGTCCCTGTGCGAGACCTTCCGGGAGGCATGCCTTAGCGCCGCCGGCCAGGCCTTTCACGTGACCAACCTGTCTGGCCGGAGCTTTGGAAGCCTTGGCCGGGAGGAAGCATAGGAGTAAAGAATGAAACAGGATATGACGGAGGGAGCGGAGAGAAGGCAGATCCTGGCCTTTTCCCTTCCTATTATGGGAGCCAACCTGCTCCAGGTCCTATACAACCTGGTGGACAGCGTGATCGTCGGGAACTTTGTCAGTTCCACCGCCCTGGGGGCGGTGGGGCTGACCGGTTCCCTGACCTGGCTTCTGGTGACCATCTGCACAGGCCTGGGGGCCGGTACCAACATTGCGGCGGCCCAGTTTTTTGGGGCCAAAAAGAAACAGGATATCCAGGAAACCGCGGCGGCGGCCTATCTGCTGGCGCTGATCCTGGCGGCGGCGGTGACGCTGCTTTGCTTCCTGCTGGCCAAGCCGGTGATCTGGGGATTCCTGCAGCCGCCGGAGGAAATGCGGACGGACAGCCTGGTCTATTTCCTGGTGTACAGCAGCGGGATCCTTTTCCAGCTGCTGTACAACGTGACGTACGGGATCCTGCGGGCCCACGGGGATTCCCGGGGCGCTTTGCTTTTCCTCCTGATTTCCGCCGTCCTGAACCTGGCGTTGGACAGCCTGTTTGTCATCGTCTTCCACTGGGGGGTGGCCGGGGCCGCCGTGGCCACGGTGATTGCCCAGGCAGGGTCGGCCATTGCCAGCATGATCTATCTGGGCCGGCTGTTTCCGGATCTGATTCCCCGTCGATCCTACCTGGCCGGATGCCGGAGGCGGATGGGAGTCCTCCTTCGCCTTAGTACGCCCATCGCCTTCCAGTCCATGGTCAGCGCCCTGGGCTTTATGGTGCTGCAGCGGCTGGTCAACACCTTTGGAAGCCCCAGCATAGAGGGGTACGCGGCCATGCAGAAGATTGAGCAGATTGCCCATATCCCTTCCAACAGCTTTAACGTGGCCATTGCCAGCTTTGTGGGCCAAAACGTAGGCGCCGGCAAGCCGGACCGGGCCCGGAGAGGGTACCGGGCCACGGTAGGCATGGGGGTTGCCATCAGCGTGTTTTTGGGGATCCTGGTGATCCTTTTGGACGAGCCGGCCCTGTCCCTGTTTAACATTGCCGGGGAATCCATGCGCCGGGGGCGGGAGCACCTGGATCTTTTGATGGTGTTTATCTGGGTCAATACCATTACCAACATTACCTGCGGCTTCCTGCAGGGGACCGGGGATGTGAAAATCCCGGCGGCTTCCGGGTTTGTGAACCTGGGCGTGCGGCTGGCTTTGTCCTATCTGCTGGCCGGCACGGCCGTCAGCTTCCGGTGCGTGTATGTGAGCATGCCGCCGGCATGGATCCTGTCCTGCCTGTTTGTGGTATTCCGGTACCGCAGCGGCAAATGGAAGAAATACCGGCTGGTATAAGGCACGGTGAAAAGGCTTTTTATAAAAATCCTTATCAAAAGTAACGGCAGGGAAAAGGGGAAAATCGCCGCCAGGACGGGGGAATTTCCCCTTTTTGGCGCTTTCCGGGGCGGAAAAACACGAAAATCTTGCGGCTCTGTTTTTTTTCGGGTATAATACAGATAACCAAAAACGAGACGCTTGCCTCTGCCGGAACGCCCGTTCCGGCAGGCAAAAAGGAGGAAATTCAAGAATGAGTATTCGTGTTGCGATCAATGGTTTCGGACGGATCGGCCGCCTGGCATTCCGCAAGGTTTTTCAGGATCCGGAGTTTGAAGTGGTGGCCATCAACGACCTGACCAACCCGGCGATGCTGGCTCACCTTCTGAAATACGACAGCGTGCAGGGCTGCTACGCCAGAGACCATCAGGTGTCCAGCGATGAGAATTCCATTACCGTGGACAATGTGCGGATTCCCATCTACGCCCAGCCCAAGCCCCAGGAGCTTCCCTGGAAAGAACTGGATGTGGATATTGTCCTGGAGTGCACCGGCTTCTTTGCCTCCAAGGCCAAATCCCAGGCCCACCTGGAGGCGGGCGCCAAGAAGGTGCTGATCTCCGCCCCGGCCGGCAACGATCTGCCCACCATCGTCTACGGCGTCAACCACAAGACCCTGACCAAGGACGACCTGATTGTGTCCGGCGCCAGCTGCACCACCAACTGCCTGGCTCCCATGGCCAAGGCCCTGAACAATTACCGGGAGCTGCGCACCGGCTTTATGACCACCATCCACGCCTACACCGGCGACCAGATGATCCTGGACGGCCCGCACCGCAAAGGGGACTTCCGCCGTGCCAGAGCCGGCGCCATCAACATTGTGCCCAACAGCACCGGCGCGGCCAAGGCCATCGGCCTGGTAATCCCGGAACTGGCCAGCAAGCTGATTGGCTCCGCCCAGCGTGTCCCGGTGGCCTCCGGCTCCATCACCATCCTGGACGCCACCTTGAAGGACGAGACGGAGAGCGTTACCGTGGAAGGCATCAACGCGGCCATGAAGGCGGCGGCCGACGAGTCCTTCGGCTACACGGAGGAGGAGCTGGTGTCCAGCGACATCATCGGCATGAGCTACGGCTCCCTGTTTGACGCCACCCAGACCCTGGCCCAGCGCTGCGGCACTAAGATCTACGAGGTGCGGGTAGTGTCCTGGTACGATAACGAGATGAGCTACACCAGCCAGCTGGTCCGGACCCTGAAGTATATGGCCAGCCTGCAGTAAAGAAGCAGATGGGAAAATAGAATAGGGGAAAATAAAAACAACCTGGAAGGGTTCAGAAGGTTCTGCCTCTGAAATCCAACCAGGTTGTTTTTTTGTTTATTAAAACTGTACGGTTCCAAACGGCTCCCTCGGCTCAGGAACCGTACATTCGGCGGTATCCGGCGGCTTTACCGGTGGAACAGCTTATTGGTCTGGTGCTTGGGCTCGCAGGTGAGCCGTACTCCCAGCTTGTGGAAGGTGCTTTTATCCACCTGGGAGAGGATGACCGTGGAGTGGGCCTCGCAGCCGTTGAGCCCTTTCAGCTGTTCGATGGCTGTCTTGGCCCGGGGATCGGTGACCGCGCAGATGGACAGGGCCAGCAGCACCTCGTCCGTGTGGAGCCGGGGATTGTGGTTTCCCAGATGGTTCACCTTCAGATCCTGGATGGGCTCAATGACCTGGGGGGACATGAGCAGGGCTTCGTCGTCGATCTTCCCCAGCTTCTTGAGAGCGTTTAAGAGTACCGCCGAAGCCGGGCCCAGCAGGTCGGAGGTTTTGCCGGTGACCAGGGTGCCGTCCGGCAGCTCCATGGCCATGGCCGGCTCGCCGGTGGCCTCCTCCTTGGCCAGGGCCGCGGCGATCACCGGCCGGTCCGCGGCGGTGACGCCGGCCTGCTGCATTAGCAGCTGGATTTTGTAGACTGCTTCCTCGGAGCCGGTGCCCATCCGGTGGTCGCACTGGGCCTCGTAGTACCGGCGGACAATTTCCTCCCGGGCGGCTTTGCGCACCACCTCATCGTCCACGATACAGTACCCCGCCATGTTGACGCCCATGTCGGTGGGAGATTTGTAGGGGGAGGAGCCGAAAATCTGGGTGAAAATAGCGTTGAGCACCGGGAAGATTTCCACATCCCGGTTGTAGTTGACCGTGGTTTCCCCGTACGCCTCCAGGTGGAGGGGATCCAGCATATTTACGTCGTTGAGATCGGCGGTGGCCGCCTCGTAGGCCAGGTTTACCGGATGCTTCAAAGGCAGGTTCCAGATGGGGAAGGTCTCAAATTTGGCGTAGCCTGCCTTCACTCCACGCTGGTGGTCCTGATACAGCTGGGACAGGCAGGTGGCCATTTTTCCGCTGCCGGGGCCGGGGGCGGTAACCACCACCAGGGAGCGGCTGGTTTCAATATATTGATCCCGGCCGTAGCCCTCCTCGCTGACAATCTTGGCAATATCCGAAGGGTAGCCCTCGATGGGGTAGTGGCGGTAGACCCGGACGCCCAGGGTTTCCAGCTTGGACTGGAATACCTCCGCGGCAGGCTGGCCGGCGTAGCGGGTCAGTACCACGCTGCCCACATAGAGGCCGTTGGCCCGGAAGGCGTCGATGAGCCGCAGCACGTCCAGATCGTAGGTAATGCCCAGATCTCCCCGAACCTTGTTTTTTTCAATATCGTTGGCATTGATGACAATGACAATCTCCGCCTGGTCCCGCAGCTCCCGGAGCATACGGATCTTGCTGTCCGGCTCAAAGCCCGGCAGGACCCGGGAGGCGTGGAAGTCGTCAAACAGCTTGCCGCCGAACTCCAGGTAAAGCTTGCCGCCGAATTTTTCAATCCGCTCCCGGATCATTTTAGACTGGGTCTTCAGGTACTTTTCATTGTCAAATCCGATCTCTCTCATCTGTATGTCCTCTCTTTTCCGGCGCGATACAAAACGCCCTTCCCCTGCAACAATTTTTCCTATCTTATCATAGAAAAAACCGGCGGATTCGTCAAGGGCAAAAACCATTGCTTTTCCCGGGAAAACGGGTTAAAATGGCACTGGACGCAGAAACAGACAGTAGGAGGAATTACAAGATGAAAAAATTTCGCGTTGCCGTCATTGCCGGAGACGGGATTGGCCCGGATGTGCTGGCGGAGGGAAGGAAGCTCCTGGAAGCCGTGGCGGACTGGGACGGCGGCTTTTCTTTTGCGTTTACCCCATTTCCCTGGGGCTGTGAATATTATCTGCGGGAAGGCCGGATGATGCCGGAAAACGGCCTGGAAATCCTGAAAGACTTTGACGCCATCTACCTGGGGGCAGTGGGCTACCCGGGGGTGCCGGACCATATTTCCCTGCGGGATCTGCTGCTGGTGATCCGCAAGGGCTTTGACCAATACGTAAATGTGCGGCCGGTGAAGCTGCTCCGGGGCGCCCCCTGCCCTTTAAAGAACGGGAACCGGGAAAACATCGACATGGTGGTGATCCGGGAAAACAGCGAGGGCGAGTACGCGGGGGAAGGCTCCTGGACGGGCCAGGGAACCCCGGAGGAGACGGTGCGGCAGACCGGGGTGTTTACCCGCAAGGGCTGCGAGCGGATTATGCGGTATGCCTTTGAGCTGGCCCAAAAGGAAGGCCGTTCGGTGACCAGCGTCAGCAAGGGCAATGCCCTCAACTATTCCATGGTGTTCTGGGATCAGGTGTTCCATGAGGTCAGCCGGGAGTACCCGCAGGTGGAGACCCACGAGTACCTGGTGGACGCGGCAGCCTGCCATTTTGTCCGGGAGCCGGAGCGGTTCCAGGTGGTGGTGACCTCCAATCTGTTCGGGGACATCCTGACGGATCTGGGTGCGGCCATCGCCGGCGGCATGGGGCTGGCGGCGGGGGCCAACCTGAACCCGGAGCGGGTGTACCCGTCCATGTTTGAGCCTATCCACGGCTCCGCGCCGGACATTGCCGGCACGGGGAAGGCCAACCCTATGGCCGCCATCTGGTCGGCCAGCCAGATGCTGGATTTCTTCGGCTATCCCCAGT
>CALWEC010000164.1 GCA_944376945.1 uncultured Lachnospiraceae bacterium | reverse complement strand
GCTCCTGCTCCATCCAGTCCATGGTGGCTGTGCCCTCGTGGGTATCTCCGATCTTATAGTTTACACCAGTATAGTACAGGATCCGCTCGGTCAGCGTGGTTTTGCCCGCGTCGATGTGAGCCATAATCCCGATATTCCTGGTTCTCTCCAGCGGATATTCTCTTCCAGCCACAGGTTTTCCTCCTAATTAAAAGCGGTAATGCGCAAACGCCTTGTTGGCCTCTGCCATCTTGTGCATGTCTTCTTTTCTCTTGACGGCTGCGCCCGTGTTGTTGGACGCGTCCATAATCTCGTTGGCCAGACGGTCCTCCATGGTCTTCTCGCCTCTCTTGCGGGAGAACATGGTCAGCCAGCGCAGGGCCAGGGCCTGGCGTCTCTCCGGCTTTACCTCGATGGGCACCTGGTAGGTGGCGCCGCCGATACGTTTTGCCTTGACTTCCAGAACCGGCATAATGTTGTTCATGGCCTCCTGAAAGACCTCCAGCGCCGGCTTGCCGGCCTTCTGCTCCACCTGGGCAAAAGCGCCGTACACAATCTTCTGAGCAACGCCCTTTTTGCCGTCCAGCATGATATTGTTGATCAGCTTGGTTACAATCTTGTTGTTGTAAAGCGGATCGGCTAACACGTCTCTTTTCTGGGTATGTCCTTTACGCGGCACGTTACTTCCCTCCTTAAATATGATCGTTTAATTCATCGGTACTCACACGTTCTGTGTGTCCGTGCAGGACATAATCTATGGGATACAGTATGCCTACACGTTACAGTTAGAGTGCTACGCGATTAAGACCTTATTTCTTCGGTCTCTTGGCGCCGTATTTGGAACGGGCCTGCTTGCGGTTCGCCACGCCAGCGGTATCCAGAGTGCCGCGGACGATGTGGTAACGGGTACCGGGCAGGTCCTTCACTCTGCCGCCTCTCACGAGAACCACGCTGTGCTCCTGAAGGTTGTGGCCTTCACCCGGAATATAGCTGGTCACTTCGATTCCGTTGGAAAGACGGACTCTGGCGATTTTTCTCAGCGCGGAGTTGGGCTTCTTCGGAGTGGTGGTCTTTACAGCCGTGCACACGCCTCTCTTCTGGGGAGCGGACTCGTTGGTCGCTCTCTTGCGCAGGGAGTTGTATCCTCTCTGCAGAGCCGGTGCGGTGGATTTCTTCTCCGATGTCTGTCTGCCTTTTCTCACTAACTGATTAAATGTGGGCATACGTTTCACCTCCTGTAGATTTCTTTGGGAAAATTTCCCATGCACACAAAAAGAAAACGCTTCTAAATGCGCGCCTACCTATTATATCATAAGGACGCAAGAAGTCAAGGAGAAGTTTTAAGGTTTCCGGCGGTTTTGGAGCCAAAATGCCTGGATTTCCGACTGGGAAGCCATGGCGCTTCCCTGGACGAAAAAGGGCTTGCCGCCGCCCCGGCCGGAAAGCTGCCGGTTCAGCGCCTGGCACAGCTCCCGCAGGTCCCCGCCCTTCTCTCCCAGGGCGTATTTGTAGCCGCTTCCGTCCGACCCGGAGAACACGGCGCAGAGGCCGCCGCAGGTCTCCATAACCGCTGCCGCCAGCTTCCGGACCCCTTCCGGCTCCAGCCCTTCCTCAAACAGCAGCACGTCCCCGGCGTTTCGGCATTCCTCCGCTTTCTGGGAAAAAAGCCGTTCCTCCAGCCCCATGACCCGGCCCCGGAGGGCGAAATTTTCCTCCCCCAGCCGGGCCACCGCCGCCGCCGTCTCCCCCGGCTTGGCGGAAAGCTGCACGGAAATCCGGTGGTTCTGCTCCTCCAAGGCCCGGCAATAGGCCAGGGCCCGGCCGCCGCTTACCATCTCCACCCGGACCCCCTCCCGGAATTTCTGCACAGAGAGAAGCTTGATCATCCCAATCTGCCCGGTGCGGGCCACATGGAGGCCGCAGCAGGCGCAAAGGTCTGTCCCGGGGAATTCCACCAGCCGCACCCAGCCAGAAAGCTCCTTTTTGCTCCGGTAGGAAAGACGCCCCAGCACCTCTTCGTCCGGGTAAAGGATACGGGTTTCCCGGTCCTCCCAGACCCGCCGGTTGGCCTCCGCTTCGATCTCCGCCAGCTCCTGCCAGGAAAGCTCCCGGTTAAAATCCATGGTAATCCGATCCGCCCCCATGTGGAAGCCTACGTTGTCGCAGCCGAAGCGGGCGTGGACCAGGCCGCTGACCAGATGCTCCCCCGAATGCTGCTGCATCAGATCGAACCGCCGCTCCCAGTCAATCCGGCCGGTGACGGTGCTTCCCACGGCCAGGGGGCGGTCCGTATTATGCCAGATTTCCCCCTCCTTTTCGTGGACCTCCCGAACCTGCGCCTCCCCCAGGGTTCCCGTGTCCCAGGGCTGGCCGCCCCCCTCCGGGTAAAAAGCCGTCCGGTCCAGGGATACCTGGAAGCCCTCCTTCCCGGCCTCGCACCGGGTCACCGTCCCCTGAAACTCCCGCATAAACACATCCTGATAGTACAGTTTTTCCGTGGGCATGTTCCGTCCCTCCTGATTCTATGCTTCGCTTGTTCCCCGGCCCAGCTCCCGCCGCAGCCGTTCCTCCTGCTCCTGCACCAGCAGCAGCGGCCGGTAGGCAAAATAGCGGGATTCCGGGTGCTTCCGCAGATACCGGCCGGCGTCCGGGCTGCGGGTCAGATCCGCCAGCAGCCAAAACAGCTCCTGGCCTTCCCCCAGGGCTTCCGAAAGGAACGCCAGGGCCCGGTCCAGGGCCGCACCGGCCGCCGCCTCCTGCCGCGCGCCGTCTTCCCGCCGCCGCCCCAGCAATTCCTCAAATGCCTGGACATGGGCTGGAAAATCCCGGGCCCCTGCCTTTTTGGCCGCTTCCTCCGCCTGGCGCAGCCTCCGCAGCCCCCGCTCCTCCTGCCGTTCCTCCTCCAGGCTTACCACCTGTTTCTGGCGGCGTACCTCCAGGGCCTGCTCCTGCTTCTCCAGAAAATCCGCCACCCGGGCGTCCGGGGGCGTCCCGCCGGACGGCTCCCGGCTGCCGGACGCCCTGGCCTGGCAGCCCGCCGCTTCCGTCCGGCTGCCTGCCGCTCCGGCCTGCCATCCCTTCAGCACCCCAATCTTCCGTTCCAAGAACTCCGTGTCTGCTTCTTCCCTCCGCCAGGTGTCCAGCCGCCGGTGGATGCCGTCCAGCAGCAGCTGCGTTACCCCCAGCCGCTCCTCCGCCGGAGCCTCCCGCAGCCGGGCCGCCGCCCGGGCCCGCGCCTCCGCTCCGGCTGTGCCGTCCAGGATCCCCTCCGCCGGATACGCCTCCCGGTACTTTCGGTATAAGCGGTAGAAAGCGGCAAAGCCCTCCGCCACCGCGGCGCACGCCAGATACTCTCCCACCACCGCCTCTGTCACCGGGATTTCCAGCCGCTCGTATTCCTTCAGCAGATCGGACAGGTCCTCCCAGCCCCGGGCGGTGACAAACTGCCTCTCCGGCCCTTCCCCTTCCACCCGGTAAAAGTCTCCCGGACGGCTCTCCAGGTAGGCAAGGACGGCCCCGTGGACTCCTGCCTGGACCGCGTACTCCCGCCAGACCCCCACGTCCGCCTCAATGTTCAGGCACCGCACCCGGTCCAGAGTCGCCATATCCAGCTCCCGGGCGGAGCGGTTGTACTCCCCCGGATTGCCGGCGGCGGCAATCACCCAGCCCTCCGGCACGCGGTGGCTGCCGAAGGTTTTACACTGAAGGAACTGAAGCATCGTGGGGGCCAGGGTTTCGGAAACACAGTTGATCTCGTCGATAAACAGGATCCCCTCCCGCTTTCCCGTCCGCTCCATCTGCTCATACACCGAGGCGAGGATCTCGCTCATGGTGTACTCGGTGACCGTGTATTCCCGGCCGCCGTACACCTTCTTTTCCACCAACGGCAGGCCCACGGCGCTCTGGCGGGTGTGGTGGGTGATGGTGTAGGCCACCAGCCCCACCCCGCATTCCGCCGCCGCCTGCTCCATGACCGCCGTCTTGCCGACGCCCGGCGGGCCCATCAGCAGCAGCGGCCGCTGGCGGCGGGGCGGGATCCGGTAATGGCCCTCCCCATCCTTGGCCGTATAAGCCTGGACCGTATGGATAATTTCTTCTTTCGCTTCCTTTATATTCATGGTCTCCCCCTGCCTCCGCCTTCCGGCCGCCCGGCCGCCGGGGCCTCATCCGCCAGCTTCAGCCGCAGGTTCAGCGTGACGGCCCAATCCGGCGCCGGATGCTTCTCATAAGCATCGTTCAGAAAAACAAAGGCGGTCTCATAAGGCGGCTTCCGCTGGGGATAGATCCCGTCCCCGTCGGTAAAATACAGCAGCCCCTTCAGGTTCCGCAGCTGCCCCTGCGCCCGCATTTCCTCCACCAGCCGGAACACCGGGCGGAAATCCGTGCCGCCCAGCCCCTGGATTTTCAGGTTCTTCGCGTAGGCCTCCCACTCCTCCCGGGAGTGGAGGATCGCGCAATCCTGGATCATGGAATCGCACTGGACGACGGCCACCTGCATCCGGCGGAAGAAATTCCCCGTGCCGCTTAAAATCTGGTAGGTTTCCTCCAGGAATTGCCGCGCCACCGGCCCGGAGCAGGATCCGGAGGTGTCGATGGCAATCACCAGTTCCTCCAGCCGGTGCACCTCCGCGTACTCCAGCGGCTCCAGCAGCAAAAGCTTTTCGTAGTGTTCCAGGCTGTAGAGATACGGAAGGTAGTCGAAGCTGTCCAGGTCCAGCTGCCGCTCCTCCCGAAACACGGCGTAGCGCTGCAAAAAGCGGCGGTAGTCAAAGACCTTCTTTTTCCGCAGCGCGACGGCTTCCCAGCCGCTTCCGCCCTGGCTGCCTCTCCGGCCGCCCTGGACGGCCGCCGCCTCCTGGACGCTCCGCCGGATCTGGTTCCAGCGCCGCGCGATTTCCGCTTTCCGGGCCAGGGCCTCCGCCTGCCCCGCCCGGTCCTTTCCTTCGCCAGTCTTTCCTGCTCCAGTCTTTCCTGCGCCGTCCTTTTCCGCTCCGGCGGCCTCCCTGCCCCACTGCCAGGGATGGGCGTCCCGCCGGAACAAGGCTTCCAGCGTCTCCGCCGCCTCCGGATGTCCCATCAGCCACCGGTAGGCGGCCTCCGCCCGCACGGGCCGGCCCAGGG
>CALWEC010000163.1 GCA_944376945.1 uncultured Lachnospiraceae bacterium | reverse complement strand
CCGGCACAAATCCAAAGGATCCAAGCCGGCCTCCCGGTCCAGGCCGGAGAGAAAATCCCCCTGCCGTTCCGTCTCCCGCCGGATTTCCAGCAGGTAGGGAAAGGCCGCCCGCAGCCGGTCCTGGGCTTCCCCTGGCTCTCCCTCTGCGTCCGCCGGGCCGGTAAGGACCACCGAAACATAGTCCTGGCAGGCCTGCTCCAGCACCTGGGCCAGCGTCCCCCGGAGGACCCGGACCTGCCGCAACGGCTTCAGCGGAAGCACCGAAACCTGCCGCTCCCCCTTCCGCCCCAGCTCTACCTGAAGGATCCCTTTTTCCTGTCCCGCTTCACTGACCGAACAGGCCAACGGCGTGCCGCAGTATCGAAACCGGGGATCCCCCGCCTCCATGGGCTTATGGATATGGCCTAAGGCCGCGTAGTCAAAGGGCTCCAGCACTTCCGCCGGAACCTGGTCGATGTTGCCTACGGTCCGGATCTCCGAATCCATCCGCTCCACCTCCTCCGGCGCCTTTCCCCTTGGCAGGTAAAACTGATGGCTTACCAGCACGTTCCGCTCCTGCTCCTGGATTTTCTCCCGTTCCAGCAGCCGCCGCACCGTCTCCCCATAAGAAAGGCTTCCGCCGTCTTTTTCGGTCCCTACCACCTGCCGGACCATGGAAGGCCGCACAAAGGGCAGCAGGTAAAAATGCACCGGGCCGTGCGGATCCCACAGGGTCACCTGTTCCAAAAATTCCTCCGGCCGCTGGGGCGGCCGCCCCGCCAAATGAAGCCGCTGCCGGGCCAAAATCCGGCGGAAGCAGCCTAGACGGGGGGCGCTGTCGTGATTTCCGCTGATCATCAAAAGCTCCGCCTTAGGAACCGACTCCGCAAGCCGGGAAATAAAACCATCCAGCACCTCCACCGCCTCGGCGGAGGGCACCGCCTTGTCGTAGATATCCCCGGCCATCACCACCGCGTCCGGCTGTTCCCGGGCCGCCAGGCTTACCACCTGGCCTAGGATGTACTCCTGATCCTCCCGCAGGTCCCGCCCCAGAAGCTTTAAGCCGATATGCAGGTCCGAAAGATGAAAAAATTTCATACGCCCTCCTTGTACCGCAAAAAGGCTGCTGTCCCGGCCTAGGCCTCCTTTGGCCCTTGGGTACAGCAGCCCTTATTTCCGCGGCAAGCTGCCGCCTGTTTTCTCCGATCCCTTACAGGAAATCCCGGATCCGTTTGCTGCGCACCGGGTTGCGGAGCTTCCGCAGGGCCTTGGCCTCAATCTGACGGATCCGCTCCCGGGTCACGTTAAACTCTTTTCCCACTTCCTCCAGGGTGCGGGGATGGCCGTCCTCCAGGCCGAACCGCAGGATAACCACCTGCTTTTCCCGGTCCTTCAGGTCGTCCAGCAGCACATCGATATGCTCCCGAAGCATCACCGATTCCACATTGCCCTCCGGCGTCACCGCATTGCTGTCCGCCACAAAATCCCCCAGGTTGGAATCGTCCTCCTCCCCGATGGGCGTCTCCAAGGAAGCCGGCTCCCGGGCGATCTGCATGATCTCCATTACCTTTTCCTCGGACATATCCAGCGCGGCGGCCAGCTCGCTGACCGAAGGCTCGTAGCCCAGCTCCAGCGTCAGCTTCCGCTGCATTTTGGACATTTTATTGATGGTCTCCACCATATGTACCGGCACCCGGATGGTACGGGCCTGGTCGGCCAGGGCCCGGGTCACCGACTGACGGATCCACCAGGTGGCATAGGTGCTAAGCTTATAACCCTTGGTATAATCAAACTTTTCCACGCCTTTAATCAGGCCCAGGTTGCCCTCCTGCACCAGGTCCAGAAAACTCATTCCCCGGCCGGTGTAGCGCTTGGCAATGCTGACCACCAGCCGCAGGTTGGCCTCAATCAGCCGTTCCTTGGCCTCCTGATCTCCTTCCGCCTTCCGCTTGGCCAGCTCCAGCTCTTCCTCCGCCGTCAAAAGGGGCACCGTGCCGATCTCCTTCAGGTACATCCGCACCGGGTCTTCCGTGCCGATTCCATCCAGCAGGTCGATGGCGTCCAGGTCTATATCTTCTTCCTCTTCCCCGCTTATCATAAAGTCGTCGTCCTCTTCCTCCAGGATGGTGGTCTCCATGGGGGTCGGGTCGTCCGTCATGACGCGAAGCACGTCGATATTTTGGCTTTCCAGGTAATTGTAGATGTTCTCCAGCTGTTCTTCGGACAGTGTGACGCCGGCGAAGAAATCGTTGATATCATTGATATCCAACGTATTATTCTTGGATTTTCCCAACTCCACCAGCTTTTTCAATTTTTCCATGAAATTGTCTTTTTCCACTGTATGCATCCTTTCTGCAAGCGCAAACAGCTCGGAGGCACACGTTTCCCCCCTTAAAAGGGAGAAAGGCCTACTCCGGGCTTTACCCTGAGCCTAGATTATACAGGATTTTTTTTAGAATGTAAATACAAAAAACCAGGTTTTTCCCTAAAATTTTTCTTAAATTATAGGGATTTGACAATGGAAAGCGGCGTATGCAGGACGTTTACCTCCGCCTCCTGCCAGGAACCGGCAAATTCCCCGTCTTTTACCCAGCGGATTTCCTCCTCCCCCTGGAACCGGATCCGGCTGGTCTTCAGGTGGATCACCGAAGGGGAGCGGTCGTCCTTGGCCAAAAGGGCCGCCATCAGCTCCGTCCACTCCCGCAGCGTCTCCGGCTCCCGGATCAGGGTGGCCTCAAACAGGCCGTCGTCCAGGGCGATTTCGCTGCCCCAAAGCCCTTTGATCCCCGCCACGCTCAGAGAATTGCTGACGCAGCCGAACAGGAAGTTCCCCTGAAGCTCCCCTTCCTCCCAGAGGATCCGCATGGGATAGCGCTTCAGGCTCATAAGGCTCCGGGCCCCCTCCAGCAGGTACGCCGGATGCCCCAGCACCTTCTTTAGTTCCTGGGGAGTTTCGTAGGAAACGGCGGTAAAAGCCCCAAAGCCAAAGACATAGTTAAAATATACCCCGTTGGCCTGGCCAATGTCCACCGGGAACGGCTGGCCGGTAACCGCCGTGTGGGCGGCTTTTATCAGATCGCTGGGAAGCTCCAGGGTCCTGGCAAAATCGTTGGTGGTGCCGGCCGGGATGTACCCCAGGGCCGGACGCTTTTCCGGGGCCAGGCCCATTAGGCCAGTAACCACCTCGTTCAGGGTGCCGTCCCCGCCGCTGCAGACCAGGAGGGGGAAGCTGCCGCCTCGCTTGGCCGCCACCTTGGTGGCGGCCCCAGCCTCCTGGGTCACATATACCTCCACCCGGTACCCAGCCCGGATAAAACGGCTAAGGATGTCGGAAACCTTCCCGCGGATTTTAGATTTTCCCGCGTAAGGATTGTAGATAAACAAAAGCTTCTTCATACCGGTTCCTCCTTCCTAACCGGCGGGTTCCCGTAAGCCCGCAGAGCCGTCGGCAAAGGACAGCGCTCCTTCAGCTCTTCCCAAGGGACAAAACGCCAATCCCCCTGCCACTCCCGCTCCAAAAGGATCCGGTAGCCTGTCATATGCCACTCCACATGGGAAAACACATGCCGGGCCGGGCCCAGGTCCTCCACCGAAACCACCGGGGCGTCCTGCTCCGAAAGCCAGCGCCGCACCTGCTCCTCCGTCCAGCGGCCTTCCAGGGCCGGAAACTCGTACAGGCCGGCCAAAAGGCCTTTGGCCGGACGCCGCCGGACCGCCGTCTTCCCGCCGGTTTCCAGCCGCAGCACCGTCCACTCTTCCACCCGCCGGGGCTTTTTGGGCGCTTTGACCGGATACCGCTCCGCCGTCCCCTGCCGGCCGGCCGCGCAGAACCGGCGCCAGGGGCATTCCCCGCAGGAAGGGGCGCCTCCGGGAATGCAGAGGGTTTCCCCCAGCTCCATAATCCCCTGGTTAAAGTCCCCCGGCGCGGCGCAGCCCTCCTGGAGCACCTGCCGGATCATCTCCTCCGCCTCCCGCCGGACCGCGGGGCGGGCAATATCCGTCTCATCCGCAAACAGGCGGGCCAGCACCCGGAGCACATTGCCGTCCACCGCCGCCGCCGGCTGGCCCCAGGCAATGGAGGCGATGGCTCCCGCCGTGTAATTTCCAATTCCCGGCAGCTTCCGCAGCCGTTCGTAATCGGACGGAAGCTCCCCTCCGTACTCCTCCACGCAAACCTGCGCCGCTTTCTGAAGGTTCCGGGCCCGGCTGTAGTAGCCCAGCCCCTCCCAAAGCTTCAGCACCTGCTCCTCCGGTGCGGCCGCCAGGGCCGGCAGATCCGGGAGCGCCTCCAGGAAGCGCTGGAAATAGGGCTTTACCGCCTCGATGCGGGTTTGCTGCAGCATAATCTCCGAAATCCAAACCCGGTAGGGAGAAGGTTCCTCCCTCCAGGGAAGCATCCGTGCGTTGGCCCGGTACCAATCCGCCAGCACCGGCGCCGCCTGCCTCAGGCAGGCAAATTTTTCTGTTGTATCCATTCCAATTCCCCAAATTTATGCCCCATGATCGCATGTGTTTCGCACATGCGATCCCTCCCGGGAATGCGCACAGTTCGCACATGCTATCCCTCCGGGGGATGCGCACGGCGCGGTCAGG
>CALWEC010000162.1 GCA_944376945.1 uncultured Lachnospiraceae bacterium | reverse complement strand
GGTATCGCCGCCGAAGCAGCGGGCGGAGTCGCTATTCCAGTATTATCAAAAAAGCATTTTTCGGCAGATCCCTTTGGAAAATATGCTCCGTGTCGGGAAGGCGGAACTGCCGGATTTGCCGGCATTCTGGGATTCTTGGATCCATCTTTTGTCCCGGCATCAGGGGGAGAAGGCCCTGTGGCTGCTGAAGGAAACCATTTGCAGCCAGTTCGATGGCGGAAAAATGCTGGAGGTGGCCAGGGAATCGTATGAAATCCATCCCTCTCTCTACCTGGAGGCGCTGGAGATGATGAAGGGAGGCACATCGGAGGAACAACGGACCGAGGTGGGAAAAGAAGCATTGGGGAAGGTGGATGCCCGGTATGTCATCCGCAGTCAGATCGCACTGGAAACCGCCAGCGCGGCGCTGCGCTCCGGGCAGGAGTCGGTGGCGGCTGCCTGTTGGCGGGAGGCGTTCCTCTCGGATTCCACCCCTACCCATTATCTGCGCTGGGTCAACGAAAGCGGAGACCCGGAAGCGTGCAGGACGGTGGCTCTGCAGATGGCGTCCCGGCTACCCAGGATGCGGAACTTCGGGGCTTTGTCCCTGGATTCCAGCTTGTACGGAATACCGGATGAGCAGAGAGAAAATTCCCTGGGCTCCTACTCCGGAACCATTTTGCGGTTCCTGGCCGGAGACTTTGCCTACGCCTGGTCGGAGTGCCAGAAGGAAAGAGAGCCGCTGGGCTGGACCGGCCATTTTGTCAAATGCGGGGTTGCGCTGTTTTTGCTTCTCCTGTACCAGGGAGAGCAACTGGAGAGCGGCTGCGCCAGTGTTGCCCGTGGGGCCATGGAATCCATGGGCTTTGATTCCGCCTGCTATCTTCGTGGAACCCGGCAGGAGGGGGAGGCGGAATTGGATTCGGAACAGAAAACAGCGATTTTCTGGAAAGCTTTTGTCCGCTGGAAACATTCCTATCCGCTGACAGAACAACAGTCAGCCGTGTATTTGCAGAATCTGGAAGCATTGATTGACAAACGGATTAAGGCCATTGTTTCCGGCCAGTTCCGGAATCACTACAATGCTTCGGCACAGCTAGCGGCAGCACTGGGAGAGGTGAAAGCCTCCCGGGGGGAAACCGGTGCCAAGGAGGATACCCTCCAGCGTTACCGGAGGGAATTCCCACGGCATTCTTCTTTCCATGCAGCGCTGCGGGAATATGGGATGAGCCGGAATAAAAGATAAGGAGAACTGTCCAGATCCCCGAGTCCTCCCTGCAAAAAATTTTCCTTTCCTGTCCCCAATCCATATGGCAGATACGAATATAATAAGATGCAGTTTTTATCCGGAGGAAGCTTCGGGTGTATTTCCTGTATCAAAAAACGACAAAAATAGGGAAGGAGACGCAAACATGAAACACATGGGCGGAAGAAAGTGGTGGGGCCTGCTGCTGGCAGGCTGCCTGGCGTTCGGCCTTACGGCCTGCGGCGGGGACGATCCGGAACCGGCTGGAAACGGAGGCGCTGGAGCGGCGGAGGAAACGGAGGCCGGAGCGGCCGGCGGTTCCCAGGGGGAAGCCGGAGGCGGCCTGGTTCAGAACGCGGAGGGCTTCTACGAGATCCATACGGCGGAGGACTTTGCGGCCTACGCCCAGATGCTGAAGGATACGGTGATTACGGCCGTGGAGGAGAAGGATCCGGACAGCCGCCTGGACCAGAGCGCGGTGCTGATGGCGGACATTCACGTGGCGGACGCCATTTCCCCGGACAGCGGCCTGCTGCCCCTGGGCGGACCGTACCCGATGGAGGAAGACGGGGAGGAAAAAATGGTCCAGGCCAGCTTTGTGGGGGAATTTGACGGCGGCGGCCACACCCTTTCCGGGCTGCAGGTGGATGTAACCGGCCGGGGACAGTCGGCCGGGCTGTTTTACCAGCTGGCCGGCTACAGCGGAGACAGCGGAGCCGCGGCCAGAATTCACGATCTGACCATCGCGGACAGCCGCTTTGCCGGGGGCCGGTATGTGGGGGCCTTTGTGGGTCTCTGCCGGAATTACAGCATCCTGGAAAATTGCGTGACGGCAGAGTCTGTAACCGTGACGGCGGAGGAGGGCTCGGCCGGCGGTGTGGCCGGGTATGCGGAGGGGGACGAATCGCTCCTTCTGCGCTGCGTGAACAACGGTACGGTCTCCGGCAAGTGGGCCGGCGGTGTGGCCGGCGGCGCCGGCGGGTACAGCTACCTGGTTCAGTGCGATAACCATGGCGCGGTCACCGGGCCGGACGCGGCAGGCGTCATTGCGGAGCACAGCGGCAGCAGCTATTACGATGGGCTGGTCATCGGCTGCGTCAACTACGGGACGGTAACGGCGGCAGACGGCGGCACCGCCTCCGGCATCATCGGGGAGAACGGTTCCACCGTCCGCTACTGCGTCAACGCCGGCCTGGTGGACGGCGGGGCAGACGGAGAAGCCTTTGGCGTGGGCCGGAACGATGGAGACCTGGACGGCTGCGGCAACATCGGCACGGTTTCCTGCCAGAATCCATATGTGTACCAGTATGATTACAGCTGGGAGCTGGGTACGTACGAAGGGCTGGCGGAGGAAGAGATGGCCCAGATGCGCGGCTGGACCGGCGGGGTGAACTCGGAATTAACGCCCATGGAGGTGTCCTCCGCCACAGACGGCGCCCTAACCGCGGCGCTGCAGACCAACGAGGCGTACGGCGCTTGGACCCAGGGAGAGGCCTTCCCGGTCTGGGACGGCCAGGGAGGACTGGAGGAGTACCAATGGTTACAGGAAAACATGGGGCAGTAAAGCGCCGCCCGGCCGGGATTTTCGGCCTGGCGCTGGCCCTCCTGCTGGCGCTGGGGCTTTCGGCCTGCGGCAGCGCCAGTGAGGAGGAGCAGGCCTGCCAGGATTTCCTGGAGGCGTATGTCCAGGGGGACAGCCGGGAGGTATCCCGGCTGCTGGGCCTCCCGGAGGAAAGCGCCCAGCTGGGGACGCTCCAGAGCGCCCTGGCCCAGCGGGCGGAGTGGGAGCTGAAGGAGCCGGAGGCCAGCGGGGAAACCGCCCGGGTGCCGGCGGTGATTACCAACGTGGATGTGGAGGCGGTGCTGGAGGGGCTGCCGGAGGACATTGCCAGCGTGGAGGAAGCCCGGGAGGCGCTGCAGGCCGCCTTCGAGGATAAGGACGCCCCCATGCGGGAGTTCCCGGTGGAGTTGGAGCTTCAGAAAGGAGAGGACGGCTGGCAGCTGGTGATGACGCCGGAACTTTCGGACGCGCTGCTGGGCGGCTATCCCTCCCGGATGAACCGCCTGCTGGAAGGAGGGGAGGGCGCATGAGAAAAAGGGGTTTTTCCTTCCGAAAACAGCTGGCCGTCCTGCTGGCGGCGGTGACGGCCTGCGCCTGCGCGTTCCCGGCCCTCGCCCTGGCCCAGGGAGGGAGCCTCCCGGTTGGAACGAGCGGGGCCACCGGAATGAGCGGGGCCGCCAGAATGAGAGGGGCCGCCGGAATCCAGAACGCCGCCGAAGGCGGCCTGGGGCTGGGGGGCCTGCTGGCAGGGGAGGACGGCTGGCAGCTGGGAGAGCTTTCCGTCTATACCGGGGAAAACGGCGCCCAGGAGGTGCGGGCGGTCCTGGACCAGGAGGAGCGGATCCTGGCGGAGCCGGAGGCAATCGCGGCGCTTGCAGGCGCGTCCCTGACGGTGGAGGGGAACCAGTACCATTTCCAGCGGAGCCACTATGTGGTCAGCGTGGACGTAAAAACCGGGGCGGTGCAGATGGGCCTGCTGCCGGTAAACTGGCGGCTGTACGGGGAGCAATCCTTTCAGGTGGAGGGAATCCGCACCCTGACGGTGCCCAAGGAAAAACCGGAAAGCCAGGGAGAGCTGTCGGAGGCGGCGGGAGGGGCGGAGGAGACGGAGGACGTGTTGTTCCTTCCGCTGGAGCCAATGCTGTATCTGCTCCACGTCCAGTGGTTCTGCCATCTGGGCCGGGTCTACTGCTTTGCCCCGGCGGAAACCCTGTGGGACCTGACCGCGGAGTACGCGGAGCTTTTTGACCAGAAGCCTACCTACGGGGAGATTTTCTGCACCCAGGACGGTTCTTTTAATTCCAAGGGCTACTACTTTGGGGCCCTGGCCCTGGCGGACGACATCGACTGGACGGTCTGCGTGGAATATCTCTACGACCTGAACCGGGTGGAGGACGCCCTGCTGACCCTGGCCATCCCCTGCGAGAACCTAAACGGGGCCCTGCAGACAAAGGCAGAGCAGGCCGTGTCGCCCTATATCGGCGATCTGATCGAGATGGGCGAGGAGTTCGGCACGGTGTCCGGCGGCATGGTGTCCACCCTGGATTTTTTGAGCACCCGCTTTACCGCCTGGAGCGACTACAAGATGCCGGACTATCTGGGGCCGGCCACGGACGTCTTTTCCACCGCGGTGGGCGTGGTGGGGGCCCTGCAGACCTCCTACCGCTGCCTGGACTGGACGGAGGGCTATGTGAGCCAGCTGGAAATGCTGGCGGAGCTGGATCACCCTCAATATGAGGACGCCTGTAAGCTGATTCGGGAGGCCGCAGGCGGTCTGGTGAAGGAATACGGGGATCCGGAAGGAAACCGGGTGAAGGAGGTGTTTCAGTCCCTGGCGCTCAGCGCCATGGATGTGGTAGCGGGAAAGGCCCCGGCGGGCATCGCCCTGAGCGCGCTGAAGGCCAGCGTGGCCCTGGCCAAGGCCAACAGCCCTAAGATCGCCAGCCTGCTGGAGGCGGGGGATTCGGTGTCCATCGCCAAGCGGCTGTGCGACGTATCGGTCCCGCTGCGGATGGTCTACTCTCAGAAGCTGGTCCAGGCGGTGCGGGGCGAGAATTTGTCCCTGGGGAGCCTGCGGGAGCTGTCGGATACCGGCAAGCTGGTGGCCACGGTTCACGCCCACAGCCTGGACGCCCTGTATTCCGCTGCCTTCTCCCTGGCCCAGAGCGAAGACCCGTCGGTTACGGAGGAGGAAGCCCTGGCCCGGGAGGGGAGCGAGTATTCCATGCAGGCCATCGGCGATAAGCTGGTGGGCAGCCAGGCCTTTGCGCTGCGGTTCCAGGAGGCGGAGCAATACCTGCCCAGCCTGGTGCTGGAGGAGGACTTCGCCAACCTGTACAGCGAGGAAAGCGGCGCGTGCCGCCAGAAAATCCCGCCGGAGTATGTGATCCCCGCGCAGGTGGAGAACAACGGCGGAAATGTGGTGGGGTACCAGGGCAACCTGTACTACTGGAGGTACAGCGCGGAAAGCATGTATCCCACGGCGCTCTTTGCAAACTTTTATGCCGTGGACGGCACGGTCAATTCCCTGATCTGCCGCCACGAGGACGGCAGCGAGGAGGTGCTCTTAACCGCCGCCGGGAACGGGCCTATTTTTATCACCGGGAACCGGCTTTACCTGCAAAACGGGACGGAGCTGTTTTCCGTGGCCCTGGACGGCAGCGGCCGGGTGGACCACGGGGCCTTCGAGGTGTGGGCCGCGGATGGGGAGACCGGGATGCTCTGGGGCACCAGCTACCAGCTGGGGGGCGGGGTGTACCGCTTAAGCAGCGCGGACCATTCCGTTACCCAGCTGGCCAGCCAAGGGGACACGTTTCTGGGAACCTGGGAGGGGATTTACTACTTTGCCTCCAGCAGCTATGAGGAGACCGGGTCGGTGACCCTGTGGGCGGCCTCGGCCGACGGCAGCCAGATCCAGGCGCTGGACACGGTGGCAGGCCCGCCGGACGCCCTGTACCTGGGGATCCAGGAGCTGGCCCGGCTGGGGGATACCCTGTACTATTCCTACGGCTACTACGCCGGAACCGGCGGCTTCTTCCAGGACGGCGGCATCCGGGCGGTGGGCGTAGACGGCTCCCAGCCCCGGGACTGCGTGCCCTATGGGCAGCTGCGGGCGGAGGAGTTTGTGGTGGAGGATTCGGACGGGCAGACCCTTCTCTATTACATTGGGGATGAGGGCCGGATGGGATCCTACATCGGCTATTGGGACGACTACCCTTACAGCGGCTGCACAGTGAAAAACCTGGATACCGGGACCGTCCAGGCCTCCGCCGCTTCCTTCAGCCGCCCCGGCTCCTTCGTCTGTATGGGCGGCGGCATCTATCGGATGCCGGAAAACAGCCATGTGTACGAGGAGCTTCTCTCCCCGGAGGAGGCGGCCGCCTTTGGCTTTGTGGACAATCCCCAGGGGACGGAGGAAACCTTGGCCCTAATTTCCCAGCTGGACGTGGTGGGGGAGCAGGTGATCTTTACGGTGGACGAAAGCCGCCGGGAGCAGGGGGACGACATGGGCTGGCGCCCCAGCTACCGCCGGGAAAAATCCACCGTGTACCAGAAAACGGCGGGTTCTTCCGAATGGACGGAGCTGTATTCCTACTGATTCGGCCTCTTCCGGATGAAAGGCCAAATAAAGAAAAGACGAAAAATGATACGGTGGAATAAAGCTCCATCGACTTCTGCCCCTTTCTGTGCTATGATGGAAAAGACGCCATCATAGTGCGGAAAGGGGTTTTTTCATGGAAAATACGTCTGAAAATAAAAGCAGCCAAAAGGCGGCGCGTCGCTTCTGCCTGGGAATTTTGGCCCATGTGGATTCGGGGAAAACCACCCTTTCCGAGGCCATGCTCTACGGCGCCGGAGCCATCCGGAAGCTGGGCCGGGTGGACGATGGAAACGCCTTCCTGGATACCTATCAGCTGGAGCGGGCCCGGGGGATTACCATCTTTTCCAAGCAGGCGCTGCTGACCCTGGGGGATATCCGGGTCACCCTGCTGGACACCCCAGGCCATGTGGATTTTTCCGCGGAGATGGAGCGGACCTTGCAGGTGCTGGACTATGCGGTGCTGGTGATCAGCGGGGCAGACGGGGTCCAGGGCCATACGGAAACCTTGTGGAGGCTTTTGCGGCGGTATCAGATTCCCACTTTTCTTTTTGTCAATAAGATGGACCAGCCGGGGACGGACCGGGCGGCGCTTTTGGAGGAACTGCGGCGGCGGCTCAGCAGCCGGATCGCGGATTTCGGCCGCCTGGAAACGCCGGAGGACTGGGAGGAGCTGGCCTGCTGCGACGAAGGGCTGATGGAGCGGTACCTGGAGCAGGAAGCCTTAACCCAGCCGGAGCTGGCCCAGGCGGTGGCGGAGCGGCGGCTGTTTCCCTGTTATTTTGGTTCTGCCCTGCGGTTTACCGGGGTGGAGGAATTCCTTCGGGGGCTGGAGACGTACATGGTGGCCCCGTCCTACGGGGAAGCCTTTGCCGCCCGGGTCTTTAAAATTGCCCGGGACGAGCAGGGCAAACGGCTTACCTATCTGAAAATCACCGGCGGGCGGCTGCGGGTGAAGGACGTTCTCACGGGCCGGACCGCCGGCCCGGAGGGGGAGGAGCCCTGGGAGGAAAAGGTGGATCAAATCCGCCTGTATTCCGGAGCCCGGTTTGAGACGGCGGCGGAGGCGGAGGCAGGGGAGGTCTGCGCGGTGGCAGGCCTGAGCCACACCTACCCAGGGGAAGGGCTGGGCGCGGAGCCGGACGCCGGCCCGCCGGTGCTGGAGCCGGTGCTGACGTACCAGCTTCTGTTTCCGGAGGGCTGCGACCTGCATCAAATGCTGCCTAAGCTGCGGCAGCTGGAGGAGGAAGAGCCGGAGCTGCATTTGGTGTGGGATCCGGCGGCAGAGGAAATCCGGGCTCAGCTGATGGGCCAGGTGCAGACGGAGATCCTCCAAAGCCTGATCCGGGAGCGCTTTGGGGTGGAGGTAAGCTTTGGGGCGGGAAAAATTGTCTATAAGGAAACCATCCGGAACCGGGTGGAGGGGGTAGGCCATTTTGAACCGCTGCGCCATTACGCGGAGGTGCATCTGATCCTGGAGCCAGGGGAGCCTGGCAGTGGGCTGGTGTTTGACAGCATCTGCAGCGAGGATCAGCTGGACCGGAACTGGCAGCGGCTGGTGCTGACCCATCTGGCGGAGCGGGAGCACCCAGGGGTGCTGACCGGGTCGCCTATTACGGATATGAAGATTACCCTGGCGGCTGGGCGGGCCCATCCCAAACACACGGAAGGCGGCGATTTCCGCCAGGCCACCTACCGGGCGGTGCGCCAGGGGCTGCGGAAAGCGGACTGCGTGCTGCTGGAGCCCTGGTACGCCTTCCGCCTGGAAATCCCGGCGGAGCTGGTGGGCCGGGCCATTACGGATATTCAGCGGATGAACGGGACCTTTGGGGATCCCCAGACCCAGGGGGAGCAGACGGTGCTGGAAGGCGCCGCGCCGGTGTCCGCCATGGGAGACTACTCTCGGGAGGTGACCTCCTATACCCGAGGCCGGGGGCGGCTGTCCTGCCGGTTCCAGGGCTACCGGCCCTGCCAGGATCCGGACGCCTTGGTGGCGGCCCTGGGCTACGACCCGGACCGGGACGCGGAAAACCCGTCGGGTTCCGTATTCTGCTCCCATGGGGCAGGCCATCCGGTGCCCTGGGATCAGGTGGAGGCGCACATGCACCTGGAGAGCGTGCTGCAGTCGGAGAGGAAACTCGCGGCGGAGGTGCCGTCTTCTTCCGGCGGGGGCGCCGCCGGGACGGCCGCCTGGGGCGCGGACGAAAAGGAATTGCAGGAAATTTTTGCCCGCACCTACCGGAACAGCGGGGGTAAGGGCCGGAACGTCTGGCGGCGGCAAAGCGCGGAAAGCGCGTACCGTCCTGGCGCAAAGGCCAAAGAGACGGAGCCGGTGCCGGAATACCTGCTGGTGGACGGCTACAACATTATCTTTGCCTGGGAGGAGCTGCGGACCCTGGCGGAGGCCAGCATAGACGGGGCCCGCACCCGGCTGATGGACATTCTCTGCAATTATCAGGGATTCCGGAAGTGCACCGTGATCCTGGTTTTTGACGCCTATAAGGTGCAGAACCACGAATGCGAGATCCTTCCCTACCATAACATCCATGTGGTGTACACCCAGGAAGCGGAAACCGCGGACCAGTATATCGAAAAGGTGGCCCACGAGCTGAGCCGGAAATACCGGGTCACCGTGGCCACCTCGGACCGCCTGGAGCAGATTATTATCATGGGCCAGGGGGCGGCCCGCCTGTCCGCCCGGGATCTGGAGGAGGAAGTGCGCCGGACGGAGGCGGAAATCCGGGAAACCTACGAAAAGCTGAAACCCGGGGAGCGCAGCTACCTGTTGGACCATCTGGTGGGGGAACTGGCCCAGCAGCTGGCAGCCCTGCCCTCCGGGGAGGAAGAATAAGAAATAGAACAGGAGTGTGAATCGTATGATCCAGTCGTCGGAGGAGCTGCGGCAGCAGCTTCACGCCATTCACCGGAAAAGCTATCCGGCCTATAAATCCTTAAAAGGAAGCTACGATTTTGGCAGCTACCGGCTGTCCATCGACCATGTGCAGGGAGACCCCTTTGCCTCCCCTTCCAAGCTAAGCGTGTGGATTTCCCACCAGCGGGCCGCCTTCCCGGCGGATACCTACCGGGAACCCTATACCCGGGTGGCCCTTCAGGATTATCTGACCCGGCGGTTCCGGGCCCAGACGGAGAAGGTTAGCTTCCAGGCCAAAGGCTCCGGCAAAAGCGGTATGATTGCCGTCAGCGCCTGCGGCCAGGAGGTGCTGGAGCGGACCGCCTGCCAGATTCGGAAGGACGGGATCCTGGCTCGGTTTGACGTAGGATTCCCGGCCAACGGCCGTACCATCCAGGCCCTGGAGCTGGAAAAGATCCTCTTTGAGTTCCTGCCCCGCAGCGTAGAGCAGACCTTCTTCTACCGCCGCCTGCCGGCGGAGGAGGTGCGCCAGGTGGCGGAGCTGGCGGAGGATCAGCAGGCCATCCGCCAGGCGCTGGCGGAGCGGGGCCTGGTGGCCTTTGTGGCGGATGGGGCAATCCTGCCCCGGGAAAGCGGCGTCTCCGACCGGCCCATGCGGGACGGCCTGCCCTTTCAGTCTCCCGAGTCCCTTCGGGTCACCCTGGAGCTTCCCCACGCCGGGAAGATTACCGGCATGGGCATCCGGAAGGGGATTACCCTCATCGCCGGAGGCGGCTACCACGGGAAATCTACGCTGCTCCAGGCGCTGGAGCGGGGGGTGTACAACCACATCCGCGGGGACGGCCGGGAGTTTGTGATTACGGAGGATTCGGCTCTCAAGCTGCGGGCGGAGGACGGCCGGAAGATCCACCATGTGGATATTTCCCTGTTTATCAACCATCTGCCCAATGGCCGGGACACCCGGGATTTTTCCACCCTGGACGCCAGCGGCAGCACCTCCCAGGCGGCCAACATTATGGAAGGGCTGGAGGCGGGCAGCCGCCTGCTGCTCATTGACGAGGACACCTCGGCCACCAACTTTATGGTGCGGGACGAGCTGATGCAGAAGGTGATCACCCGGGACAAGGAGCCGATTACGCCGTTCCTGGAGCGGGCCCGGGATCTGTACCAAAAGGCAGGGGTTTCCACCATCCTGGTGGTGGGCAGCTGCGGTTCCTACTTTTATATTGCGGATACGGTGCTGCAGATGGACAACTACCGGCCGGTGGACATTACCGAGCGGGCCCGGCAGGTGATGGCGGAATACCCGGCGCCGGTGACGGCGGCCCCGGACTTCCGGCTGCCTGCGGCCCGGCGGCGGTTCCACGCCGGAAAGGCCACCCAGCAGCGGAAAAACTACCGGGGCACCGGCATGGTGACGGAGCGGCTGAAGATGAAGCTGCTGGGGAAGGATTCCTTCCTGCTGGGGAAGGACACGGTGGACCTGCGCTATGTGGAGCAGCTGGTGGACCGGGAGCAGACGGCGGCCTTAGGCTGTATCCTCCAGTATCTGAAGGGGCAGCTGGAAGGGCAGGAGCCGGAGCTGGAGAAGGCGGTGGGCCAGGTGCTGGACAAAATCGG
>CALWEC010000161.1 GCA_944376945.1 uncultured Lachnospiraceae bacterium | reverse complement strand
CCATCCTTCTGTCCTTTTTTACGCCGAAGATTTTTACCGCCATTGCCTTTGACTCCGGCGGCGTGGCTTCCGGCCCCATGGCCACCACCTTCCTGCTGCCCTTTGCCATCGGCGCCTGCGCCGCCCTGGGCGGCGACGTGGTGACGGATGCCTTTGGGGTCGTGGCCATGGTGGCCATGACGCCGCTTATCACCATCCAAATCCTAGGCCTGGCCTACCGGCTTTCCGGCCGGAGCCGCAGGGTGCCGGCGGAAGCCGCGGCCCCGGCGTCCGGGCTGGATGCCCTTCCGGATGATTCCATTATTGAGCTGTAAGGAGGCGCGCCCTTATGAGCAGATTGTTTTGGATGCTGACGGTCACCGACCGGAAGCAGCTTTCCCGGTTTTTAGAGTTCTACCGCCTTCACCAGGTCCAGGTGGGCCTGGTCTCCCTGGCCAGAGGCACCGCCTCCGGCGAAACCCTGGACTACCTGGGCCTGGAAGCCGCGGAAAAGGCGGTGGCCTTCAGCGTGGTCACCGATTCGGCCTGGGAGGAAATCCAGCAGGGGCTGCAGCGGGAGCTGCACATTGATATTCCTGGGACCGGCATTGTCTTTACCGTTCCCATGGGCAGCATCGGCGGCAAGCGGGAGCTGCGGTTTCTCACGGACAGCCAGCCTTATGAAAAGGGGGAGGAAACCTCATTGAAAGAGACGAAGCATCAGGTTTTGATTGTCATTGCCAATCTGGGATACAGCGAAATGATTATGGACGCGGCCCGGGGCGCGGGAGCCCGGGGCGGCACCCTGATCCACGCCCGGGGCGTGGGGATGGAACGGGCCCAGCGCTTCCTGGGCGTATCCCTGGCCGAGGAGAAAGAGCTGATCCTGATTGTCACCCGCACCGGCCAGAAGGACGCGATTATGCGCGCCATCATGCAGGAGGCCGGCATGGGTTCCAAGGCCCAGGCCATTGTGTTTTCCCTGCCGGTAACCAGCACCGCGGGGCTGCGGCTGATTGAGGAGGAGTTTGCGCCGGAATGAAGAATCCAAAAAACCTGGCGGGGCATTTCCGCACCATCACCCGCCACAAGCTGCTGGTAATGCGGTACTGCTTTCAGGTAGGGCTCTACCGGCAGGGGCTGGCCCACGACTTGTCCAAATACTCGCCCACGGAGTTTTTCCGGGGCGTCCGCTACTACCAAGGCGACCACAGCCCCAACGACGAGGAGCGGCGGCAGAACGGCGCTTCCCTGGCCTGGATGCACCACAAAGGGCGGAACCGGCATCACTACGAATACTGGACCGACTACCGGCTGGGGGCCCCGGCCGGCACCATGGGGCCGGTGAAAATGCCCCTGCGCTACGTGGTGGAAATGTTCTGCGACCGGGTGGCCGCCTCCCAAATCTACAATGGGGACCGCTACACCTGCCGCGATCCCCTGAACTATTACCTCCGGGGAAAAGGACACATGGCCATCCATCCGGAAACCGCCTCCCTGCTGGAAGGGCTGCTGCGGATGCTGGCCCGGTACGGCCAGCGGCGCACCTTCCGCTTTATCCGCGCCCGGCTGCTGCCCCGGAAAACCTACTGAAACAGAAAACCTAGTAAAACAGAAAACCGGCCGGAACAGAGAACCGGCCGGAACAGAGAACCGGCCGGAACAGAAAACTGGCCTGCGGGGAACCGGCCCCAGGGCCTTACTCCCCGTAGTAGGCGTCGAACACTTCTTTGGCGATGGGGGCTGCGGTGGAACCGCCGCTGCTGCCCTCCTCCACCACCACGCTGACCACAATCTCCGGTTCTTCCACGTCCGCGTAGCCGATAAACCAAGCGTGGGCCTCTTTTCCGGCGGAAAACTCGGCGGAGCCGGTTTTGCCGGCCACCTGGTAGCCGTCCCCCTCCGCCCGGTTTCCGGTACCGTCCGTCACCACGGCCCGCATGTATTCCTGCAAAACGGAGGCTTCCTCCGCCGACATCACCCGGCGGTATTCCTGGGAGCGAAAGCGGCTCACCACGCTGCCCTCCGCCGTCTCCACCTGCTCCAGCACGTAGGGCTTCATCATCACGCCGCCGTTGGCCACCGCCGCCGCGATCATCGCGTTGTGCAGGGGGCTGACGGTGGTCTTGCCCTGGCCGATGGAGGTCTGGAGCACATCCCACAGGGAGCTGGCATCCTTCAGCACATAGCTGCTGGCGTTGTTCAGCAGGTCCGTGGGCAGGCTTTGGTTAAAGCCAAAGTCCTGGCACAGGTCGTAAAGCCGGGAAAAATCCAGGGTCTGGCCCAGGGAGGCAAAAGCGCCGTTGCAGGAATTGGCAAAGGCCTCCTTTAGGTTTTCGTGGCCGTGGCTGATCTGGTGGGAGCACTGGATGGCATATTCCCCCACCTCATAAACGCTGTCGCAGTCAAAGGAAAAATCCTCGTAGGTGTCCGGGTTTTCCCGGATGTACTCCAGCAGCATCAGGATCTTAAAGGTGGAGCCAGGCGGATACTGGCCTTGGGTGGCCCGGTTGACCAGGTTGGAATGGGTATTTTCCTCGTCCACCAGCTCGTCCCAGATTTCGTTGATCTCGTTGGGGTCATAGTCCGGCTTGCTGACCATGGCCAAAATCTCCCCGGTCCGGGGATCCAAGGCCACCACCGCCCCGTTCCGGTCCCCCAGGGCCTCGTAGGCCGCCTCCTGCAGGTCCGACCGCAGGGTGGTCCGCACCGAATCCCCCAGCAGTTTTTCCTCCCGCAGCTCGTTGTAAATCTGCAGGGCCGGGTTGGTGTGGGCGTTCAGCAGATAGGAACTGGCCAGGGATTCCACCCCGGTGTTGCCCCGGGTGGAATAGCCCACCACATGGGCGTACATTTCCCCGTACGGGTAGCGGCGGGTCTCGTTGCCGTCCTCGTCCACCACCGTCTCCGCCAGGGTTTTCCCGTCGCTGCTTAGAATGCTGCCGCGGATGTAACGGCTGGAGAACAGCTGCTGCCGACGGCTGTTGTACGGGTTATTCCGGTAGGTATCGCTTTCGCGGTAGATAAAAAACCCCAGATACCCGATCATGGAAAGGAACAAGGCCAGAAACACATAGGTTACCAGCATAATCTCCCGGTTGATCTTTCTCCGGCTCCGGTTCTCAGTCCTCAAAGTCCTCTTCTGGATCTTCCTCATCCGGCGCTGCTGCCGCCTGCTGTTCAATGGCTTCCACCTCCTTCTGTTTCATCAAGTGGAGCCCCTGGATCACGCCGATGATCAGCATGGTGCCGACCACGGAACTGCCGCCGTAGCTGACCAGAGGCAGGGTAATGCCGGTGGAGGGGATCATCTTGGTCACCCCGCCAATGTGCAGGAACACCTGCACACCCACGGTCACCGCCAGGCCAAAGCCCACAATCTTATAGAAAACCTCGTCCATCCAGGTAGACACCCAGAGCATCTGCAGCACAAAGCCCAGATAAATCAGCACCAGGCAGATGCCGAAGAGAATCCCCAGCTCCTCGCAGATAGCAGAGAAAATAAAGTCGTTCTCCGCCAGAGGGATGGAATTGGGGATCCCCTGGTAAAAGCCCAGGCCAAACCAGCCGCCGGAGCTTAGGGCAAACAGGGACTGGGCCATCTGGTAGCCGCGGTTTTCGTAGTCACTGAAGGGATTCCGCCACATGGCCACCCGAACCCGCACATGGGAGAACATGTGGTAGGCCAGCACCGCGGCGCCGCTTCCCGCCCCTAGGCCGCCAAAGAAATACAAGGGCTGGCGGGTGGCCACAAACAGCATAAACAGATAAGACATAAAGTAGACCAGGCCGCTGCCCAGGTCCGTGGAGGCCACCAGGATCAGCACGTGCGCCGCCGCCACAATGGTGGTCACCACCACCCGTGGGAAGGAGGTGCCCTTCTGGAACATGGAGGCGGTGAAGAACACAAAGGACAGCTTCACAAACTCCGATGGCTGCAGGGCAAAGGACCCGATGCGAATCCGCAGCTGGGCGCCATACTCCGTATC
>CALWEC010000160.1 GCA_944376945.1 uncultured Lachnospiraceae bacterium | reverse complement strand
ACCCCGTAGGAAGGAAGCAGCCGCAGCTGCAGGGCAAACAGCACAATCAGCATCATGCCGATCCAGAAAGCCGGGAAAGACGCCAGGGCCATGGCCAGGGTGGTGCCGGCAATATCCAAGGCGCTGTACTGCTTCACCGCCGACAGGATCCCCAGGGTAATGCCGAAAATCATACCGATGGCGATGGATCCGGCCGCCAGGGTCAGGGTCACCGGGAAGCGGTTGACAATTTCCGCGATCACCGGGCGTCCGCTTTTCCAGGAATTCCCCAGATCTCCCCGGACAGCGTCCAGAATATAGTCTACATAGCGTACAAAAAAAGGAGAGTCGTACCCCAGCTCATGGTTCAGCGCGTCAATACTTTCCTGGGAAGCACGTTCCCCTAAGATCAAAGTACCTGGATCGCTGGGCGTCAGCTCCATAATAAAGAACACAATGAAAATTACTACCAGCAGCGTAGGAATCAGCATCAACAGACGTTTCACCACATATCGGGCCATTTTTTCCTCCTCACCAATCCGGAACCCTGGGGGCCCCCTTTCTTTGCCGTGCTTTTTTTCATCTTGGCTGCTTGAAAGACTCGTTCTGCCTTTCCGCGGCTTCCGCGTTTTTTCCGTTTTTCTCCGCCTCGCCGGCCACCCGCACCAAGGTCATAAAATACGCCTGGTTGGCAGGGGTCAGCTGCCGAAGAATTTCAACGGCTTCTCGGACAGTAGATTTTTTCATAACCGCCGTGCTCCTTATAAATTTTGTGATACGATAATATCACTAAAGCAATATATAGTCAAGTTATTTAAAAAGGAATTGATGTTGAATTTTATTACTTGTTTCTGCATTTTGTCTGTGCTAAAGTGATAGTGCAATATCACAAAATTAGGAGGCTTATCCTTGAAACAGCGCTTAAAAGAAATCCGAAAGACCCTGGGGCTGAACCAGACCGATTTTGCCAGGCACCTGGGGATCACCCAAACCGCCTACTCCATGATCGAAAACGGAAACCGCCCTCTGGCGGAAAAATACATTAAAGTCATCTGCTCGGAATTCCACGTCAACGAAGCCTGGGTCAAAACCGGGCAGGGCGACATGTTTCTTTCCTCCCCGTACGAAAAGGACTTTGTGGACATTTTCAGCCGGCTGACGCCGGTGACCCAGCAGTACCTGCTGCTGATGGCCCGGGAACTGCTGAAAATGCAGCAGAAGCTCTTGGCGCCGGAAAAGTGTTGAACCATGCGCTGCGCGCCATCCAGGCAAGCGGCCAACCAATTCCCGGCTGCCGGCGGCAAGCGGACAACCAATTCCCGGCTGCCAGCGGCAAGCGGACAACCAATTCCCAGCGGTAGCCCGGCCATGGAACAATAAAAAAACAGGACCGCATAGCCAAACTGGTATGCGGTCCTGCCGTATTGGATTTTTCCGTGCAGGCGCCTGCCTTTTCCTTATAGGCGCCTGTCTTTCTGCGATGGCGGCTTTGGGAGCCGGCCCAGCCTGCCGTTTTACTCCAAACTGTCCTCCGGCGCCAGCGCCTGGCCTTCTCCCCCGGATTCCCCCGTATCCCCGCCGGAGGCTCCGGCTTCCGATGTGGGAGGCTCCGTAGGTTCCTCCGAAGACTCCGGAGGATTGGTCTCGGTCGGCTCCTCCGTAGACGGCTCCGTGGGACGCTCGGTGGACGGTTCCGTAGGACGCTCGGTGGACGGTTCCGTAGGGCGCTCGGTGGACGGTTCCGTAGGACGCTCGGTAGACGGTTCCGTAGGGCGCTCCGTGGACGGCTCCGTCTCCGCCGGTGTGGTGCTCTCCGGCTCCGTCTCCGGTGGCGCTTCGTAGGAATCCTTTCCGCCGAATACAATCACCGGGGTTCCCACCGAAATCATATTGTACAGGCTCCGGGCCTTGCTCACCGGCAGGTTAACGCAGCCGTGGGAGCCTTCGGTCAGATACAGGTCCCCTCCAAAGTCGCTGCGCCAGTCCGCGTCGTGCAGGCCATAGCCTCCGTAGAAAGGCATCCAATAATCCACATGGGAGCGGTAATCGGCTCCTGTCAAATACCGGTCTTTTTCCTTATCGTAAATGTAATAGGTACCCCGGACCGTCTTGGTATTCCGGATCACCCGGCCGGACACAATCTCCGTGCTCAGTTCCAGATCCCCGTCCTCGTAGTAGTACAGCATCTGGTTGGTCAGATCCACCTCTATGTAGGTATCCCCCACGTCGCTGTCCCCGTGGGAACGGGCGCTCTGGGAGTACACCGGATCCCCGGTCAGGACGCTGCCGGCCTCAATGGCCTCCACGATCTGGGCCAAGGTAGCCTCCTGATCCAGCTTCCACCCGTAGTTGCCGCCGCTGACCGTAACCCGGCCGCTGCGGGTGCTGCGGAAGGAGCGGGAATCTCCCACTGTGTTGTAGGTCTCCGCCAAGCTCTCCACCCAGGCCTGGAGGCTTTCCGTGTTCAGGCTCACCTGATTGTCCTCTCCCAGGACAATGGCGGTCCGCAGCTGCGCCGGCTCCAGCGTCTCCGTGGCGTCTCCAAAAGTATAGGAAATCTGGGCCTGGTTATACCGGTTCATGGTTTCCACCGCCTGCTCCATGGCTTCGTCCACCCGCTTGACGCTGGCATAGCAGCCGGCTTCCTCCAGGGACAGGGTGGTGTGCAGGGTGCTTACCGCCTCCTGGGCCAAGGCGTCCACCTGGTTCAAGTCCACCCGGGTTCCCAGCACCTCCCGGTGCAGCACGTACTGGTTGGTGGCTTCCTCATAGACAATCTCCGCATCCACCGAATCCGTCATATTCTGGAACAGGGGGCTGGCCGCCAGCCGCTGGCTCAGCTTTTCCTCATCGTACTCCCAGCCGCTGGTAAAGGTAACGGTGGACGGGTTCTCCGCCGCGTCCCTCCAGCCGGAAGCGTCCTGCTGGTCAATCAGTTCCTGGAAATCCACGTCAAAAAGCATGGTCAGGCCGATCTCCGACGCCTGGATGGTATCCTCCTGGCCGTTGGTTCCCTGGATGGTCAGGGAATAATTGGCCACCTCTTGGGAGAAAAAGGCGTAGACCTCCTCCGCCGTCATGCCGGAGCAATCCTGATCGTTGATCCAGGTTCCCGGCAGGAAATGGCTTTCGTAATACGCCGTCATCTGCTGGTTTTTGACCAGCCGGGAAATCCCCCAGCCGCCCAAAGCCAGCACCGCCACCGCGGCTACCGCCGCCACTGCCACCAGGACCCGGCGGCGCTTCCGGGCAGACGCCGCCTCTTCCTCTCCGGCCTCCTCCGGTGTTTCCCCTTCCGGCTCCCGTTCCTCCGGAAGGCGCCGGGGCCGGCGTCTCCCAGGGGCCGCCGCTTCCGTCTCTTCCCAGGCCACCTGGATATCCGGGTTCTCCTGGGCCTCTTCCTTCCGGCGGCCCCGGGTACCCAGGCTCGCCAGCACCTCCTCCGCGGCGGAAGCCTCCTGGCTGGCCTGATGCAGGGCCTCCCGGTAATCCTCCGTGCTTAAATCCAGGTAATGGGACACGTCCCCCATGGACACCTGGCTGGAATCCACTGCGGTCAGCTTCCGGATAGCCTCCAGATTCTGGATCTCCACCTGAGGCAGGCCGTGGGTATCGTCCAAATCCTCAATCCGGATCTCCGGTTTGGCTGCCTCTGGCTTTTTTTCCTGAACGGGAGGCAGCTCCCGGGTTTGATCCAAGTCCTCAATTTCAATTTTCGGCAGGCTACGGGTGACGTCCAAATCTTCCACCTCCACCTTCGGCAGGCTCCGGGTTACATCCAGATCTTCCACCTCTACCTTCGGCAGGCTTTGGGTGACGTCCAGATCCTCCAACTCCACCTTCGGCAGGCTTTGGGTGACGTCCAGATCTTCTAACTCAATTTTCGGCAGGCTTTGGGTGACGTCCAGATCCTCCAACTCAATTTTCGGCAGGCTTTGGGTGACGTCCAGATCCTCCAACTCAATTTTCGGCAGGCTCCGGGCCGCGTCCGCGGTTTCCCGCACAATCGTCCGCTTCTCTTTGCTCATAAAACCCCCTGTCGGTTTCCAGTCCAATTTACGTAGAGTGTATCAACCTTTCCCGGGAATTGCAAGACCCATTGGCCAATC
>CALWEC010000159.1 GCA_944376945.1 uncultured Lachnospiraceae bacterium | reverse complement strand
CATGACCCGCAAAACCTCCGTGCCCTGCACCGCCTGCCACTACTGCGTCAGCCACTGTCCTCAGGAGCTGGATATTCCGGAGCTGCTGGCGATGTACAACGAGTACTGCTTTACCGGCGGCGGCTTTATCCCCACTATGCGGATCCAGGTAATGCCGGAGGACAAGCGCCCCAGCGCCTGCGTTGGCTGCGGCAGCTGCGAGGCGGTATGCCCCCAGCGGATCCAGGTTCCCAAGTTCCTGGCAGATTTCGCGGAAAAGCTGGGAATGTAAGGATAGCGGCGAAACGTTCTCAAAAAAATTTTCAAAACCCCCTTGCAAATACCGCAGGGGGGTATTATAATGTCTTGTGTAAATACCCGGTGGGGGTATTAAAAAGGGAGGAACGTCCATGGAAGAGGAAAAAAGCTGCTGCCGCCACAAGGCAAAACCCCGGGATCCCCAGGAGCTGCGCCAGCTTCAGAACCGCCTAAAGCGGATGATGGGGCAGCTGGGGGGCATCAGCAAAATGCTGGAGGACAACCGCTACTGCGGGGACATCCTGGTGCAGGTGGCGGCGGTGGAAAGCGCGCTCCAGTCCTTTGGTTATCTGGTGCTCCAGGCCCATCTGGAAACCTGCGTGGTGGAAGAAATCCAAAAAGGGAATACGCAGATTGTGGACGAAGCGCTGGAACTGATTAAAAAACTGAAGTAAGGAGGGAGACCGTTGAAAACCGAAAAATACCAGGTCACCGGCATGACCTGCGCGGCCTGTCAGGCCAATGTGACCCGCTGCGTACAGAAACTGGAAGGGGTGGAGGAGGTCAACGTCAGTTTGCTGGCCAACCAGATGACCGTCTCCTACGAGGAAGGCCAGGTGACCCCGGAGGCCATTATCCAGGCGGTGGAAAAAATCGGTTACGGAGCCTCGGCCCTGGACGGGGCCGCCGCCCCGGAAAGCGGCAAGGGCGGCTTCCGCAGCGAGTGGCAGAGCCGCCAGAAGCAGGCGGAGGAAAACCAGAAAGGGATGAAACACCGGCTGGTAACCTCCATCATCCTGCTGATCCCGCTGATGTATATCGCCATGGGAGGCATGGTGGGCCTGCCGGTGCCGGGCTTTTTCCTGGGGACGGAAAACGCCCTGGTGTCCGCCCTGGCCCAGCTGCTGATTACCATCCCCATCCTGTTTATCAACCGGCATTTTTACCAGACCGGCCTGAAAGCCCTGGCCCACCGGGCCCCCAACATGGACTCCCTGGTGGCCATCGGCTCCGGCGCCTCCCTGGTCTACGGGCTGTTCGCCATGTTCCGCATGGCCTACGGCTTTGGCCACGGGGATTGGGAGCTGGTGCACGAATACGCCCACGCCCTTTATTTTGAGTCCTCGGCCATGATCCTGACCCTGGTGACGGTGGGCAAATACCTGGAGGCCAAATCCAAGGCCAAAACCTCCGACGCCCTGGGCAAGCTGGTGGATCTGGCCCCCAAGACCGCGGTGGTCCTCCGCAGCGGCGCGGAGGTGACCATCCCGGCGGAGCAGGTGGCGGCGGGAGACACGGTGGTCATCCGCCCCGGCGAAGGGATCCCGGTGGACGGGGTGGTGCTGGAGGGCCGGGGCTATGTGGACCAGGCGGCTATCACCGGCGAAAGCATCCCGGTGGAAAAGCAGCCGGGGGACACGGTGATCTCCGCCACCATCAACAAAAACGGCACCTTCCGGTTCCGGGCTTCCAAGGTGGGAGAGGACACCACCCTGTCCCAGATCATCCGGCTGGTGGACGAGGCCAGCAACTCCAAGGCCCCCATTGCCCGGCTGGCGGACAAGGTCAGCGGCATCTTTGTGCCGGTGGTCATCGCCATTGCCCTGGTGGCGGCGGCGGTGTGGCTGTTTGTGGGAGCGGACTTTGAATTCGCCCTGTCCAACGCCATCTCCGTGCTGGTCATCTCCTGCCCCTGCGCCCTGGGATTGGCCACGCCGGTGGCCATTATGGTGGGCACCGGGAAAGCGGCGGAGATGGGCATCCTTATCAAATCCGCGGAGAGCTTGGAAAACCTTCACAATGTGGATACCATTGTGCTGGATAAAACCGGGACCATCACCTCCGGCCGCCCGTCGGTGACCGATGTAATCCGGCTGGATCCCTCCCTGACAGAGGACCAGTTTTTGGCCGAGGCGGCGGCGGTGGAGGCCGGCAGCGAGCATCCCCTGGCCCTGGCCGTGGTGGAGGAGGCCAAACGGCGGAAGCTGGCGGCGCCCCAGGCGGAGGCCTTTGAGGCGGTGTCCGGCCGGGGCGTAAAGGCCACGGTGGCAGGACGTTCTTACCTGACCGGCAACCTGGCCTTTATGGAAGAAAACGGGCTGCTGAGGCAGGCCGCGGCGGCGGAGGCCCGGGCCCAGGCGGAGCGGCTGGCCGGGGACGGCAAGACCCCGCTGCTCTTTGCCCGGGACGGCCGGCTTTTGGGCGTGATTGCCGTGGCGGATACCATCCGGGAATCCAGCCGGGCGGCCATCCGCCGCTTTGGAGACATGGGCCTGCACGTGGTCATGCTGACCGGGGACAACCGGGTGACGGCGGAGGCCATCCGCCGGGAGCTGGGCATCGAGACGGCCATCGCGGACGTGCTGCCCACGGAGAAGGAGGCCCACATCCGGGCCTTGCAGGAGCAGGGCCACAAGGTGGCCATGGTAGGGGACGGCATCAACGACGCTCCGGCTCTGACCCGGGCGGACATCGGCATTGCCATCGGCGCAGGCACGGACATTGCCATCGAGTCGGCGGACGTGGTGCTGATGAAGGATTCCCTGGGGGATGTGGCGGCGGCCATCGACCTGAGCCGGGCGGTGGTGCGGAACATCCACATGAACCTGTTCTGGGCCTTCTTCTACAACATCCTGGGCATTCCGCTGGCCGCCGGCGCCCTATACCCGGCCTTCCAGCTGCGGCTAAGCCCCATGATCGGCTCCGCCGCCATGAGCCTAAGCTCCGTATGTGTGTGCACCAACGCCCTGCGGCTGCGCTTCTTTAAGAGGAAGGACGCGCCGGAGGCTTTGGATAGAAAAGAGGAACCCGTAGGAACAGCCACCGAAGCCGCCGGTCCGGAGGGGACGGCGGAACAGAAAGGAAACGAGACCATGAAAAAAGTATTGAAGGTAGACGGAATGATGTGCCAGCACTGCCAGGCCCATGTGCAGAAGGCCCTGGCCGGCGTAGCCGGCGTCACCGAGGCCGTGGTGGATCTGGAGAAGAAGGAAGCCACCGTGACCCTGTCCCAGGAGGTGCCGGACCAGGTGCTGATGGACGCGGTAACCGAGGCGGGCTACACCCCGGTCAGCTGCGCGTCCCTGTAAGGGGAAGGAACCGCTTTTCCAGCGGGAAACGGAAAAGAGGAAAACAGGCCCCCGGGATCCAGGGTCAGGATCCCGGGGGCCTGTGCGTCCAAAGGGTTTTTCGGTCAGCTGTTCTTTAAGAGGATGCTCTCCACCACGTCCGCCGCGTGCTCGCAGGCGTCCGCGCACTTCTCCAGGTAGATATAAACCTCCCGCCAGATAATGATCTGTACCGGATGATCCGTCTCCGCATGCAGCTTGTACATGCTGGCGATAAACAGGTTGTCCGCTTCCTCCTCCATGGTGTTGATGCGGATGATATGGTCCCGGAGGGTTTTGGAGCGGCGGAAGTCCGCAAACTCGGTCATCAGGTCCCGCACCGCTTCGCAGCAGCGGATGATAACCCGGATCATCTCCAGGGCGTCGGGCCGGATGGAATCGATGTGGTTAAAGTAGATGCGGAACAGCACGTCCTCCACCTTGTCGGTGATCTCATCGATGTTCTGGCCCAGCTGCATAATATCCTCCCGCTCAATGGGAGTGATAAACGCCCGGGACAGGGTCTGGAGCAGCTCGTGCTTTTTGTTGTCCGCGGCGTGCTCCACCTCGTGCATTTCCGCGATCCGGTCGTGGAGCTCGTTTACATTAAAGTTTTTCAGGGTCTGCTCCAGCAGATGGGCGGCCTTGCAGGCATAATCCGCGCAGGCGATAAAGTTTTCAAAATAGAAGGAATCGGGTTTCTTAGCCATAATTGGAATCTCCTCTCGTATGGTTGTGGGAACAAACGTGTCTTTAGAAAATCAGCATAAACAGCTTGGCCATAATGTAGCTGATCAGGCCGCAGCCAGGGAAGGTAAAGACCCAGGTGAGCATCATCTCTTTCACTACGCCAAAGTTTAAGGCGGACAGCCGTTTGACGGCGCCCACGCCCATAATCGCGCTGGTCTTGGTGTGGGTGGTGGAAACAGGGATGCCGAACAGGGTGGAGAGCAGCAGGCAGAAAGCCGCCGCCAGGTCCGCGGAAAAGCCCTGGTATTTCTCCAGCTTTACCATATCCATGCCCACGGATTTGATGATTTTTTCCCCGCCTACGCTGGTGCCGGCCCCCATGATGGTGCTGCACAAAAGCATCAGCCACACCGGGATCAGCATCCCGGCGGTGTTATCCTGCCCGTGGTTCAGAGCAATCCCCAAAAACAGCACGCCAATGAATTTCTGGCCGTCCTGGGCCCCATGCATAAAGCTCATGCAGGCGGCGGCAAAAATCTGGGCCCCGCCAAAGAAACGGTTGGTTTTCTGACGGCTCATGCCCTGGCAGATCAGGGTCACCAGCTTGCAGAGCACCCAGCCGGAGGCAAAGCCCAGCAGCAGGCTCAGCACCAGGCCGTATAGCACCTTCAGCCACTCGGCGCCGTTGATGCCTTCGATGCCGCCCTGCAGGGCGATGGCGGCGCCGGACAGGCCGGCGATCAGGCTGTGGCTTTCGCTGGTGGGAATGCCGAACAGGGACGCCCCTACGCTGTAGACCACAATGGAAAACAAAGCCGCGCACAGGGCGATCAGCGCCTCGTGGGTGTCCCCGCCCAAATCCACCATGTTGCTGATGGTGGAGGCCACCGAGCTGTTGATCTGGGTCATTACGAACACGCCCAGGAAGTTAAAGGCGGCGCTCATCCAGATGGCGCTGCGGACCCGCATACAGCGGGTGGTGACGCAGGTGGCGATGGCGTTGGGCGCGTCGGTCCAGCCATTGACAAAGATCACGCCCAGAGTTAGGAGCGTAGTCAGAAAAAGCATGGGGTTCCCGACCATGCCCTCCCAAAACGCGGAAAACGATACTTCCATATAATTCTCTCCCAATTCACAAAAAAGGCCTGTGAATCCTGCCGAGACTTCACAGGGACAACTGATACAAATCTAGTATAAGGGAAAGGAGGGAAACGGTCAACCTGAATTCACCGGAATTTTACGCGAACTTTACAGGTTTTTTACAGAGGTACGCCGGAAGCTAGATGAAAAAAATCCTCAGCAGAGGATCCCGGCGGAAAAAGGGCTTGACCGGCAGTGAGGAATCGGGTACAATCTTATTGGTTAGACAAAACTAACCAATAGAAGAATACTAGGATTTAGAAAGGGCGGATCTATGAGCGTTGTGATTGTAGGCGGAAATGAACGGATGGCGGGGCAGTACGAGAGCATCTGCCGGGAGCACGGCTGCAAGGCCAAGGTCTTTACCAAGGAAAACGGTTCCCTGAAAAAGAAAATGGGCTGTCCGGACCTGCTGATCCTGTTTATCAGCACGGTATCCCACAAGATGGTGTTAAGCGTGACCCAGGAAGCCAAGCGGAACCAGATCCCGGTGGCCCGGGTGATGACCAGCAGCGCCACGGCCCTGCGGTCCGCCTTGGCTTCCCATATCCAGCGGGAAAAGGCTGCGGAGGGCTGAGCACTTTTTCGGTTGACAAAGGAAACAGATACGGTAGAATAGTATCAGATGAAACGATTGCAGGAGCAACCGTTTCATCTGGTACTTTTTTACATTTTGCAGGAGGAGGGCCTGAAGCATGGCAGACACCACTCAGGAACAGAGGGATTTGAAGACTACCCGGATGATGGAGGAACCCATCGCTAAGATTATTCCCAAAATGGCGGTCCCTACGATTGTATCGTTTTTGATCACCTCCATCTATAATCTGGCGGACACCTACTTTGTCAGCTCCCTAGGCACCAACGCTACGGCGGCGGTGAGCGTCAACGCGTCTTTGGATCAGATTATTATGATGGCCGGCTCCATGCTGGCGGTAGGCGCCAACAGCTTTATCGCCCGGCTTTTGGGAGCCGGAAAGAAGGAAAAAGCCAGCCGCGTGCTGTCCACCGCCTTCTTCCTGGCCTTTGGCCTGGGCCTGCTGGTGCTGGTCCTGGGGGTCACCTTTATGCATCCGCTGGTGCGGCTGCTGGGCGCTACGGAAACCTGCGAGCAGTATTCCATCGATTACGCTACCTACGTGCTGCTGGCGGCGCCCTTTATGGCGGCCAGCTTTGTGATGAACCAGTGCCTTCGGGCGGAGGGCAGCGCCCTGCTTTCCATGATCGGCATGGGGTTCGGCGGCGTGCTTAACTGTGTGCTGGACCCGATTTTTATTTTCGACTGGGGCCTGGGCATGGGGGTAGCCGGCGCTTCCCTGGCCACCGCCATCTCCAAGCTGGTCAGCTTTTCCATCCTGTTTTTCCCGTATCTGACCCACCGCAGCGTGCTGCGCCTCTCTCTGAAGCGGTTCCAGGCCAACGGGGAAAACATCTATCAGATTGTCAGCGTAGGCTCCTCCTCCATGTTCCGCTCCGGCCTGTCCGTAGTGTCCGCCATTGTGCTCAACAACATCGCGGGAAACATCTCGGACGCGGTGCTGGCGGGAATCGGCGTTTCCACCAAAATTATGACCTTCCCCTTCGGCGTTATCCTGGGCTTTGGCGCCGGTTTCCAGCCGGTGGCCGGGTACAACTGGGGGGCCAAACGGTATGATCGGGTCCGGGAAAGCCTGCGCTTTGCCTCCTGGGTGTCCCTGATCGGCGCGGCGGCCATGGGGGTGGCGCTGGGCTTCTTTGCCCCGCAGGTGATCCGCGCCTTTTCCGAGTCGGATCTGGAGGTGCAGAGCATCGGCGCCCTCTGTATCCGCCTTCAGTGCCTGGCTTTGCCTATCCATGCCTGGGTGGCGGTGGTCAATATGTTCTGCGCCGGCCTAGGGTATGTAAAGGGGGCCCTGATCCTGTCCACCGCCCGGCAGGGCAGCTGCTTCCTTCCCATTGTCTTTCCGATGACCCTGCTTTGGGGCTCCATCGGGGCGGCTTCGGTGCAGGCGGTGGCCGATGTGATTTCCCTGTTCCTGGCCTTGCCGATCCTGCGCCTGGTTATGAGGATGGTGCGGCGGAAAGAGGCGGAATACGCTTGGGAGCTGGAGCAGGCGGAAAACGGCCAAGAAATTTTGGCAGGACCGTTGGCGCAGGAAC
>CALWEC010000158.1 GCA_944376945.1 uncultured Lachnospiraceae bacterium | reverse complement strand
TTTGTGGAGCAGGTGGAACAGCGGCGTCTGGCCATGCGGCGGAACGCCCAGGGAAAGCTGCGGGAGCAGAAGCTGCGGCTGACGGCGGAGCAGCGGCGCCTGGAACAGCTGCGCCCCCAGTACCAGCTGGAGCAGCTGCGGCAGCGGACGGCAGAGGCAGAGCGGCAGATGGGCGAGCAGATGCGGCGGGCGCTGCGGGAGAGCCGGAACCGGCTGGCGGTATCGGCGGCCCGGCTGTCCGGCGTATCGCCCCTGGCCAAGTTGGAACAGGGGTACGCCTATGTGACCGGGACGGACGGGAAAAATGTCAAGTCCATCCAGCAGGCCCCTCCGGGCAGTATTCTGACGGTGCGGCTGGCAGACGGAGAACTGATCAGCCAGGTAAAGGAGCGGAGGACGAATCCGCTAGGGTAAGGAGCAGAGAAGCCATGGAAGATAGAGAGAACACGCGGGAGGCCGCAGGGGAAAACGCGCTGCCGCTGGAGGAAGCGTTCCGCCGGCTGGACGAGGTGCTGGGAGAGATGGAGTCTGGGGAGCATTCCCTGGAAGAGACGTTTTCCCTCTATGAAAAGGGGCTGAAGCTGGTGCGCCGCTGCCAGGAGGCGGTGGACGGGATAGAAAAAAAGCTGATTATCCTGGAGACCAAGGAGGAAGCCGGAGATGGCCAATGAGAGAGAGGAGATAGAGGCCCTGCTGGCCCGGTATCTGCCGGAGGAGTCCGGGATGCAGAAAACGGTGCTGGAGGCCATGAACTACAGCGTGATGGCAGGAGGCAAGCGGATCCGCCCCCGGATGATGGAGGCGGCCTATCGTTTGTTCGGAGGCAGCGGCCCGGAGATTGAGCCGTTTATGGCGGCCCTGGAGATGATCCACAGCTATTCCCTGGTGCACGACGACCTGCCGGCCATGGACAACGATACGCTGCGGCGCGGCCGCCCGACCACCTGGTCGGCCTATGGGGAGGCCATGGGGATCCTGGCGGGGGACGCTTTGCTGACCTACGCCTTTGAGACCTGCGCCAAGGCCTTTTCCCAGACGGAGCACCCGGAGCGGGTAGGCCGCTGCGTGGGGATCCTGGCGGAAAAGGCGGGGATTTCCGGGATGGTCGGCGGCCAGGCGGTGGATGTGGAACTGACGGGAAAGCCGGTGAGCCGGGAACAGCTGGACTTTATCTACCGGCTGAAAACCGGGGCCCTGCTGGAAGCGGCCCTAATGATTGGGGCTGCGCTGGCCGGCGCCAGCCAGGAGCAGGTGCGCCGCATGGAGCAGATTGCCGCCGACATTGGCATGGCCTTCCAGATCCAGGACGACATCCTGGACGTAACCAGTACCGAGGAGGAATTGGGCAAGCCCATCGGCAGCGACGCGCGGAATGAAAAAACCACCTATGTGACCTTGGAAGGGCTGGAAGCGGCCCGGGAGCAGGTGCGGCGGCTTTCGGAGCGGGCTATTGCCAGCTTGCGGGAACTGCCGGGGGACAGCTCTTTCTTCCAGGATTTTATCCGGAAGCTGGAGACAAGATCCCATTGAGGCCCGGCGCGCGCAAGCGCGGACAGGAGGAGAAGAATACAGCATGATCCTGGATCAGATCCAAAAACCAAACGATATTCAGTCCATTGACCCCAAGCTGTACGGGCAGCTGGCAGAGGAAATCCGCCAGTTCCTGCTGGAAAAAATCAGCGCCACAGGAGGCCATCTGGCCTCCAACCTGGGGGTGGTGGAGCTGACCATGGCCCTGCATTTGGCGTTCCACCTGCCGGAGGACAAGCTGATCTGGGATGTGGGGCATCAGTCCTACACCCATAAATTGCTTACCGGCCGGAAGGACGGCTTCGATGAGATCCGGCATTACGGCGGCATCAGCGGCTTCCCCAACCGGAAGGAAAGCTCCTGCGATGCCTTTAACACCGGGCATAGCTCCACCTCGATTTCCGCTGGGCTGGGCATGGCCCAGGCCCGGGATCTGCGGGGGGAGGAGTACGCGGTGGTCTCGGTGATCGGGGACGGGGCCCTGACCGGGGGGATGGCCTACGAGGCCCTGAACAACGCTTCCCAGCTAAAGAGCAATTTTATTATTGTGCTCAACGACAACAACATGTCCATCTCGGAGAACATTGGCGGGATTTCCCGGATGCTGGGGGCCCTGCGCACCATGCCGGGCTACAACGACCTGAAGGAAAACGTGCGCCAGAACCTGTCCCGGGTGCCGGAGATCGGCAGCCACCTGGTGCGGCGGATCAGCATGGCCAAGCAGGGGCTGAAGCAGCTGTTTATCCCGGGGATGTTTTTCGAGAACATGGATATTACTTACCTGGGGCCGGTGGACGGCCACAATATTTCCGCCATGGTCAACGTATTCCGGGAGGCCCGGCGGCTGAACCGGGCGGTGGTGGTCCATGTGATGACCCAGAAGGGGAAGGGCTATGAACCGGCGGAACGGCATCCGGAGGCTTACCACGGGGTGAACCCCTTTGTGGTGGAGACCGGGAAGCCACGGAAGGAAAAGACCCAGGCGGATTACTCGGATGTGTTTTCCAAGGTGTTCTGCCAGATGGCGGAGAAGGATCCCAGGGTGGTGGGCATTACGGCGGCCATGCCGGAGGGGGTGGGCCTGAAAAAGTTCCGCCGCCTGTATCCGGAGCGGTTTTTCGACGTGGGGATTGCCGAGGA
>CALWEC010000157.1 GCA_944376945.1 uncultured Lachnospiraceae bacterium | reverse complement strand
CACAGCCGCTCGGATTTGGATTTTGAAGTACTGCGCTGCCTGGCGGAGGAGACGGAGGTTCCCAAGGCCCTGGCAACGGTGATAGCCTCCCAGGGATCCTCCCCCCGGGGCGCGGGGGCTTCCATGATCGTCTACCCGGACGGCCGGATCTTGGGCAGCATCGGCGGCGGCTGCAGCGAGGCGGCGGTTTTAAACCAGGCCCGGCGGCTGGTGGGGACCGGCCGCTACCAGGTGATCCATGTGGATCTGACCGGGGAGGCCGCGGAGGAGGAAGGCATGGTCTGCGGCGGCGTTATGGACGTGCTGGTGGAGGATATTCCCTGTAAAGGCTAGGAGGAGACGGCATGGCGGAAAAACGAGTGGGCGCTATTATCCTGGCGGCCGGAAGATCCGATCATATGGAGGAACTGCGGCCGATGCTGCGGCTGGGGCAGACGACCATGATCCAGAAGGAGATTGATACCCTGCGCCGGGCCGGCATTACCCCGATTGTGGTGGTCACCGGCTATCAGGCAGAGGAATTGGAGCGCCATTTGTCCCATCGGGGCGTGATCTGTGTCCGGAACAAACGTTACGAGACTTCCCAGATGTTTGGCTCCCTCTGTATGGGGCTCCGCCAGATCCAGAAAAAGGTAGACCGGGTGCTGCTGTTTCCGGCGGACCTGCCTTTGGCCTCGGTTTCTACCGTGGAACGGATGGCGGAGGCGCCGGGGGCTATGGCGGTCCCGGTCTTTCAGGGCCGGGCCGGCCATCCGGTTATGCTGGACCGGCAAGCGTTTTCCTATCTGCTGGGGTACCGGGGGGAACAGGGCCTCCGAGGAGCTATGAAAGAGTGGGATGGGGAGATTGCCCAGGTGGAACTGGACGACCCAGGGATCCTTTTGGACACCAATACCCAAGCCGATTATGAATCTCTCCTGGACTATGAAAAAAACAGCCGCGGCCAGGTGGCCTTGGCCTGCCGGGCCCAGGTGGTCCTGGGGCGGGAAAGCGATTGCTTCCAGGAAGAGACGGCGGCGTTTTTGGAGGCGGTGGAGGAGGCTGGATCCATGCTGGGGGCCTGCCAGCTGCGGGGAATTTCCTACAGCAAAGGCTGGAAAATGGTGAAGCTGGCGGAGGAGCAGCTGGGGATACCCTTTCTGGCCCGGCAGCCTGGAGGCAGCAAAGGCGGGTTTTCCTCCCTGACCCCAGAAGGGAAGAAATTCCTGGCCCGCTACCGCCGCCTGGAAAAGCTGGTGCGCCAAGCGGCGGACACGGCCTTCGCTCAGGTGTTTGGCGAACCGGCGGCCGGAGAGGCCGCGGCATCCGGCGCGGAGCCGGAATGATAAAAATCCTGGGCAAAGGCCCAGAAATCCGCGGCGGCCTCGGACTGCTGGGAGGCTGGCTTTCCCAGCAGATAGAGGGTGCGGGAGGTATCCATATTCCGGATGGAAAAAGTTTGGATGTCCGGGGAAAGCTTCCTGGCGATACGCAGATTGCTTTCCGGCAGAATGCAGATGGCCTTTCCGGCGTCCACAAAGCGCATTTTGGTCAAAAAATCTTCCGTGCTGCAGAAGATACGGGGGGAGAATCCTGCCGCATGGCAAAGCTGGTGGGTGATATCCTTGTAAAATAGGGTTACAGAGGGCATCTCTACAAACCGGTCTTCCCGCAGTTCTTCAATGGAAAGGGCGGTAATCTTAGATGGATATACCCGGTAGCGGGGGGAGATTAGAATCTGGTGCTGTTCGGTAAACAATTTTTGGGCAACCCAGGTGCGCTGCCGCCGGTCCAGCAGCAGGGAATCGGTATGGGGAGCCAGCACAAAATCGGCGTGATCCGCCAGCTTCCCATCTTTTTCCGCGCTCTGTCCCACGGAAATCTTGATCTTCGGATTCAGGTCCGTATAGGCCAGTACGCAATCGGACAGGCAGTCTGCGAACGCATGGCAGACAATCCGGATCTCCCCGCAGGTATCGTAGCGGGAATTTCTTAAAATCGACGCTCCATTCTCCAGCGCCCGAAGCGCCTGCTGGGCGTATGCGGCGTAATCCCTTCCATAATCGTTGAGCCGGATGGAGTTTCCATGCCGGTCGAAAAGCTGGATTCCCAGCTCTTTTTCCAGGCTGGCCAGGCTTTTGCTGAGGGCCGGCTGGGTGATCCCCAGCAGATCGGCGGTGCTGGAAATGTGTTCCTGCTGGCACAGGGCCAGAAAGTAGCCAAGCTGTTTGATATCCATGCAAGCCCCTCCTTATCGCAAGCATTCCTTTTTGTTATGGTAGCATAAATGGAAGGCTATTGCCAGAGGGAAAAAAGAAAATTAAAATTATAATAAAGAATTCTGTCAAAAAGAGAAGGAGGAGATTGCCATGCCCATTCCCAAAGCACCTTTGGGAGAAGAATTTGGATACGATTTCCAGTATCTGATCCTGCTGCCGGACGTGGATGGTCCGGCTGTTTTTTTGGACGCCTACCGGTATGAACCGGTATATCCGCCATTGGCGGAGGACGGCAGCGTGTGGCTGTCTGCCGAAGATCTGCGGCGGATCTACGCGCCTTACCTGGCCATCAGCGAAGAAGGCGGGCGGCTGGCCCTAACCTACTGCCCGCCGCTGAGGCCTTCCGGGAAAGCGGTCCTGGAGGCGGCGGACAGCCAGAAGGCCGCCTCGGCCTGGTATGTCCGGGTGGTTCCAGTGATGCGGGATTGTTTTGGAAAGCCTGGCCGGGAAGCGCCGGACGCCTCGCTGGTTGCGGTGGATGGAAAGAAACCGGTGGAGGAAGCCTTTCCCTCTCCCATGGCGCTGCTGCCGCAGCGGAACCGGCTGCAGGGCAAGATCTACGGGGAGCAGGACTACTCCCTGTGGATGGAGGAGGCCAACCGGCTGATTCCGTACCGGATGTATATCCCCTGCAGCTACCGGCCAGGCGTTCCGCAGAAGGCCGTGGTCTGCTTCCACGGCGGGGACGCCAACGCGGACTATATGTTCCGGCACACAGGCAACGCCATCTGCCGCTGGGCGGAAAAACAAGGATATATCCTTCTGGCGCTGACCAGCTACCGGAAGTATACCTTCTTCGGGGCTTCTAAGGTCCCCACCGGCAAGGACAGCGGGGATCCTGCGGATCCCAATCCCTGCGGCCTGACAGAGGAGGAGCAGAGATGGTGCCAGGTGGCAGAGGATTCGGTGCTCCTTCAGATCCAGGATGCGGAAAAGCGGTACTGTCTGGACCGGGAGCACCTGTATGCCATGGGGAACTCCGGCGGCTGTCTGGGGATTTTCCAGCAGGTAAAGGTCCTGCCGGCAGGCTTTTTCCGGGCGGCCGCCTGTTCCGGCGGGCTTCCGTCAATCCAATTTCTGGACACGGAGCTGCTGCGCTCCAAGGGTACCTGTTTCCTGCTGCTAATGTCCACCGAGGACGCCTTTGACGGCCAGTATACCCTGCGGGAGGGTTACCCGTACCTTCAGGATCGGGACGTGCCGGTGGAGTTTTGCCCGGTGGGCGGAGGCAGCCATCTTCTAGGCTGGACCTTGGCCCTGGAGGATATCTTCGGATTTTTTTGCAAGCATTCCTGAAAGTTATACTACCGCTCATTTCAGTGCATTGTGCCAAAAGACAAAAGCGATATAATCTTATATAGAAAAAGGAAAGAACCCAAAGGCGAATCATATCGCCGGCACATGTGCCGCCGGAGGGAGCGATCCAAAAAGTAGAAAAGGAGAGAATTTATGAACACAGGCTTGATTTTAACATTGATCGCTTTCCTGTTTGTGGCCTTTGCCTTGCTCAGCGGAAAGGTGGCGCCTTCCATTGCCTGCGGCGTCAGCGTAATCGGCCTTTGGATTGCCGATGTCATCCAGATGGAGGATGTGTTCGCCAACTTTGTCAGCAGCAATATCATTGTGATGGTCAGCATGATGATTGTAATCGGAGCGCTGCTGAAAACCAGCATCCTGTCCCATATCGCAGGGGTGCTGCGCAAATCCAAAGGGGGGACCAACATTCGGATGCTGCTGCTGGTAGGCATGCTGATTCCCTTTATCCTCTGTCAGTTTATCGGCGGCGTAACCTCTATGATCACTGTAATCCCGCTTTTGATCGCCCTGGCGTCTGAGATCGGCGTTTCCCCTACGATGCTGGTGCTGCCGGCTTCCGTAGGCGCCCAGGCGGGCCTTCTGGCCCTGCCGATTGGCGGAGGCGCGGCCCAGTATCTGATGAAAAACACCATGATCGCCAACGTAGGCGGGACGGAAACCATGGGGTTCTGGGATCTGTGCCTGACCCGTATGCCGGCTACCATCGCCACCTTTGCCTTTGTGGTGCTGGTGGGCTACAAGCTGCTGCCGAAGCGGGAACTGGGTGACAAAGAGGCCTTGGAGAAAAAGCCGGATGTGTTTAAAAAGTCGGAACTGCCCAAGTGGAAAGAGATTGCGGCTTATGTAATCTTCTTCGGCTCCCTGGTGCTGATGATCTTCAGCGGCCAGCTGGGCCTGAACAACACTATGATCGCCGCGGCGGCGGCCATCCTCTGCGGCCTGCTGCGGATTGTCAACGAGCGGGAGATGTACCAGTCGGTCAACTGGCCCCTGATTTTTATGATGAGCTTTATGCTGGCCCTGTCCACCGCCCTGAATAACAGCGGAGCCGGCGATCTGCTGGCCAGCGCCCTTTCCGGCGTCTTTGGCCTGGGCAACACGGTGCTGATCGTGGCCATTATCTTCCTGTTCTGCGCCTTCCTGACCCAGCTGATGGACAACACGGCCCTGATCAACATTTTCAGCCCCATCGCCATCATTGCCTGCATGCAGAACAACATCAGCTGCCTGCCCATCCTGTGGGCCATCGATGCGTCCTGCCTGGTGTCCTACTGCACGCCGCTGGCTTCCCCCAGCGCCCTGATGGCCTACAAGCTGGGCGGCTATTCCATGAAGGAAATGCTGAAATTCAGTATCCCGCTGATTTTAATCTCCGCGGTGGTTTCCATCCTTTGGATTCCCGCGTATTTCTCTCTGTAACACAAAAACAACAGCCAGTATGGCGGGGCTGGCCCCGCTTCCTTTAGGAGGTAAGCATGTCTCAGAATAACCAAAACAATACCGATCACAATTTTGACCCGAATCTATTTCTCCCCCAGGAACCGGTGAAGCTGTTTGACGATTACTACTTTATCGGCAATAAGCTGGTAGGTTTCCATGTGCTGAAAACCAGCGTGGGCCTGGTGCTCTTTGACGCCATGGACAAGTACGATGTGGACGACGAGTTCCTGATCCCGGGCCTTCAAAAGCTGGGGTTGGACCAGGAGCCTATCGCGATGCTTTTCCTGACCCATGGCCACTTTGACCACTATCTGGGCGCGGAAAAGGTACGGCTGCGCACCGGCTGTGAGGTGGCACTCAGCAAGGAGGACGCGGCCTTTATGGTCTACAGCCTGGACAACTATGAGGACAAGGAGGATCTTCGGGTCCCCCGGATTACCCGGCTGGTGGAGGACGGAGAAGATCTGGCCTTTGGCGATCACACCGTCCATGTCATTGGGGCGCCGGGCCATACGCCGGGGTGCCTGAACTATTCCTTTGAAGTCCACGAGGGAGAGGAGACGCACCGGATCATAATGGTTGGCGGATACGGCGTCTTTGGCCCCGGCGCCTACCCGGGAAGGGAGTATCCTTACAGTGTAACCTATGCGGTGGATCAGGCCCTGACCTTTGCCACATCCTGCGTCAAAACCTGGGAATACTGCAAGGCAAACCGCTGCGATGTATATCTGAACCCTCATCCCCATCTGTGCGATCTGTATCCCCTGGACGAGCGGAACAAAAACCGGAAGGCCGGGGAGCCCAACGCCTTTGTAATCGGCCTGGAGGGCGTCCGGAAATGGATCGTGGAGCGGTTTGACGTGTGCCTGGAAAGCGCCCAGAAATTTACGGATATCCAGAAGGAGCTTTAACTGTTTCCGTCTGGAGCGGAAGGAAAAAAAACAGCCTCGCGGATCTTTCAAGATTGTGATACAATAGCAAAAAAGAAGGAAAAAACCGGTTAAGGACAAGCCTTGGCCGGTTTTCCAGTCAGGAGGATCCATATGTTTCGACCGATGCGGAGAGGAAAACAGGAGTTGAGCCAAGCGGAAGTGGACCAGATCCTGGAGGAAGGCACCTCCGGCGTGCTGGCGGTGGCGGGAGAGGGAGGATATCCCTACGCGGTGCCCCTTAGCTATGTGTACGCAGAGGGGAAGCTGTACTTTCACTGTGCCCAGGCAGGACACAAGCTGGACGCGCTGCGGAGGGAGCCCAAGGCCTCGTTCTGCGTCATCGGCCAGGACCAGGTGGTGCCGGAGGAATACACCACCTATTTCCGCAGCGTCATCGCGTTTGGGAAGGTGCGGATCTTGGAGGAGGACGGGGAAAAGCGCCGGGCCATTGAGCGGCTGGCGGCCAAATACGCCCCGGGGGACAGCCAGGATCAGCGGTCGCGCGCCATTGAGCGGGAGTGGAAGCCCTTGTGCATGCTGGAGATGGAATTGGAGCATGTGACCGGAAAGGAGGCCAAGGAGCTGCGTTCCCAAAAGTCCCAGTGACGGAGGCACAAATTTCCCCTATCCGTTTTTTTAACGGAAAATTTTCTTGCCGTTTTCTGAAAGCTCTGGCATAATAGAGCCGAAACATCCGAGAGCATAAGGGAGCGGCTATGAAACTACTGATTGAACATTTGGAAAAGCACTTTGAAAAAAAGGAGGTCCTGCGGGACATTACCTTTTCCTTTGAAAGCGGGAAAATCTACGGCCTTCTGGGGCGGAACGGCGCGGGAAAAACCACCCTGTTCAACTGCCTGAACCGGGATTTGAAGCCGGACGGCGGAACCTTCTGGCTGGAGGAAAACGGGGAAAGGCGGGAGGTAAAGGCGGAGGATATCGGATACGTCCTATCCACCCCTACGGTGCCGGAGTTTTTGACCGGCCGGGAGTTCTTAAAATTTTTTATGGAGATTAACCAGGACAGCATTCCGGATCCGAAGCCTTTGGACGATTATTTTTCCTATATGGGCATTGACTCAGAGGATCGGGACAAGCTGCTGAAGGATTATTCCCACGGCATGAAAAATAAGATGCAGATGCTGGTGAACATCATCGCCCAGCCGCCGGTTCTCCTTTTGGACGAGCCGCTGACCTCCCTGGACGTGGTGGTGGCGGAGGAGATGAAGCAGCTGCTCCGCTCCCTGAAGGAAGGGCGGATCACCATCTTTTCCACCCATATCCTGGATCTGGCCCTGGATCTGTGCGATGCCATTGTGTTGCTGAGCCATGGCATCTTGGAAGTGGTGGACAAGACCAACCTGGACAGCCAGGAATTTAAGGAAAAAATCCTGGAGGCCCTTCGGGAGGAAGGGCAGGAGGCGTGCCATGCTTAAGACGCTGCGGATTTCCTTTTCCCTTCGGAACACCTACCGGGTCAACGGCATTTTGTACGCCCTGAAGCAGATCCCGTTGGTCAAGCGGATTCTTCCGGGGACGCTGTACCGGGTGCGGGGGTTTAAGATTTTTGCCAACATTCTGTCGGTCCTCTGGGAGGCCGTGTCCCTGTGTCTTGGGAAAGCCCTGTACCTAGGGTTCTTCCTGGTGCTGATGGGCTTCCTGTACCAGGACACGCCGGCGGGAGCCTTGTATCCGCACCTGCTGCTGTTTTTAACCATCCTGGGATCCTTTGTCAACACCTATCTGTTTAATCCCACCCGGGATAAATACTACGCCATGATCTTAATGCGTATGGACGCCCGGAGCTACACCCTGGTAAACTACGGCTACGCCATGCTGAAGCTGGTGGCGGGCTTTCTGATCCTGTGCCTTTTGGCCGGGCCTAGGATGGGGGTGCCCCTTTGGTTCTGCGTGCTGTTCCCCTTCTTCCCGGCGTGCTTAAAGATGGCGGTGGCCGTGCTGTCCCTGCGGGAATATGAGAAAACCGGCGTCGCCAACAACGAAAACCGGCTGGGGAAATTTGCCTGGGCGCTGATGGGGCTGCTGCTGGCGGC